>NZ_CP104381.1:950857-1267810 GCF_030582395.1 Ralstonia pickettii
GCCGCGTTGGCACAGGCGCTGGCGGACAAGCGCATCTTTGCTGCCGGCCTGGATGTGTACGAGGGTGAGCCTAAAGTACATCCGGCATTGCTCGACGCTGAGCACGTCGCGCTCACACCGCACATTGCCAGTGCCACCTTGGGCACGCGCCTGGGCATGGCCAACCTGGCCGCCGACAACTTGATCGCTGCACTCGGCTTCGGCCCGCACGCAGGGCGGCCGCCTAACTTGTTGAACCCGGACGCGCTGGCGCAGCGCGCGTCCTCCTGATCGAACGCTGATATGGACTGGTTGGCTTTACTGACGTTGCTGGGCGTAGCTGTGGTGGCTGTGCTCTGCGTATTGATCTGGCGTGGGGTCTCTCGCCCCGCAGGAAGCGATATATCACCGATGCTCGCGACACTGCGTGATGAACTGGCGCGCGGCAATGAACGCATCGAGCGCGAACTGCGCGGCGAAATCGCTGAGACGGCCCGCATCGGCCGCAGCGACGTCACGCAGCAACTGGGGCAATTCCAGCAGGTGCTGGCGACGCAGCTCACCAGCGTCGCCACGCTGCAGAACAACCAGATCGACACGTTCGCGCAGCAGCTCACCAAGCTGACCGAGACGAACACGCAGCAGCTTGAGGCCGTGCGTCAGAACCTGCAGCAGCAAGCCCAGCAGGCGCGCGACGAGCAGGGCAACGCGCTGCGCCGCTTTGGCGAGACGATGCAGCAGCAGCTCGCCCAACTCGGCGAGGGCAACGAGCGCCGCCTGGCGGAGGTGCGTGCCACGCTGGAGCAGAAGCTCAAGGACATCGAGGCGAACAATGCAACCAAGCTCGACGAGATGCGCCGCACGGTCGACGAAAAGCTGCACGCCACCCTGGAGCAGCGTCTGGGCGAATCGTTCAAGCTGGTGTCGGACCGGCTGGAGCAGGTGCATCGCGGCCTTGGCGAAATGCAGGCGCTGGCGCAGGGCGTGGGCGACCTGAAGAAGGTGCTGACCAACGTGAAGACGCGCGGCACCTGGGGCGAAGTCCAGCTGGAGATGCTGCTGGAGCAGATGCTCACGCCCGAGCAATACGACAAGAACGTGGAGACCGTGCACGGTACTGGTGCGCGCGTGGAGTTCGCCATCCGCCTGCCCGGTAAGACCGATGCCGATCACGATGCAGCGGTGTGGCTGCCGATCGACGCCAAATTCCCGAAAGAGCAGTACGAGCGCCTGCTCGACGCACAGGAGCGGGCCGATGCCGACGCAGCCGCAGCTGCCAGCCGCGAGCTGGAAGTCGCGGTGCGCAAGGAGGCGCAGACCATCCACGAGAAGTACATTGCGCCGCCGGCCACGACCGACTTCGCCATCCTGTTCCTTCCTACCGAGGGACTCTACGCTGAAGTGCTGCGCCGTCCGGGCCTGACCGACGAGTTGCAGCGCAAGTTCCGCGTGACGGTGGCGGGCCCGACCACGCTCACCGCGATCCTCAACAGCCTGCAGATGGGCTTCCGAACGCTGGCGCTCGAAAAGCGCTCCAGCGAAGTCTGGCAGGTGCTCGGTGCCGTGAAAAGCGAGTTCGGAAAGTTTGGCGACGTGCTGGCCGCGACGAAGAAGACGCTGGAGCGCGCCGTCAGCAATATCGAGCAGGCCGAGGTGCGGACGCGCCAGATGAACCGCAAACTGAAGGCGGTGGAGGCGTTGCCGAGCGATTCTGCGCAGAGCGTGCTGGGGCTCGAGTCCACTGTGTCGCCGGACGAGGAAACCGAATCCGAGTAAGGCCAGGCCGGATAGGTCATCGGCATCAGCAAAAGAAAAGGGGCGGATATTTCCGCCCCATTTTCTTGAACCGCACAGCCGCGATCAGGCTTCTTCCGGCACGTCGCGCAGCAGGATTTCGATGCCGCCAAAGCGCTCGGCAACCCAGTTATAGGCATGGCAGGCCAGCCACAGTGCACCAAAACCGACCAGGGCGTTGAGGATCAGGCCGCTGAGCACGACGATCGTCGGCAGTTCACCGTACCGGACGAAGCCCACGAAGAAGAACAGTCCCACGACCGGCAGCGAGAAACAGAGGTACACCAGTACCAGCGCGCGGGCGGTATGGGCCGGGTGAAGATACGCAATCTCCTTGGTCATCATGGCAGTGCTCAGGCTCAAATCCGAAACAATCAAACTGGCGCAGAGTGTAGCGAATCGACCGATGCGCCGATACCCGCAGCCCGGAGGTGACGCAAAAAACCGACAGCATGCGATGTTGCTGTCGGCACAAAAGCCGCCGTTGCCACGCCGCCTAGACGAGACCGTCGAACAGCAAGACCTGCACGCCGTCGCCAGCGTTGACCTGACCCTGTTCGTGAGCGAGCACGACGAAGCAATTTGCTTCGCTCATGGAACGCAGCACGCCCGAACCTTGCTGGCCGGTGAGGCGGACTTCGAGCTGGCCGCGTTCGTTCAGGGCGGCGATTGCGCGCTGGTATTCCGTACGCCCGGGCCGCTTGCGGATCGGGGCGGCGCTCACGGCCGGCACCAACGGTGCGCCGGCGTCGGTGGCGCCCATCATGCGCAGCAGCGCACCGCGCACGAAGTGATAGAACGTCACCATCACCGCCACTGGGTTGCCGGGCAATCCAAAAAGGAACGCACTGCGGCCATTTGACGCGATGCGTCCGAAAGCCATCGGCCGGCCTGGGCGCATGGCGATCTTCCAGAATGTCACGTCGCCCAGCTTGGCCATCATCTGTTTGGTGAAGTCTGCTTCGCCGACGGAGACACCACCCGAAGTGATGATCGCATCGGCGTTTTCAGCGGCGGTGCGGAAGGCGGTTTCGAGTGCCGCCGGGTCGTCGCGCACGACGCCCATGTCGAGCAGTTCAACACCCAGGCGCGAAAGCATGCCGTGCAGCGTGTAGCGGTTGGAGTCGTACACGCAGCCGGCGTCGAGCGGTTCACCAATGGAGCGCAACTCGTCGCCGGTGGAGAAAAACGCCACGCGCAGCTTGCGGCGTACAGACACTTCAGCGATGCCAAGCGAGGCCAGCAGACCGATGTCGGCGGGGCGCAGCGTTCGGCCTGCGGACAGCGCGGCGCTGCCTCGCGCGAGGTCTTCTCCACGCAGACGTCGGTTGTCGCCTGCGCGCACGGCATCGCGGGCAAAGCGAACGGTGTCGGCATCGCCTTGCGTGAATTCCTGTGGGATGACCGTGTCGCAGCCGACCGGCATGACGGCACCGGTCATCACGCGCACGGCTTCGCCTGCGCTGGGCACGCCGTCAAAGGCGATACCCGCATACGCCGTGCCGATCACGCGCAAGGAGATTTCGCCTGCATGGCCTGCAAGTTCTGCACTGGCAAAGGCAAAGCCGTCCATCGCCGAGTTGTCGTGCGAAGGCACGTCGATGGACGACAGCACGTCTTCGGCCAGCACCCGATCGAGCGCACTGCGGATGGGCACGCGGGCAACGCCGCTTACGGGCTGCACGAAGTCGCGCATGATGGCTTGCGCTTGCGCAACGGGCAGGGCGTTCGGATCGTAGTCGGACAGACACGAAACGACGGAGGCAAGGGTGGTCATGACGTCGATGAGGGAGCGGTGGCCTTGGCGTTCTAGCGGCGCTCGGCCAGCTGGTGCAATTCTTCCAGCGTGTTGATGTTGGCGAAGGCGGAACTGTCGTCAAACAACACGTCCACCGTCGGGTGGCGCGCGGTCCAGCTTTCGATCTTGCGGCCACCGCCTTGCAGATAGACGATCAGGTCGTCGGCAAGCAGCGTATCGATCAGACAGAATACCGGCTGCACTTGCCGGCGCGGGTGACCTTGCTCGTCCGGCTCCATCGTCACCGGCATGGCGATGCGCGCGCGGGCCTCCTCCATTGCGTGCGAGAGCTTGACTGCCAGGTCGGTCGGCACGAAGGGCGAATCGCAAGGCGCAGTCAGCAGGTAGCGCGTCTCACATTGCTCCAGCCCGGCCAGGATGCCCGCCAAGGGGCCGGCAAAATTCGGCACTGAATCCGCCACCACCGGCACGCCAAATGACTCATACGCGGCCAGATTGCGGTTCGCGTTGATCAACATGTGGCTCACCTGCGGCGACAGGCGCAACAGCGTGTGCATCGCCATCGGCGCGCCGCGAAACGTCTGCAGGCCTTTGTCAACGCCGCCCATGCGGCTGCCCCGGCCGCCGGCCAGGATCAGGCCGGTGATGTCGGATATCGGAATCATGTCGTTGAACGCTGGCGGATTCAACCGCCGATGTAGGACATTTCGATGCGCCGGCCGGCCGGTTTTGCCTTGCCGCTGGCGCGCAATTCGGAATAGCGGTCGGCGCGGCCTTGCCAGACACCGCGGATCGCGTTGGAGAGTTCCAGATCGGTCGCGCCGCCGCGCAATAACGCGCGCAGGTCGAAGCCTTCGGTGGCGAACAGGCAGAGATACAGCTTGCCTTCGGTCGACAACCGCGCGCGCGTGCAATCGTGGCAGAACGCCTGGGTCACGCTCGAGATCACGCCGACCTCGCCAGCGCCGTCGACGTAGCGCCAGCGCTCGGCAGTTTCGCCGCTGTAATTCGCCGACACCGGCTCGAGCGCAAACTCGGACGAAAGGCGCTTGATCACTTCGGCCGACGGCACGACGGAACGCATGTCCCAGTGGTTGGTCGTGCCCACATCCATGTATTCGATAAAGCGCACGATGATGCCGCTGCCATGGAAGTGCCGCGCCATGGGCACGATCTGGTCATCGTTATCGCCTTTCTTGACGACCATGTTGACCTTGATCGGCGCCAGTCCGACGCTCTGCGCGACTTCAATGCCGTGCAGCACTTCGCTTACGGAAAAGTCGACATCGTTCATGCGCCGGAAGGTCGCATCGTCGATGCCGTCGAGGCTGACAGTCACGCGGCTGAGGCCAGCGTCCTTGAGCGACTGGGCCTTGCGTGCAAGCAGGGCGCCGTTGGTGGTCAGCGTCAGGTCCAGGGGCTTGCCTTCGGCGGTGGTCAGACGCGCGAGCATTTCCACCAGGCGTTCGATGTCTTTGCGCAGCAGCGGCTCGCCGCCCGTGAGACGGATTTTTTCGACACCATGCTCGATGAAAAGCCGCGCCATGCGCTCGATCTCTTCAAACGACAGCAACTCGGAATGCCGCAGGAAGCGGTAATCCTTGTCGAACACGTCCTTCGGCATGCAGTAGACGCAGCGGAAGTTGCAGCGATCCGTCACAGAGATGCGCAAATCGTGCAACCGGCGCCCGCGCGTGTCCGTCAGCTTGCCCTCGGAGGGGACCAGCACGTTGGGCACGGTCGGCACCGTGGCGCGATGATGTTGGCCATCGCGCAGATCGTAAAGGGGGATGACGGTTTCGGTCATGGTGTGGTGCGGTGCGTCAATCCACGAAGCGGGAGTGTTGCACCCGATACAAGTTCGAGTGTAGCGCAGCCCCTGTTCCGCGCGGGCGGTGGGGTTTCATACTCGATATATCGCGCACAGAAAAAAGGGCGGCCGAAGCCGCCCTCAGGCACTTGCTCCGGCGGTTGCCCGCCGGTGTGCTGCTTACTGCTGGTCCGTGCCAGCCGCAGGGCGGTTGGTTTCGACCAGGATCATCGGGCCTTGCTGGATCGGCGGCAGCGGCTTGCGCTCGCGGGGCACACGCGGTGCGACAACGGTGCGCGCAGCTTCTTCCTGCGACGCACGCAGCTTCTGGCTATCGGTGTGGACCCACGTCATGCCAGCGTTGTCGAGCACGCTTTGCAGCGTCTCGATCGGCAGCGGCGAAGCCTGGGCGATCGTGCTGACCGGTGCCGGCACTTCGGCAAACGCCGTCACGATGGCCTCTTGCGGCGCCGCCGCTGCGGGTGCGGGCGCGGGCGTTGCAACAGCCGTCGCGAGCGCGGGCTCTGTCGGCTGCACTTGGGGCAGTGCCGACACAGGCGCCACGGCTTCTGCGGCATGCACGGGCTCGTGCACCACCGGAGCCGGGTTCTCAACCGGGGCAAACGACGTCGTCAGCACAGGTTCCGTCACGGTCGCGGGCAGTACCGGCTCTGCATGCATTTCGGCGACGGCTTCGTCAGCGCTTTCGGCGCTTTCGATTTCGCCTTCACCTTCGGAGCGCACGCCTTCTGCGCCCTCGCGGTCACGGCGATAACGGTTACGGCCACGACGACCACGGCGCCGGCGCTCTTCACCTTCACCGTTGCCCTCCGCGCCCGGCGTCACGCCTTCGCCCTCGCTGCCTTCTACCGGAGCAGCGGTGTCGAGCAGCGGCTGCGGCACTTGCGAGGCGGCGGTCTGGTCGATCAGGGCTTCGGCGGCCACGGCTGCGGCTTCCTTCGCTTGTTGATCGCGTTCGCCACGATTTTCGCGCGGCTCACGACTTTCACGTGGCTCACGCGGCTCCCGACCCTCGCGGGCTTCGCGACCCTCACGCGGTTGGCGCTCACGACGTTCCTGATTGCGTTCGCGGCGGCCTTGGCCCTGGTTCTGGCCCTCGCCGCGCACTTCCTGGCCTTGCTGCGGCTGACGGGCTTCCGCCGTCTCACGAACCGCGCCCTCTACCTGGGCCGGCTGGCGGTTGCGATCACGGTTGCCGCGCTGACCGTCACGTTGACCTTCGCGCAGGCCCTGTTGCTGACCTTCGCGGGCTTCATTGCGCTCGCGGCCCTGGCGGTTGCCATCACGGCCGTTCTGGCCCTGGCCTTGACCTTGGCGCTCGCCACGTTCGCCGCGCTGGCCACGGCCACCACGGTCCTGGCGATTGCCGCGGCCTTGACGGTTGCCTTCTTCAGCACGTTGCTTCGGCGTTTCGACCGGCGCCGCTACCACCGGCTCGGCCGGTTTGGCGCCAAACAGCGACTTCAGCCACGAGACAAAACCACCCTGGGCAGGGACCGGAGCCGGAGTCGGCGCTTGCGGTGCCGGAGCAATTTCAGCACGGGCCGGACGCTCGGCACGCGGCACCGACACGGGTGCCGGTTGGTCCGGGGTGATGCCCTTGACGGCGGCTTCCTGGCGCGGCTTGGCAGCTTCCTTGCGCGTGCTGTAAGCCGTGTCGGCTTCCAGTTCCTTGGCAGCCTCTTCGGCCATCTTGTAGCTGGCCTTGTCGTCGTCCAGGCGCGGATCGTCGTGGCGCAGGCGTTCCAGCTTGTAATGCGGCGTCTCCAGATGCTTGTTCGGGATCAGCAGCACGTTGACCTTGAAGCGCGTCTCGATCAGGTTGATGTCCGGGCGCTTCTCGTTGAGCAGGAACGCAGCCACTTCCACCGGCACCTGGCAGTGGATCGCGGCAGTGTTTTCCTTCATCGCCTCTTCCTGGATGATGCGCAGCACCTGCAGGGCGGACGATTCGGTATCGCGAATGTGACCCGTGCCGTTACAGCGCGGGCAAGTGACGTGCGAGCCTTCCGACAGCGACGGACGCAGTCGCTGGCGCGACAGTTCCATCAGGCCGAAGCGGCTGATCTTGCCCATTTGCACCCGGGCACGGTCGTGGCGCAGCGCGTCTTTCAGGCGGGTTTCGACGTCCTTCTGGGCCTTGCTCGACTCCATGTCGATGAAGTCGATCACAATCAGCCCGCCGAGGTCACGCAGGCGAAGCTGGCGGGCGATTTCGTCGGCAGCCTCGAGGTTGGTGCGCGCGGCCGTTTCCTCGATATCGGCGCCCTTTGTGGCGCGTGCCGAGTTCACGTCAATGGCGACCAGCGCCTCGGTGTGGTCGATCACGATGGCGCCGCCCGAGGGCAGCATCACCATGCGCGAGTACGCCGATTCAATCTGGTGTTCGATCTGGAAGCGCGAGAAAAGGGGAACGTCGTCGCGGTACTTCTTCACCCGATTCATGTTGTCGGGCATCACCACGCTCATGAAAGCGCGGGCCTGATCGTAGATATCGTCCGTATCGATCAGGATTTCGCCGATATCCGGCTGGAAGTAATCGCGGATCGCCCGGATCACCAGGCTGGATTCGAGATAAATCAGCAGCGGGGCCTTGTTGTCGACGGCAGCGCCGTCAACGGCTTTCCACAGCTGCATCAGGTAGTTCAAGTCCCACTGCAGCTCTTCAGCCGAGCGGCCGATGCCGGCGGTGCGGGCGATGATGCTCATGCCGTCCGGCACTTCCAGCTGCGCCATGGTTTCGCGCAGTTCCTGGCGGTCTTCGCCCTCGATGCGGCGCGACACGCCGCCGCCCCGCGGGTTGTTCGGCATCAGGACCAGGTAGCGGCCAGCCAACGAGATGAAGGTGGTCAGGGCAGCGCCCTTGTTGCCGCGCTCTTCCTTCTCGACCTGGACGATCAGCTCCTGGCCCTCGCGCAGCGCATCCTGGATGCGCGCATTGCGCACGTCCACACCGTCCTTGAAATAGGCGCGGGCGACTTCCTTGAAGGGGAGAAAACCGTGCCGCTCTTCGCCGTAATTGACGAAGCACGCTTCCAGCGACGGTTCGATGCGGGTGATGACACCCTTGTAGATATTGCCTTTGCGCTGTTCGCGCCCGGCGGTTTCGATGTCGATGTCGATGAGCTTCTGACCATCGACAATGGCGACGCGCAATTCTTCTTGCTGCGTCGCATTGAACAACATGCGTTTCATTGCAACCTCACTCCAATGCCGTGCAAGCACGGCGCTTCATGGAGCACGCAAAGGCGGAGCGGGTGGTCAACGAATTGCCGAAGTGTCGGCCAATAACAAGGCGCGACGGGGCACGAGCGAAAGAAATGAGGGCATTCCACGCGTCATCATGGATGGCAGGGCGGAGTCTGCGGACGCGGTTGGCGTCCAGTTGCGCGTCCTGTCACTCGTGCCACGGGCCCGATGCATTGCAGGCGGGCCGGCGGCGGCGAGTCGCGTGAAGCGACCACAAAGAGCGAATTGACGGACGGCCTGTCCGGACGAAACCCGCGGCGGGGCGAATCGGGCGGCGTGCTGCTTTTTAGAGTTTTGCCGCCGGACCGCCGTGGCAACGCGGTAACCGGATATTCAGCCGGCCGGCACCAGTCTGGTGCGGCAAGGGCTTCTTTCACCAAGCGGGCGCCGTATGGATGACCATGTGGCGCCCGCCTTTGAATTCTGTTCTACCAGCTGCTCGTTCTACGCTGGCCGACGTTGCCGACGTGATCTTTGGTTCACGTCTTGCGCGATGGGACAGCGGTGCGTGCTGCTTTCGTGCCGATACATCCGGCCACGAGATTAGCTTTGTAACACAAGTGGGCGATAGATCGGCACGTTCCGGACCGAAACGGTGGCTGTGTACAATACCTGTTGTTTCGTTCCGACCGGCTGTTGCTGGCACATAAACGACTGTCCAGCGAGAAAATTATATTGAAAATGAATGAGTTACGCCATCCATTTGATGGCCGCATTCAACAGGCCGGACATGGCACACTCGGCGACGCACTCGACGGGAAGTCAGTCGCCTATGTCGAAATCGGTGAAGAAGCCGAAGGCCAGCGCATCGACAATTTTTTGATGCGCTTGGCCAAGGGCGTGCCCAAGAGCCATATTTACCGCATCCTGCGTTCCGGCGAGGTGCGGGTTAACAAGGGCCGCATCGATGCGGAGTACCGGCTGAAACTCGGTGATTTGGTGCGTATTCCGCCGCTGCGGATTGCGCAGCAGACAGAGGCCGCGCGCACGGTGCCGGCAGCAGAATTTACGATCCTCCACGAAGATACGCATCTTCTCGTCATCGATAAGCCCGCCGGGGTGGCCGTGCACGGCGGCTCGGGGGTAGCGTTCGGGGTGATCGAACAGTTGCGCCAGTCGCGCCCGGACGCGAAATTTCTTGAGCTGGTGCACCGCTTGGACCGCGAAACCTCGGGCGTGCTGCTACTTGCAAAAAAACGTTCCGCGCTGGTGGCGTTGCACGAGCAGATTCGCGAAGGCCAGCTCGACAAGCGGTACTTTGCGGCTGTGAAAGGCGTCTGGCCGCACAAACGTCAACATATCAAGTCGCCACTGCATAAACACACCACGCCGGAAGGCGAGCGCCGCGTGCGCGTGCAGGCCGATGGGCAGGCGGCGCACACGATCTTCAACAAGGTCGGCGTGTTTGGTCCGTACACCTTGCTGGAAGCGGAACTGAAGACGGGGCGCACGCACCAGATCCGTGTGCATTTGGCGCACGCGGGTTTCCCGATCCTGGGCGACGACAAGTACGGCGATTTCGCCCTGAACAAGGCGCTGTCCCGCGCGAATGCTTCGCCGCGGCTGGGACGGATGTTCTTGCATGCCCATCGGCTGCAGCTAACGCACCCACAAAGCGGCGAAATCGTCACGTTTAGTGCGCCGCTGCCCGCCGAGTGCACCGACTTCCTTAACGCTTTCCAGAGCTTCGATCCCGATGCCGCAGCAACGCTTTGATCTGATCGTCTTCGATTGGGATGGCACGTTGATGGATTCAACGTCGGCCATCACCCGGTCAATCCAGCTTGCATGCCGGGATCTTGACTTGCCGGTGCCCGACGATGCGCGAGCTAGCCACGTGATCGGCCTTGGCCTGCGGGACGCGCTGGAATATGCCGTCCCAACCCTCGATCCGGCCGACTACGGGAAGCTGGCCGATCGGTATCGCTTTCATTACCTCAGTCGCGACGCGCATCTGGTGCTGTTTCCGGGGGTACGCGAAATGCTGGACGCGCTGCGCCGCCAGAATTATCTGCTGGCTGTGGCAACGGGCAAGTCCCGTGTGGGCCTGCAACGTGCGATGGAAGCCACGAATCTGACCGGCGTCTTCGATAACACGCGCTGCGCCGATGAGACGTTTTCCAAGCCCCACCCCGCGATGCTGCTCGAACTTACTCGCGATCTCGGCATGGACGTCGAGCGCACGTTGATGATCGGCGACACGACGCACGATCTGCAGATGGCTGCCAATGCAGGCGCGGCTGGCGTAGCTGTGACATATGGCGCGCATCCTGCTGATGTGCTGGATTCGCTTACGCCGTTGTATAGCGCCAAGTCGGTTCCGGATTTACACAATTGGCTGACGCAACATGCCTGACATGGTCGAGCCCGTTCGTGTATGTGAAAGCGCAGCGTTGGAAGATGGCGGCTTAGGTGTCCGGTTTCAGGTGGAGGTGCGAGGGCGGCTCGTCAGCGCGTTCGTCGTCCGCTACGCCGGGGAGGCCCATGGTTATCTGAACCAGTGCGCACACGTGCCGATGGAAATGGACTGGCAGGAAGGCCAGTTTTTCGAAAGCTCCGGCCTGTATTTGATGTGCGCAACGCATGGCGCCATTTACGAACCGGATACTGGGCGGTGCGTCGGGGGCCCATGCCGGGGCTCACATTTGTCCAAGCTAGAGGTCGCTGAACGCGACGGCGCAGTCTGGTGGCAGCCGGATGCGCTATTCCGGGCGCCAGTGTCCGCGCCGGAACCAACGCCTTCTGCGTAGCAGCGCAGTTCTTCTTCTCGACCGCTTTTCTTTTTTGTTTATGACCGACTCGATTCCGCCGAAAGGGCCCGAAGACACCCCCAACGAGGGTGCAGGCAAACCAGAAGCGCTGGAGGTCACCCAGCATGCGGATCATCCGCTCGAAGCCGAATTGCGCAACCCGGCAGCAGGCAAGGCGACATCGGCATCTGCGCCGGCAGCGTCCGCGCAGGCCGGCGGCTGGGAGCGGGAAGTGCTCGAAAAAGTCCTGATGGCAACTGTCCGCGAGCAACGGGCCGCGCGTCGCTGGCGGATCTTTTTCCGCTTCGTGACGCTCGGCCTGATTGGGATCCTCATCTATGCGTTCGCCAGCCTGGAAGGCGAAACCGTCAGCACGGGCCGCCATACAGCCGTTGTCACGCTCGACGGGGAAATTGCGGCCAACACGAACGCCAGCGCGGAGAACATCAACGCCTCATTGCAGGCGGCGTTTGCAGACGACAACACAGTCGGTGTGATCCTGAAGATCAATTCGCCGGGCGGCTCGCCGGTGCAGGCGGGCATGATCAACGATGAAATGCGCCGGCTGCGGGCCAAGTACAAGAAGATTCCGTTGTACGTGGTGGTGGAGGAAATGTGCGCGTCAGGCGGGTATTACGTGGCTGCCGCTGCCGACAAAATCTACGTCGACAAGGCCAGCATCGTAGGTTCGATCGGCGTGCTCATGGACGGTTTCGGATTCACGGGCCTGATGGACAAGGTGGGTGTGGAGCGCCGTCTGCTTACAGCCGGCTCGAACAAGGGAATGCTCGATCCGTTTTCCCCCGTGTCGCCGCAGCAGAAGCAATACGCGCAGGAGATGCTGGACCAGGTGCACCAGCAGTTCATCGACGTGGTGAAGCAGGGGCGCGGCAACCGTCTGAAGGATGATCCGACGCTATTCACCGGCCTGTTCTGGACGGGCGCCAAGGCTGTCGATCTTGGGCTGGCTGACGCGATCGGCAGTGCAGATTTTGTCGCGCGCAGCGTCATCAAGGCGCCGGACGTGGTCGACTACACCGTCAAGGAAAACTTCGCCTCGCGCGTGGCACGCAAGCTCGGCACGGCAATGGGCGCTGGCGCGGTGAAAGCGCTGGCCGCGACGGGCCAGCTCAAGCTCTTGATGAAGGAATAAGCGCGCTATCGCGCCAGCAGCGAGAAAATCGCCGGCCGCTTGTGCAGGTTCATGCGGTCGGCGCGCCAGTCGCTCACGGGCAGCGTAACAACCTGCTCGCTGGGCAGAGTCAGATCCACTGCAATCGACAGCAGCGTACTCGGCGCGCAGCCGCCCTGGATGGCCTCGAGCAACGCGCCATTGCGGTAGGGCGTTTCAATGAACACCTGTGTTTGGGCGGCTGAGCGTGAAAGCTGTTCGAGCGCGCGAAGCTTGGTCTTGCGCTCGGCCGCATCGACCGGCAGATAGCCGTTGAATGCAAAGCTCTGGCCGTTCAGGCCGGACGCCATCACCGCCAGCAGAATCGAACTTGGCCCCACCAGCGGTTTTACGCGCACGCCGCGTCGGTGCGCGAGACGCACGAGATTCGCGCCCGGATCGGCAACCGCCGGCACACCGGCTTCCGACATCAGCCCCGCGTCCTGCCCGGCAACCACCGGCGCCAGCAGCGCTTCCAGCTCCGATTCCGGCGTTTTGACGTTCAGTTCGCGAATGGTGATTTCCTGCAGCGGGCGTGCCAGCGGCGTCGTCTCGGCCAGCTTCTTGAGCAGCGCACGCGCCGTCTTGGCGTGTTCGGCGACGAAATAGTCGAGCTGCGCGGTGATCTGTTGCACGCCGGCCGGAATCACGTCAGGCAGCGGGTCGGCCGCATCGCGCGAGCCCAGCGTATTCGGAATGAGGTAAAGCGTACCGGCCATGGTTCAGGCGAAGAGCGGGTAGTGGACGTTGCGCAGCATGCTGGTCAGGGCGATCAGCGGCAGACCGACCAGCGCGGTCGGGTCCGACGACTCGACGCGCTCGAGCAGGGCGATGCCGAGGCCTTCCGATTTGGCGCTCCCGGCAACGTCGTACGGGTGTTCTAAATGCAAGTAGGCGTCCAACTCCTCATCGGAAAGATCGCGGAAGGTCGCCAGCGTGCGGATGTCCTCGCTCTGGTGGTGCCCGGTCCGGCCGTCGTACAGGCACAACGCTGAATGGAATGTGACGGTGCGTCCACGCATCCAGTGCAGCTGCGCCAGTGCGCGGGCGTGGTCCCCCGGTTTGCCGACCTGCCTGCCATCAAGCGTCGCGACCTGGTCGGAGCCGATGACCAGCGCGCCCGGATAGTCTGCCGCCACCTTCTCTGCCTTCTGCCGGGCCAGGCGCAGGGCGGTCTGGTCCGGTGACTCTTCCGGGGCGGGCGTCTCATCAATGTTCGGCACCACGATCTCAAACGGCAGGCGCAGGCGTTCGAGCAATTCCCTCCGATATGGTGAGCTGGAGGCCAGAATGAGCGGCGGACGCGATGCAGAAGTCATAAGTGCTTGAAGATGCAGTGGATTTTGAGCAAAACCTTTTGACGCCAGAGGTTTCTGCCCGCTATAATCCCGCGTTTCGCGGATTGGCCGCGCAGTGTCGCAAACCGGGCGCCCAGGCGCAAGGTGTCATGCGGTGCTGCAGGAGGTTGATCCGGTTTGCGCACCAACAGCAACGCGTTCGACAGGTTCGATTCGTGGATTTTCATACATTCGATCTTTTCGCGTTCATTCGCGCGGGTGAGCCAGCAAGCGGTACGGTCTCTCTGACCGAGATGCCTCGCCTGCTGGCCGAGCAAGCCGCCGATGCCCCCGCTGACGCCAGCACGCAGTTCAGTTGGCACTTGCAGGGTCTGGTGCGCGAGGAGGCTACCGCGGGCCAGTTGCCGCGCCAGCGTCTCTTCGTGGATCTGGAAGTGGAGGGTGCAGTTTGGCTGCAATGCCAGCGATGCCTCAAAGCGTACGAGCAACCGCTCCCGGTGCGCACGCGCCTGGAAGTCATGCGTTCGGAAGCCGAGGCAGACGCCGCTCCGCTGGACGACGACGAGGCTGACGTGATCGTCGGCTCGCGACACTTTGATCTGATCACGCAGATCGAGGATGAGCTGTTGCTGGCGTTGCCGGTGTCGCCGCGTCATGCCGTCTGTCCGGATGAGGTGTTGCCGGAAGAGGCTGAAGCCGAAAAGAAGCCGTCGCCGTTCGCGGTGCTGGCCAACCTGAAGACCAAACATTAGGCGTGCGCGGGTATTGCGCGCGCTGATGGAAGTACGTTTCACACGCCTACCGGAATGGCTACGCTCCGGCTCCGTGTGATGTGATAAAATCGATCAAATTGCTTAGGAGTCAGTCATGGCTGTTCAACAAAACAAGAAGTCGCCGTCCAAGCGCGGCATGCATCGTTCGCACGATTTCCTGACGGCGGCCCCGATCGCTGTCGAGCCGACCACCGGCGAAGTGCACCTGCGTCACCACGTGAGCCCGAACGGCTACTATCGTGGCCGCAAGGTCGTGAAGACCAAGAACGACTGATGCGATTTGCCAGTTTTCTGGCAAGCGTGTTGGGTTGGTCTGAACGCACAGGTTCATGATGCAAGCGAAAAAGCGGCAAGCCAATTTGCCGCTTTTTTGTTGAGCGAAATTCGGCAATGCGTGTACGGGTTTGTGTACCATACGCGCGCCAACGGCCGGAGCCGCACGTGAAACCGCAACTCAGACTCGCATGACCATCAAGCTTGCCATCGACTGCATGGGTGGCGATCACGGCGTTGGCGTGACAATCCCTGCAGCGATCCATTTTCTCGCCGCACACGAAGACGTCGAAATGCTGCTCGTCGGGCAGCCCGATGCCATCGCGGCGCAGCTCAAGCGACTCCACGCCACCGCGAACCCGCGCGTCCACGTCGTCCCCGCCTCCGAGGTGGTGTCGATGGACGATCCGGTCGAGGTCGCGCTGCGCAAGAAGAAAGATTCTTCAATGCGCGTGGCCATCAATCAGCTCAAGGACGGCGCCGCTCAAGCGTGCGTCTCCGCCGGCAACACCGGCGCGTTGATGGCCGTGTCCCGCTACGTTCTCAAGACGTTGGACGGGATTGACCGCCCGGCGATCGCCACGGCCATCCCGAACGAGAAGGGCGCCGGCACCACCGTGCTGGATCTTGGCGCCAACGCCGACTGCGAGCCCGAGCACCTGCTGCAATTCGCGCAGATGGCCTCGGCGATGGTGTCGGTGGTTGAGCAGAAGCCTCGCCCGACGGTCGGCCTGCTGAACATCGGCGAGGAAGTCATCAAGGGTAACGAGGTCGTCAAGCAGGCGGGTGAGCTGCTGCGCGCCTCCGATCTCAACTTCTTCGGCAACGTTGAAGGCAACGACATCTTCAAGGGCACGACCGACATCGTTGTTTGCGATGGGTTTGTCGGCAACGTGGCGCTCAAAAGTACCGAAGGCTTGGCCAAGATGATCGGTGAGATGCTGCGCCAGGAGTTCAGCCGCTCGTGGTTCACCAAGTTGCTTGCTGTCGTGGCGCTGCCGGTGCTGACGCGTTTCAAACGGCGCGTCGATCATCGGCGCTACAATGGCGCCGCGCTGCTCGGTCTGCGTGGTCTGGTCATCAAGAGCCACGGCTCGGCCGACGCCTACGCGTTCGAATGGGCCATCAAGCGTGCCTACGACGCCGCGGCCAACGGCGTGATCGCCCGCATTGCGCAGGCGTTCGAATCGCACCATGACGCAGCGGGCGCTGCGCCGGTCTCCACTTCCGCTCCGGCCGCCGACGCTGCTTGATCGCGTCGCCCCCGAGTCAGATTTCACCCCACCGCACATGACACGTTTCGCAAGGATCATCGGTACGGGCAGCTACCTGCCGCCCAAGCGGGTCACCAATGACGAACTGGCGGCCCAGCTGGCCGAAAAGGGTATCGAGACGAGCGACGAATGGATCGTCTCGCGCAGCGGGATCCGAGCGCGTCATTTCGCTGAACCTGATGTTGCGTGCAGCGACCTCGCCGTGAAGGCCGCTGAACGTGCGATCGAAGCCGCTGGTATCAATCGATCCGAGCTCGACCTGATCCTGGTGGCGACGTCCACGCCGGATTTTGTGTTCCCGAGCACGGCGTGCCTGGTGCAGCAAAAGCTCGGCATCACCAATGGGTGCGCTGCGTTCGACGTACAGGCCGTGTGTTCCGGCTTTGTCTACGCACTTGCGACCGCCGACAAATTCATCCGCTCGGGTGCTTACCGCAACGTGCTGGTAGTTGGCTCGGAGGTCTTCTCACGCATCATCGATTTCAGTGATCGCACCACGTGCGTACTGTTTGGCGACGGCGCGGGGGCTGTGGTGCTGCAAGCTTCTGACGAGCCCGGCATCCTGTCGACCGCGCTGCATGCTGATGGCAGCCACGCCAACATCCTGTGCGTGCCGGGCAACGTGGCGGCAGGCGCAATCCAAGGCAGCGCCTTCCTGTACATGGATGGCCAGGCCGTTTTCAAGCTGGCCGTGACTGTGCTCGACAAGGTTGCCCGCGAAGCATTGGCCGCTGCCGAACTCGATGCTTCGCAAGTCGACTGGCTCATTCCGCATCAGGCCAATATCCGCATCATGCAGGGCACGACCAAGAAGCTGGGCCTCTCGAACGAGCGCCTGATCGTGACCGTCGATGAGCATGGCAACACGTCTGCGGCCTCGATTCCGCTGGCGCTCGACGTTGCTGTGCGCGATGGCCGCATCCAGCGCGGCCAGCACGTGATGCTCGAAGGCGTGGGCGGCGGCTTTACCTGGGGCGCCGCGCTGCTGCGCTTCTGATCGACGAATTTCCAGAACGAACAATACGAGCCATGACATTCGCTTTCGTCTTCCCTGGCCAGGGTTCGCAATCGGTCGGCATGCTCAACGCGTTTGCCGATCATCCGGCCGTGGCGGCCACGCTAGCAGAGGCGTCCGACGCGCTGGGCCAGGACATCGGCAAGCTGATTGCCGAAGGCCCGGCTGAAGAGCTGAATCTGACCACCAACACGCAGCCCGTCATGCTGACGGCCGCTGTTGCCGTCTATCGCGCATGGCAAGCTGCTGGCGGCCCGACGCCGACCGTCGTGGCGGGGCATAGCCTGGGCGAGTATTCGGCGCTGGTCGCCGCAGGCGCCATCGCGTTCAAAGACGCCGTGCCGGTGGTGCGCTTCCGCGCCAAGGCGATGCAGGAAGCCGTGCCAGTGGGCGAGGGCGGGATGGCTGCCATCCTCGGCCTGTCGGACGACGACGTGCGGGCCGCATGCGCCGAAGCTTCCGTTGCGGGCGTGGTCGAAGCGGTCAACTTCAATGCCCCTGCCCAAGTCGTGATCGCCGGCGCCAAGGCGGCCGTCGAGAAGGCTTGCGAAATCGCTAAGGCCAAGGGCGCTAAGCGTGCGCTGCCGCTGCCGGTGTCGGCACCGTTCCACTCGTCGCTGCTCAAGCCAGCGTCGGATCGCCTTCGCGAGTATCTCGCCAACGTGACGGTCAATGCCCCGGTGATCCCCGTCATCAACAATGTGGATGTGGCCGTGGTGAGTGACCCGGCTGCCATCAAGGACGCGCTGGTGCGCCAGGCAGCATCGCCGGTGCGCTGGGTCGAGACCGTCCAGAAGATGAAGGGTGAGGGTATCACCCGCGTGGTCGAATGCGGCCCGGGCAAGGTGCTGGCCGGCCTGGTCAAGCGTATCGATGGCGAGATCGTCGGGGACGCGATCTTTGATCCGGCGTCGCTGGAAGCTGTGCTGGGCCAACTCAAATAATCAACGGGATTCGTATGACCCAAGCATTGAACAACCAGGTTGCGTTCGTTACCGGCGCCTCGCGCGGCATCGGTCGTGCCATCGCGTTGGAACTGGCCCGTCAGGGCGCAACGGTGGTGGGTACGGCCACGTCTGAAGCCGGCGCACAAGCCATCACGGCTTACTTTGCCGAAGCCGGTGTGAAAGGTACGGGCGTGGTGCTCAACGTGAATGACGCTGCGCGTTGCGAAGCCGTCATCGACGAAACCATCAAGACGCACGGTGGCCTGAACATTCTCGTCAACAATGCCGGCATCACGCAGGACAACCTCGCGATGCGGATGAAGGACGAGGAATGGATGTCGGTCATTGATACGAACCTCTCCGCCGTGTTCCGCCTGTCCCGCGCCGTGCTGCGTCCCATGATGAAGGCGCGTGGTGGCCGCATCATCAACATCACGTCGGTCGTGGGTTCCGCTGGCAACCCGGGTCAGGCAAACTACGCCGCAGCCAAGGCCGGCGTCGAGGGCATGGCCCGCGCACTGGCTCGTGAGATCGGCAGTCGTAACATCACCGTGAACTGTATCGCGCCGGGCTTTATCGACACTGACATGACGAAGGTCCTGTCCGAAGAGCAACATACCGCGCTGAAGGCGCAGATTCCGTTGGGCCGCCTCGGCGCCCCCGAGGATATCGCCAGCGCGGTTGCCTTCCTTGCGTCACCGGCGGCAGGCTACATTACAGGCTCGACGCTGCACGTCAACGGCGGCATGTACATGGGATAAGGAAGCCGTCCCGGCGGTGAGAGTGCAGAGTCTTGCGCATGTGCAAATCCTGTGCGATCGCCGATTTAACTGGCTTTTAGCTTCATGTTTGGCGCATTTTTTGCATGGTTTCCGGCGCGGTTTTTCGTCGCGCAAACCTGCTAGAATGCGCGCACTTTTTGTCGAATACTTCCCTGGAGGGTTAAATGGACAACATCGACGCACGCGTTAAGAAGATCGTTGCTGAGCAACTCGGCGTGGCCGAAGCAGACATCAAGAACGAATCGTCGTTCGTGAACGATCTGGGCGCGGATTCGCTCGATACGGTTGAGCTGGTGATGGCTCTGGAAGATGAGTTCGGTATGGAAATCCCGGACGAAGAAGCCGAGAAGATCACCACGGTGCAGCAAGCCATCGATTACGCGACCGCCCACGTCAAGGCGTAAGCGTCAATCGATCTCTTGACATCGCGGGCCACAGAAAGGGCGGTTGTCCGGTTTGACCGGGTGGCGCGTTTTCTGTGGCCTTTGTCGCTGATACAGAGTTGCAGGAAAGCATAGTGAGCCGTCGTCGCGTAGTCGTAACCGGCCTGGGGCTGGTCTCTCCGGTAGGGAACTCGGTCGCCGAGGGGTGGGCCAATCTGGTCGCCGGCAAGTCCGGGATCGCCACCATCACCAAATTCGATCCGTCGAACCTGGCCGTCCATTTCGCCGGTGAGGTGAAGGGTTTCAACGCCGAGGAATACATCCCGGCGAAGGAAGCCCGCAACATGGATACGTTCATCCATTACGGCATTGCTGCCGGCGTGCAGGCGCTCAAGGACAGCGGGCTGGAAGTGACCGAAGCCAATGCGGAGCGCATCGGCGTGCTGGTCGGTTCCGGTATCGGCGGCCTGCCGATGATCGAAGATACGCACCAGACCTACGTCGATCGCGGTCCTCGCCGTATTTCCCCGTTCTTCGTGCCGGGTTCGATCATCAACATGATTTCCGGCCATCTGAGCATCATGTTTGGCCTGAAGGGGCCGAATCTGGCGGCCGTCACGGCTTGCACGACCGGTCTGCATAGCATTGGGCTGGCCGTGCGCCTCATCCAGGCGGGCGATGCCGACGCAATGGTGGCCGGCGGTGCCGAATCGACCGTTTCGCCGCTGGGCATTGGTGGCTTTGCTGCCGCCCGTGCGCTGTCGACGCGCAACGATGATCCGGCTACGGCCTCCCGTCCCTGGGACAAGGACCGCGACGGCTTCGTCCTTGGCGAAGGTGCGGGGGTGATGGTGCTGGAAGAATACGAGTCGGCAAAGGCTCGCGGCGCCACGATTTACGCAGAAGTTGCCGGCTTCGGCATGAGCGGTGACGCTTTCCATATGACGGCACCGAACATGGACGGCCCTCGCCGCTGCATGCTGAACGCACTGCGCGATGCCGGCATGAACGCAGATCAGGTGCATTACCTGAATGCGCACGGCACGTCCACGCCGCTCGGCGACAAGAACGAATCCGAAGCCATCAAGGCGGCTTTTGGCGATCACGCGGCCAAGATCGTCGTGAACTCCACAAAGTCTATGACCGGTCACTTGCTGGGTGGCGCGGGCGGTTTGGAGTCGGTGTTTACGGTGCTCGCGCTGCATAATCAGGTATCGCCGCCGACCATCAACATTTTCAACCAAGACCCCGAGTGCGATCTGGATTACTGCGCGAACACCGCGCGGGACATGAAGATCGACGTGGCCGTGAAGAACAACTTCGGCTTCGGCGGGACGAACGGTACGCTGGTGTTCAAGCGCCCGTAAGGCAGAGCGGCACTTCGCCCCAGGGCGCGTGCCGCTTCCTTTTTTGCCTTGGTTATTCAGCTCCTTCTCTTTCCAGCGCCGTATCGGCGGTTATGCGCGATCAGCCGATTCGGCATGGCTGTTCTTGTCTGCGCGGTGGTGTTGTGGGCGATCAAGGCATGGGGCGCCGCATTGCCTTGGTTTACCTGGGGCGTCATCACCGGGTCGACGATGGCTGCCTGCGTTCCCTTGATGGTGAACCGTTCACCGCTCGCAATGGAACTGATGTGGCGCGCTCGTCTCAAAGAGGACGGAGAGCCGGGGCAAGCCGTGTGGCAGGTCCGATTGAAAGCGTCAAAAGCGGTCCAAAATGCGCCTCTGCTATGGTCATGGCCACTTGGTGAGCGCGTCTTGGTCCTTGGGGTCGCGCGACGCGGGTGGTGTCCACAGATTATTGTGCTGATGCCGCCCTGGTTTTCCGCCAGGACGCTACGTCGTATGCGAAGTCTGTTGCGCCTGGGGCCCCCGCGGCTGGTTTCCCAGGTGTCCGGTGTGTCGTAGGTAAAATACAACGTTTCCGAGTCACATAAATTCAAGGCGATACACTGCAGGTGAAGAATCCGTGAGCGAACGCGAAGCCGACCAGATCCTCGTCGAGCGCGTCCAGCAAGGCGATAAGCGAGCGTTTGAACTGCTGGTGGTCAAGTATCACCGGAAGATCATTCGGCTCGTCTCCCGCCTGATCCGTGACCCGGCCGAAGTCGAGGATGTGGCACAGGATGCCTTTATCAAGGCCTACCGTGCGTTGCCCCAGTTCCGGGGGGAATCCGCGTTCTATACGTGGCTGTATCGCATCGCCGTCAACACGGCGAAGAATTACCTAGCGACGCAGGGTCGGCGCCCTGAATCGTCCAGCGACATCGACACCGAAGAGGCTGAAACTTTTGCCGACGGTGAGCTACTAAGGGATATCAATACGCCGGACTCCATGCTGCACACCAAGCAGGTGGCCGAAACGGTCAACCGTGCAATGGAAGCGCTGCCCGAAGAATTGCGTACTGCAATCACACTGCGGGAGATCGAGGGTCTGAGCTATGAGGAAATCGCTGAGGCAATGGAATGCCCGATCGGCACGGTCCGGTCCCGCATTTTCCGGGCGCGCGAGGCGATTGCCGAGAAATTGCGCCCCCTGCTGGGAACAGTGGAGGGCAAACGGTGGTAGCCAGCCGATATGACAAGCCGGCGGCCGCATGCGGCTGCAAACGGTGAAACCTCGGGAAGTCTTCTCTCGGATCGTTGATTGGACGTTGGAGTTTTTGGGGTCGGGAAATGGGTCAGGCTCAATTGCAAACAGCAGAAGCGGAGTTCGCGCAGCGCATCTCTGCTTTGATGGACGGCGAAGTCGCGGCGCACGAGGTGTCGTCTGCGGTCGAGCTCGCCAAGGATGGTGAGGGCGCTGCGCATTGGCGCGAATATCAACTGATCGGAGACGTGCTCCGGTCGGAAGATCTTCTGAACACGCTTTCCTCAGAAGATTTCGTCAGCCGGTTCTCGGCCAAGCTCGACGCTGAGCCGCATCTGCTGGTGCCGGCTGTGGCACAGCGCGCGAAAGCCCAGCAGAGGCACCGCTTCCTGGTCAGCCCCGCTTGGGTCCGCCGCATCATGCCGACGACCGCGGTGGCGGCGGCGGTGGCGGCCGTTAGCTGGGTTGTCGTGCCGCAGTTGCGCGGTCCTGCCGATGGTGCCGACGGCTCTCCAGCGTTGGTCGCCAAAGCGACGCAGGGCGGCGGCGCGCAGGCGCTGACCGTGGCGGCAACCGACGATACGCCAATGATCCGTGATGCCCGTCTGGACGAATACTTGAGCGCTCACCGCCAGTCGGCGACCAACGGTATGGTGGTTCCTTATCTGCGTGCAGTGGCCAACGGGGTGGCGAACACCCAGGACTCCAATCAGGAATAATGCGGGCATCCATGTCGAAGGTGTGGCACCCCGTTGCCGGGGCAGGCGCCCGCAAGCTGCAGGCCGTTCGTCGGTCGGTTTTTCTTCTTCTGTGTGTTTCGGCGCTGGCGACTGCTGCTCAGCCGCAGCCCGATCCCATGCCGCGCAAGGAGGCCGCCTCCTGGCTCGCCAAAATCCATCGCGCGGCGCTCAAGCAGAACTATGTCGGCACGCTGACGTATCAGCGTGGCACCGGCATGCACTCCACCCGCATCCAGCATTACTCCGATCTCTTCAATAATGAGTACGAGCGCGTCGAAGCGCTGGACGGCAAGCAGCGCGAAATGCTGCGCCAGAATGACGTCGTCCGGAACCTGATTTACGACGTCAAACTCGTTGTGACGGAGAAGCAGGAGCACAAGGACAGCTTCCCCGCGCTGCTCGCCACCACCAATGGCGATGTGCTCGATCAATACGACATGCGCCATCTACCGACGGAGCGCGTCGCGGGCATGGATTGCGAAGTCTTCCAGCTCGATCCGAAGGACGGCTACCGCTATGCCTACCGTATCTGGGCGGAGCGCAACAGTGGTTTGCTCATGCGTGCCCAGACCATCGGTGAAGACGGCAAGGTGCTTGAGCAGGTCGCGTTCTCGCAAGTGGAATTGGGTGTGCCGTCGGAAAAGCAGAAGATCGTAGCTGCGTTCAAGAACCTGAACGGCTGGAATCAGTACGAGATCGTGACGCAGCCGACCAACCTGGCCGAGCAAGGCTGGACGATCGGCAACCCCGTCAAGGGCTTCCAGAAAATCCGTGAGGTTCGCCGTCCGCTGGGCGACGTTGCGCCGGCCGGCAAGAACGCTTCTGGGTTCGAGGTCCAGCAGGTCGTGTTCAGTGACGGGCTCGCAGGGCTGTCGCTCTTCATTGAGCCGGTGTCGGATAAACGCACGCGTCGCGAGGGCTTTATCTCGCAAGGGGCCACGCATGTAATGGTGCGACGTGTTGCCGATTTCTGGCTGACCGTGGTAGGCGAAGTTCCGTTTGCTACCATCAAGCAGTTTGGCGCAGCAGTCGACTACAAGCCGGTGTCCGCCAACGCGACCAACAAGCCTGTCGGCGCGCCACAGTAGCCGCAGCCGGCGTCTGCCGTGGACGCGCGGCGCGGCCGCTGCGATCCCATATTTCTATCTGTTTTTGCCCCGGGGAGCCTTCATGCGTACCGCTCGATCCGTTCACGCTTTGCGTCTACTGTGCGTTGCCGCCGCCGTGGCGGTCGGGAGCGCGCTGACGCCCGCCCACGCCCAGAACGCCACGGGTAGCGTGGCTACGGGCACGTATGGCCTTCCCGATTTTGCCGATCTGGTCGAGAAAGTCAGCCCCGCTGTCGTCAACATCCGCACGACCGAAAAGGTCCGTATGCAGCAGGGTGGTCCGAACGATGATGACATGGCCGAGTTCTTCCGCCGCTTCTTTGGTGTGCCGATGCCTGGCATGCCCGGGCAGGGCCAGAAACGTCGCAACGCGCCGCCCCAACAGGAAGAGGAGCAGAGCCGTGGCGTCGGTTCCGGCTTCATCATCTCGGGTGACGGCTACATCCTGACCAACGCGCATGTGGTGGAAGGCGCGGAAACCATCTACGTCACGCTGATCGACAAACGCGAGTACAAAGCCAAGCTGATCGGCCTGGACAAACGCACCGATGTAGCGCTCGTCAAGGTGGAGGCGACGGGGTTGCCCAGCCTCAAGCTCGGCGATTCCGACAAGGTGCGCGTTGGCGAGTGGGTGCTTGCGATTGGGTCTCCGTTTGGCCTCGACAATACGGTGACGGCGGGCATTGTTTCGGCCAAGGGACGCGATACCGGCGACTACCTGCCGTTCATCCAATCCGATGTGGCTGTCAACCCAGGCAACTCGGGCGGCCCGCTGATCAACCTGCGTGGTGAGGTGATCGGCATCAACAACCAGATCTACAGCCAGAGCGGGGGCTACATGGGCATCTCGTTCTCGATCCCGATCGACGAGGCGATGCGCGTGGCTGAGCAGTTGAAGGCAACGGGCCGCGTGACGCGGGGCCGCATCGGCGTGGCAATCGACAACGTGCCGAAGGACGCAGCAGAGTCGCTGGGTCTGGGCCGTGCGCGCGGCGCCTATGTCGGCAATGTCGAGTCGGGTGGGCCTGCGGACAAGGCCGGCATCGAGGCTGGTGACATCGTTTTGAAGTACAACGGCCGCGATATCGAGAAGGCGGGCGACCTGCAGCGCCAAGTCGGCGAGACGAAGCCGGGCACGCGCGCTACCGTGCAGGTGTGGCGCAAGGGCGCGACGCGCGATCTGACCGTGATGGTCGCCGAGTTGCAGGCCGACACGAAGGTTGCCCAGCGCACCAAGGGCGCCCAGCCCGATAACAGCCAGCAGGGCCCGGGCAAGCCGAACGCACTGGGGCTGGTGGTGGCTGACTTGTCTGACGGCGCGCGTCGAGAGTTCAAGACCAAGAGTGGCGTCGAGGTGCAGGTGTCAGAAGGGCCGGCGGCGCGTGTAGGCATTCGCCCGGGCGATCTGATCCTGCGCGTGGGCGATACGGACATCACCAACGCCAAGCAGTTCAACGAGGTGGTCGCCAAGCTCGACAAGAACCGCATGGTTGCCGTGTTTGTGCGTCGCGGCGACGCCACCCAGGTGGTGACACTGCGTCCGAGCGCGGCCCGGTCAGGTAGTGGCCAGTGATCGAACTCACACTCTACGGACGCACGTATTGCCATCTGTGCGATGACATGAAAAACGCGCTGGAGCCACTCCAGCGCGGTTTTTCTTTTGTGCTGCACGAAGTTGACGTCGACAGCGACCCGGCGCTCGAGACGCGGTTTAATGAATTGGTGCCTGTTCTGATGACTGGCGCGCCGGAAACGCCGCCGGAAGATGCGCGCGAGCTGTGCCACCACTTTCTCGATGTGCAAGCTGTGCAGGCATGGCTCGCTGCACAAACTGCGCATAGCTGAGGTAACGCCGCTGCCGCAAAAAGAGGCGCGGGAAGCCCAATAAAATCCGGTAAAATCGCCTGTTAGCGCCGATTTTTGCATTGCACGATGCTTGTGCTGCAACCTCGGCTTTGAACCCAATACCTCCCGCCGACGCACCCTATGCGCGCCGGCCATGCCGGAAGCCGCTCGCGCTCCCGGCAGACGCGCCCGGGATGGGCGCTTTTCGACGCATTCGATGGACAATATCCGCAATTTTTCGATCATCGCCCACATCGACCACGGCAAATCGACGCTGGCCGACCGCATCATCCAGCTGTGTGGCGGGCTTTCCGACCGCGAAATGGAAGCCCAAGTGCTGGACTCGATGGATATCGAGAAGGAGCGCGGCATCACCATCAAGGCGCAGACTGCCGCCCTGTCTTATAAGGCTCAGGACGGTAAGGTCTATAACCTCAACCTGATCGATACCCCCGGACACGTTGACTTCAGCTACGAGGTCAGCCGCTCGCTGTCCGCGTGCGAGGGCGCTCTGCTGGTAGTTGACGCCTCTCAGGGTGTGGAAGCCCAAACCGTCGCCAACTGTTACACCGCCATCGAGCTGGGCGTGGAAGTGGTGCCGGTGCTCAACAAAATCGACTTGCCCGCGGCCGATCCCGACAATGCGATCCAGGAAATCGAGGACGTGATCGGCATTGACGCGACCGACGCGACGCGCTGCTCCGCCAAGACCGGCGTGGGCGTGGCGGACGTGCTCGAAGCGCTGATCGCCAAAGTGCCCGCGCCGAAGGGCGATCCGGCTGCGCCGCTGCAGGCGCTGATCATCGACTCGTGGTTCGACAACTACGTCGGCGTGGTGATGCTGGTGCGCGTGGTGAACGGCACGCTGCGCGCGAAGGACAAAGTCCTGCTGATGGCAACCGGTGCGCAGCATTTGGTGGAGCAGGTCGGCGTATTTTCGCCGAAGTCGATGCCGCGTGAATCGCTGTCGGCCGGGCAGGTGGGCTTCGTCATCGCGGGCATCAAGGAACTGAAGGCTGCCAAGGTGGGCGACACGATTACCCACGTGGCGCCGCGCAAGGCGGACGCCCCGCTGCCGGGCTTCAAGGAAGTCAAGCCGCAGGTGTTTGCGGGCTTGTATCCGGTGGAAGCAAACCAGTACGAAGCGCTGCGCGAATCGCTGGAAAAACTCAAGCTTAACGACGCGTCGCTCCAGTACGAGCCCGAAGTGTCGCAGGCACTGGGCTTTGGCTTCCGCTGCGGCTTCCTCGGCTTGCTGCACATGGAGATCGTGCAGGAGCGCCTGGAGCGCGAGTTCGACATGGACCTGATCACCACCGCGCCGACGGTGGTTTATCAGGTGCAACTGCGCGATGGCACGATGGTGCAGGTGGAAAACCCGGCCAAGATGCCGGCGGACCCGAGCAAGATCGAGGCGATTCTCGAGCCGATCGTCACGGTTAATCTGTACATGCCGCAGGACTACGTGGGCGCTGTGATCACGCTGTGCGAGCAGAAGCGTGGCTCGCAGATCAACATGAGCTACCACGGTCGCCAAGTCCAGTTGACCTACGAAATCCCGATGGGCGAGATCGTGCTGGACTTCTTCGATCGGTTGAAATCCGTTTCGCGCGGTTATGCGTCAATGGATTACGAGTTCAAGGAATACCGCGTGTCGGACGTGGTCAAGGTCGACATCCTAATCAACGGCGACAAGGTCGATGCCTTGTCCATCATCGTCCACCGTTCGAACAGCACATACCGCGGTCGTGAAGTGGCTGCCAAGATGCGCGAGATCATTCCGCGCCAGATGTATGACGTTGCGATTCAGGCGGCCATTGGCGCCAATGTGATCGCCCGCGAAAACGTCAAGGCGCTGCGCAAGAACGTGCTGGCCAAGTGCTACGGCGGTGATATTTCGCGCAAGAAGAAGCTCCTCGAGAAGCAGAAAGAGGGCAAGAAGCGCATGAAGCAGGTTGGTACCGTTGAAATTCCGCAAGAGGCTTTCCTGGCCATCCTGCGCGTCGAAGAAAAATAATTCAGACCTCGCTCGGACGATCTCTCCTCCATGAACTTCGCCCTGATTCTGTTTGTTCTCGTCGTACTCACCGGCATTGCTTGGGTGGCTGACAAGCTCGTGTTCCAGCGCCAGCGCCAGGCGGCCGCAGCCGCGGCGCTGGCTGAATTTGATGCGCGCGCGCGGGTGCAGGCGCAATATGGCGGTGGAGGTGACATCGGTGCAGCCCGTTTGCAACTGGCCGAAGACAAGCTGCGCCAGCCTTGGTGGCTGGAGTACACCGCCAGCTTCTTCCCAGTGATTGCCGCGGTGTTCCTCTTGCGCTCGTTCGTGATTGAACCGTTCAAGATTCCGTCGGGCTCGATGATTCCGACGCTGCAGATCGGCGACTTCATCCTCGTCAACAAGTACACGTATGGCGTTCGCTTGCCGATCGTGAACAAGAAGATCGTGGAGCTAAACGAGCCACAACGCGGCGACGTGATGGTCTTCCGCTACCCGAAAGACGAGTCGATGGATTACATCAAGCGCGTGATCGGCGTGCCCGGCGACGTGGTGAAGTACGACAACAAGCGCTTGACGGTGAACGGCCAGCCGGCCACCTACGCGCCGCAGTCAGACTACCTTGATGGTGAACGCCTGACGTATTCGAAGCAGTACCAGGAGGCGCTGGGCAACGTCACGCACAACATCCTGAACGACGCCGACCGCCCGGCTTATGTTTCGGGCCCGGACGATTTTCCGTTCCGCGAAAACTGCACATACAATCAGACCGGCTTTACCTGCAAGGTACCTGCAGGTCACTATTTCATGATGGGCGATAATCGCGACAACAGCGCGGATTCTCGTTACTGGGGCTTCGTGCCGGACAAGAACATCGTCGGGAAGGCATTCTTCATCTGGATGAATCTGGGTGATCTGAAGCGGATCGGTGCTTTCCACTGATCCAATAAGTGACGCAAAGATATCTTACTAAAACTCGGCAATTGCAAAACGGGGGAAATGCAATGCGGATTCGTCAGGCCGGTCTGAAACGCCCGTCGCGCGGGATTACCATGTTTGGCATCCTGATCGGCATCATCGTGCTGATTACGTTTGTGCTGCCAGCCATTCGGTCTGTGCCGAGCCTGATGGAATACCAAGCCATCACGCGTGCTGTGAAGCAGGCGCGTGAGCGTGCAAGCACGCGCGAAGAGGTGGCCAGCGCGTTTGATAAGCAGGCTGCGATCGACGACATCACGTCGATCAAAGGTGAAGATCTGGAAGTGCTGGACGGCGGCGGCTCCATTCAGGCGGTGCGTTTCTCGTACAAGCGCGAGGTCCCGTTGTATGGCCCCATCGGTCTGGTGATCACCTATTCGGGGACCCAGCGTTGACATGAGTCTGGATGCACTACAGCAACGTCTTGGCTACCGCTTCAGCAAACCGGAGTTGCTGCAGCAGGCGCTCACCCATCGCAGCCACAGCGCGATGCACAATGAGCGCCTGGAATTTCTTGGTGATTCGATTCTGAATTGCGCCGTCGCCGACATGCTTTACGGCATGTTCGGCAAGCTGGATGAGGGCGATCTCTCGCGCGTGCGGGCCAATTTGGTCAAGCAACAGGCGCTGTATGAGATCGCGCAGATGTTGCAGTTGCCCGATGCCCTGCGTCTGGGCGAAGGGGAGTTGAAGAGCGGTGGTTTTCGCCGGCCTTCCATCCTGGCTGACGCGCTCGAAGCGATTTTCGGGGCGGTGTTTCTCGACGGCGGCTTCGATGCGGCTCGGACGCTGATCCGCAAGCTCTATATCCCGATCCTTGAACAGGTCGACCCCCGCACGCTGGGCAAGGATGCCAAGACGCTGTTACAGGAGTACCTCCAAGGTCACAAGATTGCGTTGCCGCTGTACACGGTGGTTGCCACCCACGGCGCGGCGCATAATCAGCAGTTCGAGGTCGAGTGCTCGATCCCGAAGCTCGAGATTCGCGTCTCCGGCAGCGGGGCATCGCGGCGCGCGGCCGAACAATCGGCGGCCAAGCTGGCCCTGGAAGAAGCGCATCGCCTGGTGCCGCAACTCGTCAAGCGCAGCCGCGCCGAGCGCACCGGCAAGACGCGCAAGCAGGCTACGCCGCCCGATCCGCAGTTGTCTCTCAGGTTGAAGGAATAATCAGGTAAATGAGCGACACCCCATTGCAGCCTCCGCAGCCAGAATCCGGCGTGCCGGAGGGGTTCCGCTGCGGCATGGTCGCCATTGTCGGGCGACCGAACGTTGGCAAATCCACGCTGATGAACGCCCTGGTGGGCCAGAAGGTCAGCATCACTTCGCGCAAGGCGCAGACCACGCGCCACCGCATCACGGGCATTCAGACGACCGATGACGCGCAGTTCGTCTTCGTCGATACGCCGGGCTTCCAGACACGTCACGCCACCGCGCTGAATCGTTCGCTGAACCGCGCCGTCACGTCCACGCTCACGTCGGTGGACGCCGTGTTGTTCGTGGTCGAAGCCGGCCGCTACGGCCCGGACGACGAAAAGGTGCTTTCGCTGCTGCCGCGCGAGACGCCCGTGATTCTGATCGTCAACAAGGTCGACCGGCTCGATGCGTACACGCGCGCCGAGATGGTCGCCGTGTTCCTGCAGGATATGGCGCAGGTGTTTCCGTTTGCAGAAATTGTGCCGATGTCGGCCAAGAACCGCGACGACATCGACCGCCTGCTCGGCATCGTGCGCCCGTACCTGCCGGAAGGCGAGCCGATGTACGACCCCGAAGCGCTGACCGATCGCAGCGAGCGCTTCCTGGCCGCCGAAATCGTTCGCGAGAAGGTCTTCCGTTGGACTGGCGACGAGTTGCCGTATTCCAGCACCGTCATCGTCGACAAATTCGAAACCGAAGGCCGCCTGCGCCGCGTGTTCGTGACCATCCTGGTCGACCGGGACGCACACAAGGCGATGATCATTGGTGCTAAGGGCGCCAAGCTCAAGCAGATCTCCACCGAAGCCCGCATGGACATGGAAAAACTGTTCGACGGCAAGGTGTATCTGGAGGTCTGGATCAAGGTCAAGAGCGGCTGGGCCGACAACGAAGCCGGCCTGCGTGCTTACGGCTACGAATAACCACTGAGCCGGGCCACTCTACACACGCTCGATGGCGGGACGATCCGATCCGATTCCGGACGAAGCCGCGGAATGGCTGGCCGAAGAAGGCGTTGCCGGCGCCGCGCCGCGCAAGAGCTTTCCTGCCGGGCGCTCCGAGACGCGTGTTGCTGCGCAGCCAGCGTTTGTGCTGCACAGTTACCCGTATCGGGAAACCAGCCTCATCATCGATGTCTTCACGCCGGATTACGGGCGCATGGCGCTGGTCGCCAAGGGGGCCAAGCGGCCGCATTCGGCGCTGCGTGCGGTGCTGCAGACCTTCCAGCCGCTGTCGCTGTCCTGGAGCGGCCGCGGCGATGTGCGCACGCTGACCCGTGCCGAGTGGGTCGGCGGCATGCTGCCGCTGGGCGGGGAGGGACTGCTGTCCGGGTTCTATCTGAACGAACTGCTCGTCAAGTTTGTCGCCCGCGAAGACGGCCACCCGGTGCTCTTCGCGCATTACGTTGAAACGCTCAATAAGCTCGCCCATGGCGAACCTGCGGCCTTTACGCTGCGCGCGTTCGAACGTGTGCTTCTCCGTGAGACCGGTTTTGCTGCCCAGCTTGATCGCTGTATCGACGGCGAACCCGTGCAGGCCGATGCCGAATACGTCTATCACCCTGAGCGAGGCATCCGGCGCACGCTGCCGAGCGATCCATCGTCCTGGCCCATCTTGCGCGGCCAGACGCTGATAGACATGGAGCGGGACGATTACGGTTCACGCCCGACGACCGCGCAGCAAAGCCGCAGCCTGATGCGTTTCCTGCTGCATTATCATTTGCATGGCACGCCGCTTTCGACGCGCCAGATCCTGATCGACTTGCAGAAACTATGATCTTTCATGCCTCGCCGGGAATCATCGACCTGGGCATCAACATCGACCACGTCGCCACGCTGCGCAACGCGCGCGGCACCACTTATCCGGATCCGGTCGCCGCAGCGCTCCTGGCTGAAGAAGCCGGCGCCGATCTCATCACCCTGCACCTGCGAGAAGATCGCCGCCACATCAAGGACGCCGATGTGCGCGCTCTGCGGCCGCAGCTGCGCACGCGCATGAACCTGGAGTGCGCCGTCACGCAGGAGATGCTCGACATCGCGTGCGATATCGGCCCGCAAGACGTCTGCCTCGTGCCCGAGCGTCGTCAGGAAGTGACCACTGAAGGTGGCTTGGACGTGGTGGGCGGTTTCGCTAAGGTGCAAGCCGCCTGCAAGCAACTGGCCGACGCAGGCATCCGCGTCTCGCTGTTCATCGATCCGGATGCGGCGCAGATCGAGGCCGCCGCCGCTGCGGGCGCCCCGGTCATTGAATTGCACACGGGCCGCTACGCCGAAGCGACCGACGATGCCGAGTTGCGCGCCGAACTCGTCCGCATCGAAACCGCGGTGGAAGAGGGCATCCGCTGGGGCGTGCGCGTGAACGCAGGTCACGGCCTCCACTACACGAACGTGCAGCCAATCGCGGCCATCGCGGGCATTCATGAACTGAATATCGGCCACGCCGTCGTTGCGCATGCGGTATTTGCCGGCTGGCAGAACGCGGTGCGCGAGATGAAAGCGATCATGGTTGCGGCACGGCTGTCTTCCACCACGCCGGCGGCCGCACATCCGGGCATGCCGGTATGAACGAACAGGCTGCATCCGCCTCGGTGTCTGGCGCGATTTATGGCATCGGCACCGACATCATCCAGATCGAGCGCGTTGAAGGCGTGATGCAGCGGACCAACGGCCGTTTCGCCGAAAAGGTGCTGGGCCCCGATGAGCTGCGTGTCTACCATGCCCGCAAGGCTCGCTCGGAGCGGCGGGGCCTTGCGTTTCTTGCCACCCGCTTTGCCGCCAAGGAAGCCGTGTCCAAGGCCATCGGCCTGGGCATGCGGTGGCCGATGACATGGCGTGCGGTACAGACGCTCAATCTGCCCTCCGGCCAACCGGTGGTGCGCTATAGCGGCGAACTGGCCGACTGGATTGCGCAGCACGGCCTTCATATCCAGATCAGTGTGACGGACGAGCGCGACTATGCAGTCGCATTCGCCGTCGCCGAGTTGCAAACGAAATCCTCCGCATGACTCCAACCAAGAAGCAGAAGCACCCCGGCCCGATCGTTCTGGATGTCGCCGGCCTGGAACTCGGCCCCGACGATGTTCGGCGCATTGCCCATCCGTTGACGGGCGGCGTGATCCTGTTTGCGCGCAACTTTGAATCGCGCGCGCAGTTGACGGCGCTCACGCAGGCCATTCGCGCGATTCGGAGCGACGTGCTGATTTGCATCGACCACGAAGGCGGTCGCGTGCAGCGCGCCAAGACCGACGGTTTCACGCATCTGCCCGCCATGGGCGCGCTGGGCAAGCTCTGGGACACCGATGTGCTAGCCGCCACGCGCGCTGCCACCGCCTGCGGCTACGTACTGGCCGCAGAACTGCGCGCGTGCGATATCGACCTCAGCTTCACGCCCGTGCTCGATCTCGACTACGGCAGCAGCAGCGTGATCGGCGATCGCGCGTTCCATCGCGACCCTCGCGTGGTCACGATGCTAGCCAACCACTTGACGCTGGGCCTGCGCCTGGCCGGCATGTCCAACTGTGGCAAGCATTTCCCCGGTCACGGCTACGTCCAAGCGGATTCGCACGTCGCCGTGCCGGTGGACGAGCGTCCGCTGGAGGCCATCCTCGCCGACGACGCGCAGCCTTACGGCTGGATGGGCATCGGCCTGCAATCCGTGATGCCGGCCCACGTGATTTATTCAGCGGTCGATCCGAACCCGGCCGGCTTCTCTCGCTTCTGGCTGCAGGACATGCTGCGCGCGCATTTCAACTTTGACGGCGTGATTTTCAGCGATGACCTGAGCATGGAAGGCGCGAGCGTTGCAGGCACGGTCGTTGACGGTGCGCGAGCAGCGCTCACGGCGGGCTGCGACATGGTCTTGATCTGCAATGCGCCGGATAAAGCCGACCAACTGCTCGGCGAGCTTGATGTGCCGATGGGCAAGGCGTCGCAGCGGCGCGTGCGTCGGCTGTTTGGTGGTCGCGCCGTAAAGGACTGGGCAAAGCTGCAGCAACAATCGGCTTACAAGCAGGCGCTGCGCACATTGCGCGAGGCGAAGCTCATCAAGTAACGTCGGAACCCCAAGAAGACTGCTGGAAAAAAGAAAAGGCTCCCGAGGGAGCCTTTCTTCTTGCCGAGACGCCAGCTTACTTGGCGCGGCTACGGTACTCGTCGGTACGCGTATCGATTTCGATCTTCTCGCCGATGTTGCAGAACAGCGGCACCATGATCACGAATTCTTCGTTGTCGTTGATGCGAGCTGCCTTCAGCACCTTACCCGATGACGTGTCGCCCTTGACGGCCGGCTCGGTGTAGACAATTTCGCGGACAACCGTGGTCGGCAGTTCCACCGAGATGGCGTTCTCGTTGTAGAACGTCACTTCGACCTTCATGCCGTCTTGCAGGTAGTTCAGCGCGCTGCCCATGGCGGCGGGCTCAACGTTGTACTGTTCGTACGTGACCGGGTCCATGAACACGTACATCGAGCCGTCGAAGTAGGAGTACTCGGCTTCCTTCTTCTCCAGGATGACTTGGTCCATCTTGTCGTCGGCGTTGAACACCGACTCGCCGCCTGCGCCCGTCAGCAGGTTCTTGTACTTCATCTTGACGACGGCGCCCGAACGGCCCGAACGGCTGTACTCGGTCTTGAGCACGACCATTGCGTCGTTGCCGATCATGAACACGTTGCCAGCGCGGAGTTCTTGCGCGATTTTCAAAGCCATTTCACATTTCCTGAGAGTAAGAGGGTTCGATGCGCGCCAAGCAACGAAGCACCGCGCGATACCCTCCGGGCCGCGCGAACCAGGTCAGAGCCGGGGGTCGCATACAGATGAGCCCGCTATTTTACCTGTTTTTCGCAAAATGCCACCAAATTCGCGGCGAGATCGCCCAGTTGCATCAAGCTTTGCTCCCACGTGACCGCTCGTGCGCGCAGGCGAGGCACCGTAGCCGAAAACTGGTTCCAGTCGAGTGACGCCGGCGCACCATTCCAGGCGTGCCAGAAGGCAACCAGCGCGCTAGCGTCGGCCGCTTCCAGCGCCGGGGTATAGCGGGCCAGAAAGGCGTCCAGCTTCGTAAGGTGCACGTCGTCGCTTTGGGGGTAGATGTGCCAGACAAAGGGCTTTAGTGCCCATTGGGCGCGCACAAACGAGTCTTCCCCTCGTACGAAATTGATGTCGCACGCCCAGAGCAGCGCGTCGTAATGCTCCTGCGGCACAAACGGCACAACGGCCACGCTGACGTTGCCGCGCTTCCACCGGGCGCCTGTGCGGGCGCCACCGGCGTCGCCAAAGAGGCCGGCGATCTGCTGTGCCGCCAATCCTTCGGGGACCAGGCAGACCACCGGCTGGAACGATGCTTCCCATTGGGCGACGAGCGTCGGCAGCGCCGGGTTGGCGTAGGCGAACAGGCTCACGCGCAGGGCGTCGGGGTTATCGCGCATCAGATCGTCGACGCCGAGGCGGTGCCACAGAGCCTGATGGGCAGCCGGGCTTGCCTCGAACGTCTTGCGTTGTGCGCCAAGGTGCGCTTCCCGCAGTAAGCCGCCGGTATTGCGGGCAAAACCGGGAAAGAAGAAGTGCTTGATGAGCGGCAGCCGTACGTGTGGGGATTGCATCGCGTGGTGTTCTGCCACCCAATTTTCTGCGCTGAGGTATTCCAGATTGATCCACACGGGCGCCGATCCCTGGGATGCCCGCTCGGCCATGAGCGTCAGCATGGGCTCCGGGACGGCGCACGCGAAGGCGCCGATCACCACGTCGTGCAGCGTCGGGTGAGCGTCCGCTGCGAGTAGGTTGGCGACCTGCGCGTCGTCAGCCCAGTGGCGAATATCCACGCCCGAGACGCGCTGGGCATCGGCCTTTGCGTCGACAGCAGGGCAGATTTTCTCGAACGAGCGGAGATCGTCTACCCACAGGCGGACCGTGTGGCCGTGCTCCTGTGCAAGCTGGCGAGCCAGGCGCCAGCAGACGCCAATATCGCCGTAGTTGTCGACGACGCGGCAGAAGAGATCCCAGGATGTGATGGTGCGCATGCAGGACGGTGGGGCGGGCAGCAAAGAGGATGGGCCGACATTGTAGTCGGCAGCTTGTTCTACACTGACGGCCTCAGATTCAGCGAACGCCATGTCGTCCGACCCCAAGCAACCCCAGTCCCCTGAGACGCCCGAGAGCGTCGAGGCCAACGCGCCCGCAAACGTGCCTGAATTCGACGCGAAAGCGCATATCGCGCGCTTGCCGAACCTGCCGGGCGTGTATCGCTATTTTGATGTGCAGGGCAATGTGCTCTACGTGGGCAAGGCACGCGACCTCAAGAAGCGCGTGTCGAGCTACTTCAACAAGACGCTGCTCTCGCCGCGCATCGCGATGATGGTGGCGAAGATCGCGCGCATCGACACCACGGTCGTGCGCAGCGAAGCAGAAGCGCTGCTGCTCGAGAATAATCTCATCAAGGCCCTGGCGCCGCGCTATAACATTCTGTTTCGCGACGACAAGTCGTATCCATATCTAAAGCTCACGCAGCACGCGTATCCGCGCATGGCGTATTACCGTGGCGCAACCGACCGCAGGCATCAATACTTCGGCCCATTCCCGAGTGCGCATGCCGTGCGCGAGAGCATGCAGATCCTGCAGAAGGTGTTCCGGCTCCGTACGTGCGAAGACACGGTCTTCAACAACCGCACGCGGCCGTGCCTGCTGCACCAGATCCATCGTTGCAGCGGCCCATGCGTCCAGGCCATCAGCGCAGAGGACTACGCACGCGATGTCGCCAACGCGGCCAGTTTCCTGCAGGGCCGGCAAGACGAGGTGATGCAGACGCTGCAGGACAAGATGCAGCGCTACGCCGAATCGCTGGCGTTCGAGCAGGCTGCCATCGTGCGGGACCAGATCGGCGCGTTGTCGACGGTGCTCAAGCAGCAGTCGGTGGAAGAGGTCGGCCACGCCAGTGACATCGATATCCTGGCTGTTGCCATCAAGGGCGGCCACGCCTGCGTGAACCTGGCGATGGTGCGCGGCGGGCGTCATCTCGGTGACAAAGCTTACTTTCCCACGCACGTGGAAGAGGGCGCCGCCATTGTCGGTGTGGATGTCGAAGCCGATAGCGTGTCGGCTGCAGAAACATCGCGCGATGCCGAACGCATGGCCAGCGACATCCTCGAAGCCTTCGTTGCGCAGCACTATCTCGATCAGTTCGTGCCGCCGGTGCTGGTGGTCAGTCATCCGATTCTCGCGACCGAGCTGATCGATGCGTTGGCCGAGCAGGCCGGGCGTCGCATCTCGGTCGTGCGTCAGCCCCAGGGTGGGCGTCGCGCGTGGCTCGAGATGGCGGAGAAGGGCGCCGAACTCTCGCTGATGCGTCGGCTTTCCGAGCAAGGCAGCCAGCAGGCCCGCACGCGCGCACTGGCCGAGACCATCGGTATCGACCTGGAAGACCTTGCCGCGCTGCGCGTCGAGTGCTTCGACATCAGTCACACCGCCGGCGAAGCCACGCAGGCCTCGTGCGTGGTCTTTCACAGCCACGCCATGCAAAACAGCGAATACCGCCGCTACAACATCCAGGACATCACCCCCGGCGACGATTACGCGGCCATGCGGCAAGTCCTCACGCGCCGCTACCAGAAGATCGTCGAGCAGGCTGGCGAAGACACCCCGAACATGCCGACCATCGTGCTGATCGACGGTGGCAAGGGGCAGGTGGAAGTTGCGCGACAGGTCTTTGAGGAGCTGGGGCTCGATATTGGATTGCTCGTCGGTGTGGCCAAGGGCGAAGGTCGCAAAGTCGGCCTCGAAACGCTGGTTTTCGCCGATGGCCGTCCGTCACTGGAGCTGGGTCAGGGCAGCGCTGCGCTGATGCTTGTGGCGCAGATTCGCGATGAGGCGCACCGCTTTGCCATCACAGGGATGCGCGCCAAGCGGGCCAAGGCGCGCAACACGTCGCGGCTGGAAGAGATCGAAGGCATCGGCGCCAAGCGCCGGCAGCGGTTGCTCGCGCGCTTCGGCGGATTGCGCGGCGTGATCGCCGCGAGCGTCGATGAACTCGCCACGGTGGAGGGCATCTCGCAGACCCTGGCCGAAGAAATCTACCGTCAGCTGCATTGATCGGCGACAATGCCCCATCGTGCCGCGTTGGTTTCAGCTCGCGCGGCGGTTGTCCTCTCGATTTGCCATGCCTTTCAACTTCCCGATCCTCCTGACCTGGTTGCGTGTGGCCATGATCCCGCTGGTGGTGGGCGTGTTCTACGTGCCGGACACTTGGATGGCACTGCCCGCCAAAAATCTGACGGCCGCGGTGTTTTTCATCGTTGCAAGCCTCACCGATTGGTTCGACGGTTTCCTCGCCCGCCGCTGGAACCAAACCTCCTCCTTCGGCGCCTTCCTCGATCCGGTCGCCGACAAGCTGATGGTCGCCGCCGCGCTGCTGGTGCTGCTGTCATTGGGCCGTGTTTCCGACGTCGTCGCGCTCGTCATCATTGGCCGCGAGATCACCATCTCCGCCCTGCGTGAGTGGATGGCGCAGATTGGCGCGTCGAAGAGCGTGGCCGTCAACTTCCTCGGCAAGCTGAAGACGACCTTCCAAATGATCGCGATTCCGCTGCTGCTGTTCGAGGGCCGCCTGTTCGGCATGATCGATGCGCAGGTGTGGGGTACGTGGCTGATTTACGTGGCGGCGGTGCTCACGCTGTGGTCGATGGCGTACTACATGAAGCTCGCCTGGCCGCAGATTCGCGAGCGCGCAAAATGAGCCTTTAAAAACTCTTGCGCAAAAGTGTTGACGAGGGCGACTCTTTTTTGCCATAATCTCGTTCTCGCGTTGCAGTGATGTGACGCAAACGGTCTAGCAGCACAAAGGTTGTACGGCAGTGCTGGTAGCCAAAATGCGGGAATAGCTCAGTTGGTAGAGCGCAACCTTGCCAAGGTTGAGGTCGCGAGTTCGAGCCTCGTTTCCCGCTCCAGTTTTGAAATATGTGGCCGTGTTGATGTGTAGGCATGGCGGCATAACCGGTTACGCGGGAATAGCTCAGTTGGTAGAGCGCAACCTTGCCAAGGTTGAGGTCGCGAGTTCGAGCCTCGTTTCCCGCTCCAATCCCGAAGGGAAGCCTTGCTTCCCTTTTTCTTTATCGGCACGGCAAAACACGCGGTTCTTCACGAATTGCTACAATGCGGTGCAGAACCCCTGGCGGGGTAGCAAAGTGGTTATGCAGCGGCCTGCAAAGCCGTCTACGCCGGTTCGATTCCGGCCTCCGCCTCCATTCTAAAGCCCTGATTTATCAGGGCTTTTTTCATTTTCGGCCCCCTCAGCGCAGAGGCGCAAAAGTCGCCTAGAGTCGCCTAAAGTGGCCTACGTCACCCGACTCCGGGTGACCGGAACCCCCTAAAATAGTCGTGTTGTGTGTAGACGCGAACGATGTGTGAGGACGCGAGTGTGTCCTCGTGGGGGAAATCATGGCGACAAAGCGAGAAAGAAACGGCAAGTGGGAATACATCATCAAGCGCAAGGCGCTGTTCCCCAAGCCTCTGGTCCTGCGATTCGAAAAGGACAAGGAAGAAGAGGGCGATGCCTACGTGCGCAAGCTCGAGGCGCTCCTTGATAAGGGGATCATTCCAGAAGGGCTGCTCGAATACCGCGAGCCGGAGAGCAAGTTTCCCTTCGTCGGTGACGTGATCCGCGAATACTTGAAAACGCAGCACGTGCCTGAATCGGACGTGACCTGCTTGAATGTCCTCTATGCGCGCGTTGGTGTGACTCGCCTTAAAGCAGTCAACTATGCTTGGGTCGAAAGCTGGATCGCCGGCATGAAAAGGGAACTCACGCTCGCGCCTTCTACGATTCGCCACCACGTCGGCGCGCTTGGAAGATGCTTTGATTGGGCCTCGAACAGAGGCATCGTCGAGCTGACGGTGAACCCGATCCGCATGCTGCCCAAGCGCTACGCCAACTACACGGACGCGGACATGCGAGCGCTCGAAGTGTCGGGCAGGGCCGACGAGGCAGACCACGAGAACGAGCGCGATCGCCGCCTGCACGGCAAGGACGAAGAGGATGCCATCCGCGCCGTGCTGATCGACCGCGCGAAGCCCGAGGACAAGGAGCGGCCGCTGGAGTTGAACTACCGACCGGCGCTCATCCTGCTGTTCGAGCTGGCTCTGGAGACGGCCATGCGCATGCGCGAGATATACACGCTCACGCTGGACCAGATCAATGAAGGGATGCGCACTGTGTTCCTGGACAAGACCAAGAACGGCGACAAGCGCCAGGTGCCGCTGTCATCGGTCGCGCTCGACTGCATCCGGCGCTACAAGGCGCTGGTGGAGTCTGGCGACGCAGAGATGGATGGGTGGGACATGGCCGGCGGGCGGCTGTTCCCGTGGTGGGATGGAGAGAAGAAGAGCCTGCGCGCCACGACGGCCAAGCTCTCCAAGCAGTTCTCGCGGATCTTCCAGCACGCCGGAAGCCCCGATCTGCACTTCCACGATCTGCGTCATGAGGCGACCTCTCGCCTCTATGAGCGCACCACGCTCACGGACGTGCAGATCGCCTCGATTACGGGCCACAAGGATCTGCGCATGCTCAAGCGCTACGCCAACCTGCGCGGCAGCGACCTAGCCAGCAAGCTCTGGTAGCTCGGGCAGCTCGCGCTTCTTCTTCTCGGCGCGCTTGGCCAGGAGAGGGCTCACCAGCGTGCCATTGCGGCGTGCAGATGCGGCGAGCCCTTCATCCACGATCGTCTCATTGCGGCGCTCGGCTTGCTGCTGCTTCACGCGCAGACGCAGGTAGCCAATCAGGTCGTCTTCCAGGAACACCCATGCGCGCCCAATGCGGGCGCCAGGCAGATCGCCGCTGCCGGCGAGCTTCAATGCTGTGGTCCGGTCCACCTTCAGGAAGGCGGCGCACTCCTCAATGTCCAAAGTCCTCACGGTCATCAACCTAGAAACAGTCATTACTTACTATTGGCGCATCCTACCCCAGGACTTGATGCGAGTAAAGTAAGCGTTGACTGTTGTCTGTGCGCCACATACCCCTCTTCTTTGTTCACAATCTGTCTGCCTTTTGTAAGGCTGAGGTGTAAAAATCTTCCTTAGCAAACGCATAAGTCTAAAATCTGCGGCCTCGCTGTTAATCAATGAGGCCGTTACTTAAATAATCGGGATAACGATTTGACAAATAGGCCCGTGACGTTGCTATTTGGGAAGGGAGTCGATGAGTTTTAGGGAGCGACTAAAGGCGCTGATGAGCGCCAAAGAAGGGGCCACGCTCGCTGTGATTGCCGATGCGTGTGGTTGCACGCCTCAAGCTGTGCATAAATGGCTCAAGGGTGGAGACATAGGTTATGCCTACCTGAAGCGCCTGGCGGCCTATTTCAATGTGAACTGGATCTGGCTTCGTTACGGCGAGCAGGTTGAGGAAGATTGTGATGCGCGGCACGAGAAGCCGGGGATAGGGCTGTCCATTGAGCGCAGCCGATATCTGGAGCGCATCGTCGAGAGCGAGCGGCTGCTGCGCACGGCGCTGGAGATGGTCGACGTAGGTGCCTGGGAGATGAACGTGCTGGCGGGCCGGATCAGCTACAGCGTGACTGCCAGACGCCTGCTAGGCGTGGATGAACGCTACCCGGACGACGTGGTGTCCTTCTTTCAACTGATGGTTGAGGAGGACGCGCAGTTGCTTGAGGAGCGTATCGCCTCAGCGGTTCGAACAGCCTCAGCCTTACAGGGAGCTTTCCGACTGAAAGCAAACGCTAAGGTTTGGCTGTCGCTTTGCGGTGGCTTTTCTGACCACGTAACGGCCGAGAAAGGGCGTATTTTCGGCGTCTTAAAGCGCGCGAAATTGAGTTATAAATCTTGTTAAATCCCCCCAATGTAGGGGTAGTTAGGTTTGTGAAACTTTCCGTAACATTCGCAGCAAATACATAAACTCGTGGTTGAGTTTATGGATCGCGATGAACTCCAAGTTGTCGTTGATCTAGATCAAAAAGAAAGGCGCCCGAAGGCGCCTAGTTGTGAATCAGGGGGAAGTTCCGTGTCTGACTGTGGGTCTATCTCACTTGCTCTTCGTGAGCGCGTTGTCGGTGCCAAAGCCCGACATAAATTCCTGGAAGCGCTTCTTGTCGCCAGCCGTAGCCAGCTTCGGATTGGGCAGCTTCGCCGCGCGCAGCGTCTCAATAATCTCGACTTCGTTGGCCGTCAGGATCGGCTGGTTGGCAAACACGTCCTCGATTGCATCCCAAGTCTCTGGCTGGTATTCACGCAGCACGAGCTGAAGGAAGTAAATCGGGTCCACGTTCAGTGCCTTCGCCATCTGGCCCGTCTTCTGGATGGGCACTTTGGCTCGGCCATTCTTGATCATGGACACCATGTTCGGAGTGGAAAAGCCCAACTCGTCCGCGAGTTCCTTTTGCGTCTTGCCGCTCAGAGCAAGCATGTGGCTCACGTAGTCAGCCACCTTCGGGATTTCACCACGCTTCGGTGCCGGCGGCAGGACGTTGGTTGCGCGGGGTCCGCGACGTTTGGTGTTGGTCGTTTCGTTCATAGGCTTCCCTCCTTCTCGTTCTTAGACTGCATCAGACGCCCGATGCGGGTAGACGGTCACATTATAGAGACCGTCAAATAAGAAGTGACTTTACAAAAGGCGTTTGTCAAGAGTTGGGTTCAAGTCAGTGTTGATTGAACCCGCTTGACTCGATTGTATTGCAGGCGCCGCTGTAGTCAATGGCTCGCCCGTGTGCCTCTCTCACCGGGTCGATGCATAGTAAGTTAATATTGACTATAATCTGACACGTGCTGATCGTTCAGCAACCAACCAAACCAGGAGTGTAGTGTTCCATGTGTTTCGCAAATACCGAGAAGATTGAAGTGGGGAAGGCATTCGCACAGCAGATCGGCCTGGATGTGTATGCCGATCTCGTTGCAGAGGGCGAGGTGATGGAAGAGCTGGATATGGGCTCTGCGTTTCTCTGCAAGGTGTCGCATCCGAAGGTGGGGGTCGTGACGCTCCTGAACACTTCGGCAGGCCAAGCAGCGATGCTCGGCTGAGGTGGCAAAAGACCAGCGAAAGAAGGCGAGCATCTGCTCGCCTTTTTTGTTGCCGTTGGGAACGTGCGAGTCCCTAGTTGCACGCCCTGAACGTCTCACGTAAGATTCGAAATGTAAGTCAACGTTGACTATTACAAATCAAGGGGCCGCACATGAACGACCGAATCCATATTCTCCGTGAAGCTGTTGTCAAAGTCACACAGATGCTGTCTGGCAAGGGCATCCAAGTCACGCAACGAGGAGTCAGTGCTTATGTTCAGCCTGGCCCCGACGGCGAGCCCGAGCTGGTCAATCTGCCCTACATGCCGGACAACGCGACCGACGAACTGGTCAACGCCATTCAGGGCTTCCTTGACCACGAAGTCGCGCACATCCTGTTCAGCGACTTCAAGGCGCTCAAGAAGATCAAGAACGAGCGCCTGCACGGCATCATGAACATCATCGAGGACGCGCGCATCGAAAAGCTGATGGCGCAGAAGTTCCAGGGCTCGGCCAGCAACCTGTCCAACACCGCCCACTTCTTCCTCTCCAAATACATCACGCCGCGCATGCAAGAGTGCGCCAAGAAGGGCGATGCAAACGGTGTCGTGGCGTCGCTGATGGCTCCCCTGATTCGCGCAATGGCGGGCCAGCAAATCTTCCGCGAGTTCATCGACAAGCATAAGGCTGCGGTTGATCCGGTCCTCAGCAAGGTCGCGCACCTGGCGCCGAAGATTGAGGACTGCGCCTCGACCGAAGAAGCGATCAGCCTCGCGCAAGAGTTCCTGAAGGCTCTCAGCGACGGCTCCGGCGGCGGCGCTGGCGGCGAAGAGGAGTCCAAGAAGTCGTCCAAGTCGCGCAGCAAAGGCGGCATTGAGAAGAAGGGCTCGAAGTCCAAGTCGCGCACCGGCGGTGCCGCCGGCGAGGAAGATGAAAGCGAGGACGAGGGCGAAGCCGACAGCGGCGAAGGCAGCGCTGGCGAAGGCAAGAGCAAGGGTTCCGAAGGCGAAGGTGAAGGCGAAGAGTCGGAAGACGAGGGCGAAGGCTCTGGCAGCGGCGAAGGCGAAGAGGGCGAGGGCGAAGCCGAAGACTCCGCAGCCGGCGAGGGCGAAGGCGACGAAGGCGAGGAGGAAGGCGAGGGCGGCGGAGAAGAGGAGGACGACAGCGACGACGACAGCAAGGAGACTGCTGACGGCGAAACGACCACCGGCTCCACCTCCGCGCTCATGGATGCCATCGACAAAGAGACCAAGAATGGCTTCGACGACGCCGTGTCCGCGCTCATCTCCAACGCCGCAACCGACGCCGCGAAGCACTCGGACTACCTGATCTACACGAAGGACTTCGACGTGGTGGAGCCGCTGCGCGTTGGCCGCGAATACGACGCGAGCATGCTGTCTCGGCTCCAGGATAAGGTCGATCACATGGTCGCGCCGCTTCAGAAAGACCTGGAGCGCGCCATCGCTGCGCGGTCCCTGTCCACGTGGGAGAACGGACGCCGCTCTGGCCGGCTGCACGCGGCCAACCTGTCGCGTCTGGCGGTGGGCGACGGCCGCGTGTTCCGACGCAAGACAGAGACGACGAGCAAAGACGTGGCGGTGGAGCTGGTGGTAGACGCTTCGGGCTCCATGTCTGGCGCGAAGGTCCACACGGCTGCGCAAGCCGCCTACGCGCTCGCTTCGGTGCTGGACCGCATTGGCATCAAGAGCGAGGTGATCTGCTTCACCACTGGCGAATGTCCGATCAGCCACGTCAAGCTGGAAGAGGAGAGCGACAAGATCGGCAAGGGCTTCACGCGGGTCGAGGCGCTCTACATGCCGATCATCAAAGGCTTCAACGAGCGCATGACGGCGACCGAGACCAAGAGCCGCTTCGCCTGGCTGCCGAACTCGAACATTCTGCGCAACAACGTCGACGGGGAATGCGTGGAGATCGCGGCCCGCCGGCTGCTGTCTCGCCGCGAGGCCGGCAAGGTCATGATGGTGCTCTCCGACGGCGCGCCCAGCTGCTACTCCAGCAACCCCCGCGCGCTCCAGAAGCACCTCAAGGAGACCGTGAAGAAGGTCGAGGGGTCGGGCGTCAAGGTGGTCGGCATCGGCATCATGTCCACCGAAGTGGAGCGCTTCTACAGCCGCAGCATGGTCCTCAATGACGTGAGCGAGCTGCCGCAGCGCGTCATGAAGGAGCTGCGCCACCTGCTTTTGGGCTGATTCAGGCTACGTGATTGGGATAGTCAGAACTGACTGACTATCCCCTGCATCGCATCTTTAAATTTACACATGTCGCAGCGCATTGCTGCATCAACTAGCAAACACACTCTGTTGGAGATAACCATGAGCGAGAACTCGGAAAAGATCACCTGCGAAATCTGCAACGCGCAAGTCCACTCGATCCAGATTCACCTGCGCAAGGACCACGAAGACTGGACCATCGAGCGTTACCAGCAAGCCTACCCGGAAGCGCCGCTGCTCTCGGAAGCCGCCAAGCGCGCCATCGCTGAGAAGCGCAAGGACACGACCGCAGTCGCAGCCGCACCGCTGGAGATGGCCGGCACAGCCGCAGCCGTCGCTGCCGCTCCGAACGTTGCCTCGCTCATGCCGAAGGGCCAGATCGTGAAGCAGCCGTTCCACGAAGTGTTCGGCTTGGGCAAGGTGGCTGCCGCCCTGTCGAGCAAGAAAGAGCCGATCCCCATCAGCGTGGTCGCCACGTCGGCTGACCCGGACATGGTGCCCACGAAGTCCGACGACTACGTGTATGACGTGGACGAACTCAAGAACGTCATCTTGGCGCTGGAGCTGAATATCCCCTGCTACGTCTGGGGCCACAAGGGCTCGGGCAAGTCGGAGCTGTATGAGCAAATCTGCGCGCGCACCAACCGCGCCATGATCCGCGTCCAGCACACGGTGAACACCGAAGAAAGCCACATCGTCGGTCAGTGGGTCGTCAAGAACGGCCAGACCGAGTTCGAGCTGGGACCGCTGCCGCTCGCCATGAAGAATGGCTGGGTCTACGCGGCCGACGAATACGACTTCGCGCTGCCGAGCGTGCTGTCGGTCTACCAGGCAGTGCTCGAGGGCAAGGCGCTGGTGATCAAGGAAGCCGACGCCGCCAATCGCGTGATCGAGCCGCATCCGAACTTCCGCTTCGTCGCGACCGGCAACACCAACGGCAGCGGCGACGAAACGGGCCTCTATCAGGGCACGTCGCTCCAGAACAGCGCCAACTACGACCGCTTCGGCATGGTCGTCCACAAGCAATACATGAAGAAACAGTTCGAGAGCCTCATCCTTCAGAAGCGCGTCGGGCTGGTGAAGGAAGACGCCGACAAGATGGTGGACTTCGCGGCGCTGGTGCGTGAGGCATACGACGGCGCCAAGATCAGCGACGTGATTTCGCCTCGCACGCTGATCTACTCGGCAAAGATCGGCGTCAAGCGCGGCTCGTTCCGCCAGGGCATCCAGCTGTCCTTCATCAACAAGCTGTCGAAGGTGGACCGCGAGGTGGTGGACGGTCTTGCGCAACGCATCTTTGGCTGATCCAGCATGTATAGCACGGACGTTCTTGAGTGCTACCAGGGCAACCTGGGGCTGGTGCATAAGGTGGCACGCAACTGCTACCGCCGGCTCCAGGCGATCGGCGCAGCGATGGACTTCGAGGATGTGGTGGGTGAAGTCCGTCAGTCGCTGGTCGTGGCGCACGCGAGCTTCGATCCCAATCAGGGGTTCGAGTTCTGCACCTACTTTGGCCGCGCCGCCTACAACCACATGAACCGCATCGCCGAGCGCGTCGAGTTGGAGCGCATCGAGAATGCCACCTACTCGATCGAGGAGATCAACGCAGGGCGGGGCGAGAACGCAACGCCGGTCGAGGAGACCATCAGCAGCGACGCCATGACGCCGGATGAGGTGTTGGAAGCGAAGCAGCGTCAGGCGCGGGCCGTGCGCATGACCGAACGCCTGTCGCCGGTGGCGCAACTGATCGTGGAGTGGCTGGTGAATCCGCCGCCCGAGCTTCTGGCCGAGATTGCGCGCCACCGCGCGCATGCCGAAGTCGCACGTGGCATGGGCCTGTCCAGGCGTTCGCATGCCGGTCTGACCCTGGACTTCGTGAGCAAGATGATCGGCACCGCCACTGGTCTGCCCGCCAAAACCATCATGAACGCCCGCCGCGAAGTGCAGGACGTGATTGATTCGCTTTGAGAGAAGAGGAATGCAACTGTTCGCCGACGTGACCGCCCCAGCAGGCGCTCCGGCATGTTTCGCAGCCGCCAGCGTGTTCAGCCACGACTCCATCGTGTGCCGCGCCTGCGCGAGCTTTGGTGAGTGCTCCAGCGCTTCGGTCAAGACCCTGGAAGCCATCCGCCAGACCATCAACGTGGAAGACCTGCTGCGTCGCCACGAAAACGCACGACGCCGCCTGGCCAAGCAGCCGGTGGCGCAGGCTCAAGAGCCGAAGCTGGAAGCGGCGCAGGCCACGCCCGACGACGAGGACGAGGTTGTGCCCGCCATGCAGCCGGCCAAACCTGTCCTGCCCGCACCGGTCGAGCGCAAGACCAAAGTGGAGAAGGTCGCGCTGGAGGTGACGGCGACCGACGAGGAGATCCTGCGCGGGCTGCCCGTCAAGGCCCGCGAGCACGCGGAGCGCTTCTGTCGTGCCGGCTTGATCGACGCGATGCGAAAAGACCTTCAGGCCGGTCGCAATACGTTCGCGCAGTCAAAGCCAGAGTTCATGCGCGTTGTCTGCGACTGTCTGATCGCTGGTGGCGCGAGCAGAAGCGCGCTGCGCGCGGCCCTCATGCAGCGCCTGAGCTGGTCTGAAGGCACAGCGAGTTCGCACGTGAGCATGGCGGTGCCGATCCTGCTGCGCTTCAACATTGCCGTCGAGAAAGACGGCGCCCTGACGCTGATCCCTGCGTCTGCTTGAAAGAATAGACGCTATGCACATTGACGCCAATTCCCTCGACTACTACGTCTCGAAGATCGAGCCAACGACCAAGCGCGGTCGCGATCTGGAGGCAGGCGACGTAATCGAAGTCTGGTGGAAGCCGCGCCGCGACATTATCACCGCGCTGCGCCCATACAACGGTCCCATTGAATGCCTGCGAGGCGGCTTTCTCGCGGACTTCGCAATCAACCGTGTTGGCATGACGATCGAGCCTGATGCGCTGTATCGGGTTGTCGCCAGCTCGGCAATCAAGGAGAAACGATGAATCTTGGACACGCGCTCTCGGTGCGTTCCGACTTTTCGGTGGGCGAGTCGCTGCTGCAAGTCAGCCACCTCGTTGAGAAGGCGAAGGAGCTGGGCTACCAGTCCGTCGCGCTCACCGACACGATGAGCCTGCACGCAATGGTGGACTTCACCAACCGCGCGAAGAAGGCTGGGATCAAGCCCATCATCGGCTGCCGCGTGCGCGTGGTCGATGATCCCACCTACCGCAAGCCGCCCAAGTCGAGCGGCATCGCCGAAGTGCCGAATCTTGGCTACACGCTCAAGGTCTACGCGCAGGACGAACGCGGCATCAAGGGACTGATCAAGCTGCTCTCCAAAGCCAATTCGCCCGAGTATTTCTACTATGTGTCGCGAGTGGGCTTGGACGATGTGTGCGCGCTGGAGGGCGTGACCATCGCCACCGGCGACATGTTCGGGCTCTTTCACCATCCGCAGGCCCAGGACCGGCTGTCGAGGCTGATCGACGCACATGGACGCGACAATGTGTTCGTGGAGTTGGTGCCCATCAACACGCCGCTGTTCGACACCCTCAATGCGAAGGCGCTCCAGGCGGCGGAGGCGCTGGCTGCCGACACGCTGGTCACATACCCCACGTGCTACCGCGAGGAGGAGGACGCCTCGAGCCTTGACGTGCTCGGCGCTGTCACGTCCAACACGAAGATGGATGTGCCGTATCGGCCGGTCCAGTTCGTCAAGGATTTCCACTTCCAGGCGCCCAATCACCTTGTAGACCGGATCAAGGGCGCGCACGCCCGCGTGGTGAAGTTCAACGGCGTCAACCTGCCAGGACTGTGGCTGGCGGGGTTGAAGAACGTCGAGAAAGTGGCCACGAAGAGCGGCTACGAGTTCGCCAAGCAGCCCGTCTGCCTGCCCGCGATGGCGGCCAACGAGTTCATGGAGCTGGGCCGCAAGTGCATCGAGGGCTGGAAGCGCCGCTTCTCGCAGCCGGTGCTCGGCTACAAGCCTGACCCGTCGCTCATCCCCGCCTACAAGGAGCGGCTGAACTTCGAGCTGGCCGTGCTCAAGAAGATGGGCTTCGCTGGCTACTTCCTGCTGGTCGAGGACTTGGTGAACTGGGCCAAGCAGAACGGCATCATCGTCGGGCCTGGACGCGGTTCGGTGGGCGGCTCGCTGGTCGCCTACCTGATCGGCATCACCGACGTGGACCCGATTCGCTTCAACCTCCTGTTCGAGCGCTTCATCAACCCCGAACGTCTGGACTTGCCTGACGCCGACCTCGACTTCATGTCGACACGCCGGCACGAGGTGATCGAATACCTCACCAAGCGCTACGGCGCCGATCGAGTGGCGGGCATCTCCAACTACTCGACGCTCGCCTCTGCGTCGGCGCTGCGCGACACGGGCCGCGTGTATGGCCTGAGCGGGCTCGAACTGATGGCGACCAAGCTCGTGCCCAAAGAGCACGGTCAGTCGTTCACTCTCACGGACGCCGCCAAAGCAGTGCCCGAGCTGGAGAAGTTCCGCGACGAGAACCCTGAAATCTGGGGCCACGCCCTCAAGCTGGAAGGCGCCATGCGCTCGTTCGGTCAGCACGCCGCCGGCGTCATCGTCGCAGGCGAGCCGCTGGTAGAGCGCGCGGTCGTGGAGACGCGCGGCGAGTCCCCTGTGGTGAACTGGGACAAGCGGGTCGTCGAGGACTGGGGCCTGGTCAAGATGGATATCTTGGGCCTGTCCACGCTGGACGTGCTCGAGATTGCCAAGAGCTACATCAAGGAGCGTCACGGCAAGGCCATCGACTACCTGGCGCTGCCGCTGGAGGAGCCGGACATTATGGCCGCCTTCGCTCGCGGCGATACGACCGGGGTGTTCCAGTTTGAGTCGGGCGGCATGAAGGGCCTGCTGCGCAATCTGGCGATGGGTGGCGACCTGACGTTCGAGGACATTACCGCCGCGACTGCGCTTTATCGTCCTGGTCCGATGGACTCGGGCCTGATGGACGACTTCATCCAGATCAAGCAGGGCTGCAAGCTGCCGTTCTATGAGCATCCGGCGATGGAGCCCGCACTCAAGGACACCTACGGCGTGATCGTCTACCAGGAGCAGGTCATGCAACTGGCGGTCGACCTTGCCGGCTTCACCCGCGCCGAAGCAGACCACCTGCGTAAGGCGATGGGCAAGAAGGACAAGGACAAGATGGCGGAGATGCGCCAGAAGTGGGTCGACGGCTGTAAGGCGACCAACGGCATGGATGAGGTCAAGTCGGGGCCGCTGTTCGATAAGATCGAAGCCTTCGCAGGCTACGGCTTCAACCGTTCGCACGCGGTGGAGTATTCGATCGTGTCCTACTGGACGATGTGGGTGCGCGTGCGCTATCCGGCCGAATACTTCGCCGCCTGCATGTCGATCGTCAAAGAGGAGAAGCTGCCTGGCCTGGTGAACGATGCCCGCGAGTATGGGATCGAGATCCTGCCGCCGTCGATCAACAAGTCCACGCACCGCTTCACCATCCCTGACGACAAGCACCTGCTGGCGCCGTTCTCCAGCGTCAAGGGTATCTCCGAGAACACCGCGCGCCGCATTGTGGAGCTGCGCAATGCAGAGGGCGGGGCGTTCCGGGACATGGACCACTTCCTTGCCGTGACCGAAGCGAAGGGCTCGAAGGTGAACAGCAAGGTCCGCGACGCGCTCGACAAGGTGGGCGCGCTGGTGGAGATCCAGCCTGGCGCCAAGCCTGCACGTGCGATGGAGCGGCGCCGCGACCAGACGGAGCTGATGCCTGGGCTGATCATCGACAGCGTGAAAGCCGACCGGCAGACCGACCTGACCGAGAAGTTCCTGCGGGCAAAGGTCATCAGCCTGGTGCAGGAATACAAGAAGTGCGACGCCTGCTCTCTGGCGGGCCAGAACCACCCGACGGTGCGCGCCAAGAACACCGTGAAGTTCATGGTGGTCACGGACTGTCCGAGCTGGCAGGAAGAGAAGGCCGACAAGATGCTGGAGGGCGATAGCGCCACCTTCATCAAGGAGGCATTGAAGGCGAATGGCCTGGCGCCGGCGGAGGGCTACTACACCTCGCTCGTGAAGGCGAAGAAGGACGACAAGTTCCTCTCCAACGCCCAGATCAACAACTGCTCGGGCTTCCTCAAGCGCGAGATTGAACTGATCAAGCCGCCCGTGATCGTGGCCCTGGGCTCGGCCGCCATCAAGCACTTCATCCCTGGCATCAAGGGCGGCACTGGCGACCTGGCCGGCAAGGTGATCTACGACAAGACGCTTGACGCCAGCATCGTGTGTGGCCTGAATCCGCAGCAGTTGGTGTTCGACCCGTCCAAGATGGCCGTGCTCGAGGCCGTGTTCGCAAAAGTTGCCGAGTGTTTGTCCTGACGAAGCAGTAAGTATTGACTATCAACCCCTAATTGCAGACCGTAAGCTGAGTCTGTTGAACGACATACCGAAAGGAGATCGCCATGTCGCAAAAGGAAATCCCCGTCTCTGACGACGAACTGGCTGCACTGATGGCCGAACTCGAGGAAGCCACCGGCGTGCCGGCCGAAGCGCCGGCGCCGACGCCTGCGCCGGCCCGCGTGGCCGCGCCCGAACCGGAGGCCGAGCCCGCGCCCGAGCCCGCCGCTGATGCCGACGAACTCGAGGCGCTCGCGGCGCTGGAAGCGGGTGGGCAGCCCGAGCCCGAGCCCGCCGTCACCCAGACGCCGGTCGTGGAAGAGGACGACATGGATGCGCAGCTGGCCGCCCTCGAGGCGCAACTGGACCGCGCCCGTGAGGCCGAAGCTGCCGCCGAACTTGAAGCGGCTGTCGCATCGGGCACCGCTGTCGCTGAGGAGATTGCCGCCGCTGCCAGCGAGCCGGCCCCTGAGCCCGCTGCGGAGCCGGAGCCGACCCCGCGTCGCGTGGTGGTGCATGCAGACGGCACCAAGACGATGCCCAACATCGGCGGCCCCGCGAGCCCCGCCGCGCCCGTCAACGAGGAGGACGACGGCATGCCGGCGCCGAAGGCCAAAGCCCCGGCGCTGGACTTCTACGTCGACGTGGACGACTTCCGGCGGACCACCACCGTCACGGACACCAACCTCGACGAGTGCATGATCCAGCAAAGCGGTTTGCGTGCGTTTTACGGTGCTCAGGCCGCGCGTGCTGAAGCGCAGCATGCTCGCCTCAAAGTTCGCTTTGAAGTGCTCGAAGCAAAACTGTTTGACGAGCACCGCAAGCTGCTTACGGCGACGGGTGAGAAAGTCACGGAAAAAGCAGTCGAGAACGCCGTTCGTTTGGACCCGCGCTACCTCCAGGGCAAGACTCGCGTGATCGAAGCCGAGTCGATCGCCAACGTGAACCGTGCGATGGTCGATTCGCTGCGCGATCGCGCCAGCATGGTGATCCAGTTGTGTGCGGATCGCCGTGACGAGTTCAAGGGCCAAGCGCGCGTCATGGCGCAGCAGCAGGAGCGTGACGAACTGCGTGCGCGCGCCTTCGCGGCAGCTTCGCGAGCCGCCGCTTAACCCGAGTCAAATATAAGTCAACGCTGACTATAATTTACTAGCTGAAACGAGGTAAGCAGTCGCCAATTTTGCAAGCGACTGCCCAACTCTAAAAGGCACCTTTCAACACGAAACGAAACAAGGAAAAGCGATGGATGCAAACAAACTGATGAGCCTGATGAAGCAGAAGAAGGCAGCGCTCAAGACGAAGGAGAAGACCCTCAAGCCGACTCCGGGTTCGAGCCGCTACGTTCTGCTGCCGGGTTGGCGCAAGGGCGAAGAGCACGTGTGGTTCCACGAGTTCGGCCAGCACTACATCAAGAACGCCGCGAAGGAGATCCAGGCGGTCTACCCGTGCTCGGACAAGACCTACGGCAAGCCGTGTGCGATCTGCGAAGGGCTGAACAAGGCCATGCGCATGACCGCCGACGACGAGACGGTGGAGCTGCTCAAGGAAGCCAACGCTGGCCAGAGCTTCCTGTTCAACGTGCTGGCGCTCGATGGCGACTCCCCGAACGAGCCGGCGATTCTCGAAGTCCGCAAGTCGGTCTTCGGCCAGATCGTCGACCTGATCGAGGACTGGGGCGGCAAGCTGTTCGACCCGGACGAGCCGCAGATCATCACCATCAACCGTGACGGCAAGGGCCTGAACACCAAATACAGCGTGCAAGTCTCGCCGAAGACCTACCCGCTGCCGAAGGGCGTTCTGTCCAAGCTGCACAACCTCGACGAGTATGTGGCGCAGGAAAGCGAAGAGCAGCAACGTCGCGCCCTGGCAGCCATCAACTCGGTTGCGGGCCTGCTGCCTCCGCCGACCAGCGCCGACAAGCCCAAGACTGCTCCGGCAGCCCTGAGCTACGACGATGACGACGCGGCACTGACCGCCCTCGAAGAGCGTGAACGCGCGCAGGCAAGCAAGCCGTCTGCCGATTCGGTCAAGCTCGACGATGAGCTGGACGACATCCTGGGCGAACTGGAAACCGGAACCTGATCGGTTTTCGGACTGGCCCGCAAGGGCCGGCACTTTCGGGTGCTGGCCCTTTTTTCGTCTCAGGAGAGCAGTTTTCATGAGCAAGACCCTTTTGATCGACGCCAACTCGATCGGTTACGCCTGCCACAGCAGCACCAAGCTGACTGCTGGCGGCATGCAGACCCAGGCGGTTTTCGGTTTCGTCCGCACGATGCGCGAACTGCGCCGCGAATATCCAAAGCACACGCCGATGGTTCTCTGGGACGGTCGGGCCGAGTGGCGCTTCAAGCTGCACCCGCTCTACAAGTCCAACCGCGACAACGACCCGAAAAAGGTCGCCATGAAGGAAGCGTATGCCGAGCAGCGCCCCTACATCGCTCGCGCCCTCAAGCATCTGGGCATCCGTCAGGTAACGGCGCTCCAGCATGAAGCTGACGACATGGCGGGCTACTTCGTCGCGGAGCTGACCAAGAACCCCGAGAACGAAGTCGTCCTGATCACAGGCGACGAGGACTGGATTCAATTGGTCCGCCGCAACGTCACCTGGCGTGACATGCGCAACGACGACAAGAAGGTCAGCCTCGCCAACCTGTTCGACAAGACTGGCTACAAGACGCCCTACGCCTTCCTCGAAGGCAAGTGCTTGCAGGGCGATACGTCTGACGTGATCAGTGGCGTGGGCAAGATCGGCGAGAAGGGCGCACCGGAGTTCCTGGCGCAATTCGGCACCGTGCGCGAGTTCTGGCGCCGCGTCGATTCCGGCGAGTTCACGCTGAAGTATGTGGCGCACAAGAACCTGGCGTCGCCCGAAGGCCGCGCGATCTTTGCCCGCAACCTCAAGCTGATGCAGCTCCTCAAGGTCCAGAAGCCGGCGAAAGAGGACATGCGCGTCGAAATCGGCAAGGTCGACGACGAAGCCTTCCAGGCGCTCTGCGAAGAGCTTGCCTTCAGCTCGATCCTCAAGAACGTGCCGCTGTTCACATCCATCTTCAAGTAATCAAGGAACACACCATGAGCAAGACCCTCGCAGACCTGTGCGATGACCTGGACAAGGCGATCGGCTCGAATGCCGACAACCAAGCCGTCACGCAGTGGATTGACACTGGCTCGCCCGAGCTGAACTACGCGATCTCCGGCCGCTACGACGGCGGCCTGCCGTATGGCCGGATGGTCGAAATGTTCGGCGAGTCGTCCACCGGTAAGACCGCGCTCGCGACCAAGTGGATGGCTCGCGCGCAGGAGCTGGGCGGCGTCGCCGGCTTCATCGACTGGGAGCGCTCCTTCAGCGTCGACCTGGCCACTGCCGGCTTTGGCCTGAACGACCGTCGCCCGCACTGGATCTATGGCAAGCCGCGCACGTGGGAAGAAGGCAACGTGCTGGCGGCGAAGGCGATCCAGGCAATCCGCAAGAGCGGTGCGATCCCTGACGAAGCGCCGATCCTGTTCGTGTTCGACTCCATTGCGGCTGCGCTGCCCAAGAGCCAGGCTGAGAAGGAGATTGACGAATACACCATGAACGACACGACCGCGCTGGCGCGTGTCACGTCGACCACGCTCAAGGCGATGGCCCAGCACGCAGAGGAGCACAACGCCACGTTCCTCTACCTGAACCAGATTCGCCTGAAGCCGGGTGTGGTCTACGGCGACCCGCGCACCACCCCTGGCGGCAAGGCGATGGAGTATTACGCCTCCGCTCGTATCGCGCTGGGCCGCCAGAAGATCATGGAGCAGAAGGGCGGCGAGAAGGAGTTCGCTGGCCAGAACATCACGGCACAGGTCACGAAGTCCAAGTTCACCAAGCCGTTCAAGGAAGCCAACCTGCGCATGACGTTCGATGACGCCGGCGTGGCCCACTTCGACATGACGTTCTCGCTGCTGGAATTCCTGATCGAGAAGGGGGCCGTGCCGTATTCGAAGCCGTATGCCACCTGGGACGACGGCAAGAAGTATCACGTCAAAGCGCTCGCCAAGCACATTGACGAGACGGGTCAGCACGCAGCGCTGATGGCGAAGCTGCCCCCGCTGCCTGGTTTGAAGGTAGCCGCGTAAAGCCCTAAGCAGCCCCTCCCTACAATCAGAGCACGATTCTAGGGAGGGCTCAATGGGCACGCGAGTAGTTGGTTTTATCCCGCCAGTGGTGGGAACAGAAGGGGAATTCAACACGTTTCGCATTGGCGGCTTCTACGCCAAGAACCTCTCGGTGGGCGAGGAGGTTTTCCTGCTCAACGAGAAGGAGCGACTGGTCTTCGGAAGGGCCGTAGTCACAGGCGTCGAAGTCGGTAAGCTCGGCGAAATGTGCGCCATTCACGGCGACAAGAATCACACCGAGCTGGAAGTCTCCAGCGACGGTCGCAGCCCCGAACGCCTGTTCCACCTCTTGCAGAAGATTCATGGGCCGCACATCGCGACGCCCACCAAGAAGACCACCGTGATTTACATGCGGAGATTGGAATGAGTGACGGCAATACCCTCGACGACGTTCTGCACTTTGGCAAACACAAGGGCTCGACCATCAGGAACGTCCTGCAAGTCGAGCCCACCTATCTGGCCTGGTTGCGCGACAAGACTGCGGAGGAAAAGGCGCAGTGCTTTTTCGACCAAGAGGCCAACGACCAGATCGACAACGCGCTCCGCAACATGAAGGGGCGCCGGGGTAGCAACAGGCAACGCATCTGGTCGGACAATCCCCCGCCGCAAATCGCTGACAGGCTCAAGGCCCAGGCCGCCGCTCAGGAGGCGGCACGCACTCGTGAGGAAGAGGAGCGTGCCGCTCTGGCAGCCCAGGCGGCGATCGAGGCTGCCCAGGCTCGAGACATGGCCTACGCTCACGAGTGGGGTGCATGGTGATGCGCAACGACTACAGCCGCGAGCGTCGCCGCTGGGACGCCATCTCCAGCCGTCAGCGCGTCGCCGACGTGGGTCACATCGACTATGAAGACATGGGCCTGGGTCTCGTGGTGTTCGATGAAGAGTGGCCAGGCGAGAAGCTCGCACCGCGCCGCGTCGACAAGGTGGAGTGCGAATCTACGGCTCGCACTGGCAAGGCAAGGCGCCGCGAGCAGAAGCGCCAGCGCGAGCAGGAGCGGGCAAACGAGCGACGCATCCAGCAGGTCCGCGAACAAGAGCTTGGCTGGGGAGGGTGGTGATGCGGTATCCCCACACGGTGAACGGCCGCTTCTATGGCAACTGGCACTACCTGCCGTCGGGCAAGGCGCTGTATCTGGCCCACCGCCGACCAGGCGAAGTGTTTCACCGCCGCACCGCCTGGTGCATCGACGTGCGCACGCTGGAAGAAGCCAAAACACGCGGCATCTCCTACATCGGCGTGGTCACACGCGATGGCAAAAAGCGCAATTTCTGGATCACGCTGGTGGACGACTTCTTCACGGACCCGCACAGCTTTGGCCACTTCGGTGACACGCGCCAGCGCGGCCTGCCACTGTCCCGTTTTCGCATCAATCCGTCGGCAAGCGCGACGCGAATCGCTTCTGCCATGTCGTTGAGATAGTCACTCCTGACTTGTTCGCTTACAATGTCAGAACAGTCAATAGTGACTTATATTCAAGGGAGCACAGAACATGGCAACAAAGCGCTACTCCAGGGACCGCGTAATCGACAAGGTTTGCCGCCTGTTGGTCAAGCAGGGCTGGGTCGAAAAGTCGAACAACCGGCACTTACGCCTCGCAGACCCGACCGGCAAGATGGTCGTGACGGTCCCAGGCTCGCCATCAGACCACCGCGCCGTGCAGAACTGGCTGCACCAGCTGCGGCGCACGGTGGGCTTCGACGTTGTTCCGGCTTGAGGGGCAAACATATGGTGCTCACAGCCGCTTTGCTCTGCATGGCCCTCAACATTTACCACGAGGGGCGAGGGGAGCCGACCGCCGGACAGATGGCGATCGCTCTGACGACGATGAACCGCGCCGCGCATGACAGCAGCAAGGTCTGCGAGGTGGTGATGGCCAAGAAGCAGTTTTCCTGGACCAATCGGCTCGTCACACGCCGCAAGGACGGCTGGGTGATTGAGCACGCCGCGATGCCGCGTGACCAGCAAGCCTGGCGCAAGGCCCGCGTGATCGCCACGCTGGCGCTCAAGGGCCGCCTCGCAGACTTCACGCGCGGCGCCACCCACTACCACGCCAAGTCGGTTTCGCCGGCCTGGAGCAAGAAGATGCCGCGCACGTTCGCATACGGCAACCACGTTTTCTATCGGCACGTCTGATAGTCAGCATTTACCATCGGAGATAACCCATGAAGCCATACGGCATCATCAGCGACACGCATCACCATCCCTGGTCCGCGTTCTCGACCGTTCTGCCGTCCGGCGTGAACAGCCGGCTCCAGCAAACGCTGGACGAGACCAAGCGCTGCGCAGAGGAAGTGCGCAAAGCCGGCGGCAACTACATCGCCCACGCCGGCGACCTGTTCCATGTGCGCGGCTCGATCGCGCCGAGCGTCCTGAACCCGACGCTGGACTGCTACGGCGAAATCATCAAGAGCGGCATCAACATCGTCATCCTGGCCGGCAACCACGACCTCGAGGGCAAGGAAGCGCTGCGCGTGTCGAGCGCCATCACTGCGCTGGAAGGGGTGGGGTGCAAGGTGATCAACAGCTGGGAGGCGGGCCTCGCCGCGACCGACCACGTGGCCATGATCCCCTGGAACCCCTCCATCGAAGGTTTGAAGAAGCAGATCGAGGACATTGACCCCGCTGACCGCGCTGGCTGTGACCTGATCCTGCACGCGCCGGTCGACGGCGTGATCCCCGGTCTGCCTGACCACGGTCTGAGCGCCGAATACCTGGCCAAGCTGGGCTTTCGCCGCGTCTTCGCTGGGCACTACCACCACCACAAGGAGTTCGAGGGTGGCGTCTACAGCGTCGGCAGCCTGACGCCGCAGACGTGGAGCGATGTGGGCAAGAAGTCCGGTTTCCTGATCGTCTACGAGGACCGCGTGCGCTGGATGAAGTCGCACGCCCCCGAGTTCGTGGAGATCGACAGCACGACCGACCCTGCCGACATTCCCATGCTGGTGGACGGCAACTACGTGAAGGCGACCATTCGCACCGCCAACGTTGCGGAAGTGGAGTCGCTGCGTGCTTACCTGATCGACAGCGGCGCACAGGGCGTGGTGCTGAACGTGCAGAAGGACGCCACCGCACCGACCCGTAGCGGCGCAGTGATCCGCTCCGGCGTGACGCTGGACCAGAGCGTGCAGGACTACATCGCTGCCAGTTCGCTCCCCGACGCGGCCGCCGTCGCAAAGGCGTGTCAGGACGTGCTCACCACCGTGCGGAGCGTGTCGTGAGCGCGGAGATGAGCCCGATCGAGCAGGAGCGTTTCGCTCGGGCCAATCGCAAGCTCGCGGAGGAAAAGATCCGCGAGGAGATCCGCAATGCGGTGCGCGCCGCGCTGACGAAGGAGGGCCTGAACGGCGCCGAAATCAAGCAGGCGATCAGCGAAACCATCAAGGAGATGGTGGACAAGCGCGCAAAGATCGCCCTGCGTGATCCGGTCTTTGTGAAGCGCATGGATGAGGTCATCGAGCGCCACATCAAGGAAGCGTTTGGCGGGATGGATGTAGGCAAAGCGATCAAGGATCTGCTGATCGAGCAGGCCCGCGCAGCCGCGACAAAGTTTGTCCACGAGCGCGTGCTTATCAACGTGCGCGACCAAGAATTCGGGAGCTTTTAATGGACTTCAAGACACTGCACATTCGCAACTTCCTCACCGTCGGGGAAGCCAAGCTGGAGCTGGACAATCGCGGCCTGCTGCTGATCCAGGGCGTGAACAACGACGACCCGTCGGCATCGAGCAATGGCGCCGGCAAGTCGTCCATTGTCGACGCGCTGTGTTGGGCGCTCTACGGCGTAACGGCGCGCGACGTGACGGGCGATGCCGTGATCAACGAGACGGCCGGCAAGGACTGCCGCGTGACGGTCGTGATCGAGGACGGCGCCGACACCTACGAAATCACACGTGGGCGCAAGGACAAGGCGATCAAGAACGCCCTGATCGTCAAGAACCTGACCACTGGCGTGGACCTCTCGAAGGGCACGGACAAAGAGACGCAGGAGGTGGTGAACACCATCATGGGCTGCTCGCTGGACGTGTTCTGCGCGGCCGTCTACGCGGGGCAGGAGAAGATGCCGGACCTGCCTGGCATGACCGACAAGCAGTTGAAGCTCCTGATCGAGGAGGCTGCCGGCGTGGAGGTGCTGTCTGACGCCTACACGGAAGCTCGTGCTCGTGCGACAGCCGCAGACAACCTTTTCAAGATCGCCAGTTCGGCAGTGAGCGCCCGCAAGGCGCATCTGGCCAACTGCGAGACCGAGCTGGCGAACGCCGAAAGCTCCAAGACCGTCTTCGAGAACGAACGCAAGGACCGCGCACGCGCGGAGCTGGAGAAGGTCAAGCCGATCGAGGCGGAACTTGAGCGGCTCAAGGCGCTGCTCGATGGCCATGCGCCCCGCGCAGACGTAGAGGCGGGGATCGCCGAAGTCGACAAGAGCTTGGCGGCGCTCAAGGCCGAGCAGGATCAGCTCATCGCCCTGAACGCAGCGGCCACGACCGCGCAGACGGCGCTCACGCGCAAGAGCGCCGAGTTCACGGCGGGGAAGCGGCGCCTGGATCAGGCCACCGCAGCGCTGGCGGACATTGAGTCGCAAGTGGGCAAGCCGTGCGGCGAGTGCGGCAAGCCGTATTGCGAGCACGATCTGGAGACGGCCAAGCAGGCGCGCGCCAAGAGCATCGAGGAAATCAAGCGCGAACTGCTGCCGGTGGCGGCCGAAGTGCGCGCCTTGCAGGAGGCCGCGAAACAGCGCGCAGACGAAGCCGAAGCGTTCAAGCGGTCGATGACCGACCCGAGCGCACTGGCTGCGAAGCGACGCGATCTGACAACCGTCCTGGGCGCGATCGACTCGACGGCGCGCGGTATCGAGAGCAAAGAAGCCGAGCGCCAGCGCATTCGTGACGCGGCGAAGGCTCACCTGACCGCGCCGAACCCCTGGGACAAGATCGTCTCGGATCGGCGTGACGCCCGCCAGCACTACGAGAACCTGCTGAAGAAGGAAGAGGAGGAGTTGGTCCAGGCAGAGAAGGCGAAGGCGATCGCCGACTCGGTGGTGCAGGTGTTCGGCCCCGCCGGCGTGCGTGCGCACATCCTGGACACGGTGACGCCGTTCCTGAACGACCAGACTGCCGACTACCTGGGCGTCCTGTCCGACGGCGTGCTGCACGCCACCTGGAACACGCTGGCCAAGACGGCGAAGGGCGACCTCAAGGAGAAGTTCAACATCGAAGTCACCAACGACAAGGGCGGCAAGAGCTTCGCCGGCCAGTCGGGCGGTCAGAAGCGCAAGGTCCGTCTGGCGACGGCGATGGCGCTGCAAGACATGGTGGCCAGCCGCGCGTCCAAGCCGATCAACCTGTTCGTGGCCGACGAAGTGGACCACGCGCTCGATGAAGCCGGCCTGGAGCGCCTGATGACGGTCATGGAGCGCAAGGCGCGTGAGCGGGGCACCGTGCTCGTGATCAGCCACAACTCGCTCTCGGACTGGATCGACAACGTGATCGTCGCCGAGCTGAACGGAGGCATCACGACCGTTACAGGGGCAACCGAGCGTGGCGCAGTCTAAGTCTGGGACGCCGCTGGACCTCATCGGTGAACTGATGAACAGCCCTGTCATCAAGCCGATGGTGACGTTTCCGAGCGCCAGGCGAGCGGGCAAGAGCACGTTCGCCGAAGCGATGAAGGATTTTCTCAACACGCCTGGCTACAACAGCGCCGAAGCCAGTGCCGCCGGTGGGCACGACGCCTACATGCGGATCAAGCGCGGCGGAGCCAGGCACACCACTCAAGAGGAGCACATGTCTGACCACAAGCAAGGCGGGCCGGAGCTTGTCACGGCCCTGGAGAAGGACGCCGTTTCTCGCTACGAGGAGGCGTTCGCCGAGAGCCCGAGAGCCTTCGAGTTGCCGGAGCCGATGAAGCTGACCGTGCGCAACGGCAGCGAATACAAGATCAAGCCGTTCATTGGCGGTGAGGAATTCACCCCGGTGCGTGGCTACATCGGCAAGCGCGGCAAGGCCCTGATCGTCTTCAAGCCGGTCGGCGTGGCCGACTTCGAAGAAATGGAGATGGCGGAGAGCGACGCGAAGGCGACGTTCGGCGGCTTCAACCGCTACCTCACGGACACGCTGGGCGAGGTGTTCGAGCGCATCGAGGCGGCCCGCGAGGAGGCGAAGGCGCAGGAGCGCGCGGAAGAAATCAAGTCGAAGGCGGAAACCTACGCCGAACAAGGCTTTGGGAGCTGGTGATGAACGCAATCAAGAACTGGTGGCGCGGCGCGCCCACGTGGCAAAAGCTGTTGAGCGGCTGTGTCGCCTGCATCTGGATCGGCGGCCTGCTCATTTCGCTGGACTGTAAAGGCGGCCTGCTGTTCTCGACCCTCTGCACGGCGATCGTGCTCGGATTCGCCGCACTGATGAACGCAGTAAGTCACTCGTAGGAACCACAAGATGAAACTCAAACTGTTGGGGCTCGACCCCTCGCTGTCCAACTTCGGCATTGCCAAGATGACGCTGGACCTGACGGACATGTCGGTTGACGTGGACGATCTGGTGCTGGTGAAAACCGAGCCCGAGCAGGACAAAAAGAAGAAGAAGGCCGTGCGCCAGAACTCCCTCGACCTGGAGCGTGGCCGCATCCTGCACGACGCGCTGATCGAGCACGCGAAGGGCTTCCAGATTGCGGTGGCTGAAGTCCCGGTCGGGTCGCAGTCGGCGCGCGCTATGGCGTCCTATGGGGTGTGCATCGGCGTGCTCGCTGCGTGTCCCGTGCCGATGATCCAGGTGACGCCCTCCGAAGTGAAGATGGCCGGCTTCGGCGTGAAAACCGCCACGAAGGACGAAATGATCGAGTGGGCGATGCAGACGTATCCGGCCGCGCCCTGGCTCATGCGCAAGGAGAAGGGCAAGTTGCTGCCGATCGCGGCGAACGAGCACTTGGCCGATGCGGTGGCCGCCGTCCACGCCGGCATTCTCACGGACCAGTTCCGCCAAGCCACTGCGCTCATGCGCGGGCTGAAAGCCGCGTAAGCGGTTTTCCTGACCGGTTAAGATAAGTCAGCACTGACAATAATTAACCGGTCAGCAATGCAACGAAAGGGTAAGCAGTCATGGCGAAGTCGCGCCTCCTTGAGCGTGTCAAGGAATACACCTTCACGGATGACTTCCATTTCTTCGGAGAGCGCTCTGCGCGAGAGCAGCGCGAGCTTGAAAGGGCCAAAGTCGCCATCCGCCAGGACACGGCAGATGAGTGCTCGCACTGCCCGCATGCCAAATGGAATGTCGAGAAGCACCACAGGGCGTCCGACCTGATGCTCATTACGCGAGTCAGCGCCCGCTGTGGCGCGGCTCGCTGCGTCGAGGATATTCCCGGCATGCCGGAACCGTTCATGCCCGCTTACCCCGAAACGTGGATCGTAGCGCCGACGCCCACGAAAGAGCCCCGATTGGAAGAGCCGCTGCCTCATGATCCATACGACACGTGGGTCAAAGAAAAGCGGCAGGTCCAAGCCATGATGCAGGATTACCGAGTCCATGTCGCGAGTAAGGACACCCCCAAAACCGCACAGGACGAAGCCTGGTAGCTTCATATAGAGCGACAGTCAAAACTGACTTACACTCCATCCCCCATTTTCACCCACCCACTTTGCAAGGAACGCAATGCAAGTAATCAAGCGAGACGGCAGCAGCGAGCCGTTTGACGCCACGAAGATCGACCGCCTGACGGAATTCGCCACGCGCGGACTGAAGGTGGACGTGGCCGCGCTCAAGCGGGAAACAAAGCTCCTGATTTTCGACGGCATGTCCACGTCGGACATTTTCGACGCACAGGTGAAGGCTGCCGCCGGCCGCATCTCCGTCAACGAGCAGGACGCGACCTTCGTGGCCGCGCGCTTCCTTCTGTCCCGTCTGTATAAGGACGTGACGGGCGGCATCAATTACCCGACGCTGCACGACTACCTGGCCCAGGCGGTTGCCGAGAAGCGGGTCAACCCCGAGCTGATGGACGGCTCCTTTGACCTGACGACCCTGAACCTGATGATCCGCCCCGAGCGCGACCTCCAGTTCACCTACCTGGGTCTCCAAACCGTTGTGGACCGCTACCTGATCCGCCGCCAGGAGCAGGCCGGTGTGGCGGTTGCCCCGATCATCGAGCTGCCGCAGCACTTCTTTATGCGCGTGGCGATGGGTCTCGCGCTGGCCGAGAAGCAGGAAATGCGCACGTTCTGGGCGTGCCAGTTCTACGAGGTGCTGTCCTCGTTCGACTTCATGTCCTCGACGCCCACGCTGTTCAACTCGGGCACGCTCCACTCGCAGCTGTCCTCGTGCTACCTGAACACGGTGGCCGACCAGATCGCGGCCGCGCCCGAAGAGCATCCGTTCGCCTCGATCTACGGCACGATCCAGGAGTGCGCGCTGCTCTCGAAGTTCGCCGGCGGCATTGGCACCGACTGGACCCGCGTGCGCAGCGAGGGCGACCCGATCCGCAGCACCAACGGCAAGTCGAGCGGCATCGTTCCCTACATCAAGGTCTGGAACGACACGGCCGTGGCTGTGAACCAGGGCGGCAAGCGCAACGGCGCCTTTGCAGCCTACCTGGAGAGCTGGCACCCGGACCTGTATGCCTTCTTGGAGCTGAAGAAGAACTCCGGCGACGACCGCCGCCGCGCGCACGACATTTTCCCCGCCAACTGGATTCCTGACCTGCTCATGGAGCGCGTCGAGCAGGGTGGCATGTGGAGCTTCTTCTCGCCGGCCGAATACCCGGAACTGCACGACCTGTTTGGCGACGCCTTCAAGGTGCGCTACGAGACGCTGGAGGCACAGGGCAAGTATCGCTTCCAGGAACCGGCGATCGAGGTCTGGAAGAAGATGCTCGGCTTCCTGTTCGAGACTGGCCACCCCTGGATCACGTTCAAGGACGAGTGCAACCGCCGCAACCCGCAGCAGCACGTTGGGGTGATCCACAACTCGAACCTCTGCACGGAAATCACGCTGAACACGTCGGACGACGAAACGGCGGTGTGCAATCTGGGCTCGATTAACCTGGCGCGCCATGTCGACGCCTCGCACCCGAGCGGCCTGAACGTGGACAAGCTCCAGAACACCGTCACGGTCGCCATGCGGATGCTGGACAACGTGATCGACATTAACTTCTACCCGTCCGAGCGCGCCCGCAATTCCAACCTGCGCCACCGTCCGGTGGGTCTGGGCCTGATGGGCTACGCGGAGTGGCTGGTCGCGCAGGGCGTCGCCTGGGAGTCGACCCAGCACCTGCTCAAGGCTGACCGCATGATGGAAATGGTGTCCTATTTGGCCATCAGCGCATCGGTGCAACTGGCACACGAGCGCGGCGCCTACGAGTCGTTCAAGGGCAGCCTGTGGGATCAGGGCATCCTGCCGATCGACACGGCACGCAAGATCGGCACGCTGCTGCATGGCGAGGCTGAGTCGACCCTGGACTGGGACCGCCTGGCAGCGCTGATCGCCAAGCACGGCATGCGCAACAGCAACTGCATGGCCATCGCCCCGACCGCGACCATCTCCAACATCGTGGGCACGACGCCGACCATCGAGCCGGTGTTCCAGCGCGAATACGAGGAGGGCAACCTGTCCGGCTCGTTCAAGGTGATCGACCCGTGCCTCAAGTATGGGCGGCCTGAGCTGTGCATGGAGTCCTACGACATTGACCAGACGTGGCTTGTGAAAGCGGCCGCGCTGCGTCAGAAGTGGATCGACCAGGCGCAGTCGCTGAACCTGTTCGCGAAGGAGGGCACGAAGGGCCGCCAGCTGTCGGAGCTGTATCAGTTGGCCTGGCGCCTGGGGTGCAAGACGACCTACTACCTGCGCAGCCAGTCTTCCGACCTGGCCAAGCAGCGCGCGAAGTCGGCCAAGAAGGCGGCAGCGAGCGCAGTGGCGGATGCAATGGAGGCAGAAGTGAACCTGTGCTCCATCGACAACCCGGACTGCGAAAGCTGCCAGTAATCAACAGTCAGCATTGACAACAGACGGGGCGCAAGCCCCGTCTTTGGAGACTCACCGTGAGCAACGTCCTTGCCTTTCCCAATCGCCGCGTCGCGCCAGTAGAGCGCCCGATCGCGGACGAGCACGTCGAGACGCCGCCGGCGCCACCAGTCATCGAGTCGCGCGTGCCTATCCCGAAGGTCGCGCTGCCTCTGCCGGTCGTCGAGCGAATGCTCAACGCACTGGCTTTCTACGCCCAGGCTGGGTTCGATCATGGACGTGCCGCTCGCGGCGCCCTGGGCGAATTCAATCCTCAACCTCAACCGCAGGAATCCGCATGACAACCACCGCAGAACGAGTGAACAGCCGCCGCCTCATCGAAGGCCCGTCCGACAAGCTGATGGCAATCTCCCCGCTCAAGCACGCCTGGGCGCGGGACATCCTTCAGGTCATGGAGAACAACACGTGGTTCACGAAGGACGTGGACCTGTCCCGTGACGTGAAGCAATACAAGCAGGGCGTGCTGACGCCGCGCGAGAAGGAAGCGTATGACGGCGCGCTCGCGTTCCTGTCCAACCTGGACGGGTTCCAGCTCCACAACATCACCGAGAACATCGCCAAGCACGTCACGTCGCCGGAAGTGAAGATGTGCCTCGTGCGCCAGGCGTGGGAAGAAGCGCTGCACGTCGAAGCCTACTCGACGCTCGCAGAAGCGATTTGCGCTGACCCGATGGAGGTCTACATGCGCTTTGAGCGCGACGGTGTGCTCGCGGCCAAGAACGAGCACGTGCTGCGCCAGAACGCGATCCTGGATCAGGACTACAGCCCGCGCACCTTCGCGCTGGCCACGGTCACGAACGTGGCTCTCGAGGGCATCTACTTCTTCGCGGGCTTCCTGATCTTCTACACGCTGGCCAAGAACGGGAAGATGCTCGGCTCGGCCGACATGATCGCCTACATCCAGCGCGACGAAGAGGGCACCCACCTGGAACTGTTCAAGCACATGTTCCAGACCCTGCAAGTCGAGAACCCGGAAGTCTTCGACGCCAGCTTCTACGAGGATGCGCGCACCCTGCTGCGCAGCGCCGTCGATCTGGAGACGACCTGGGGCAAGCACCTGATCGGCGGCGGGATTCTCGGCCTGACGGACCCGATTATCGAAGGGTTCGTGCAGTGGCGGGCCAACGAATGCTGCGCGCAGTTGGGCTTCGAGCCGCTGTATCCGGGCGTGAAGAATCCGGTGCCGTGGTTCCAGGACATTTCTCGCGTGAATGGACGCAAGAAGAACTTCTTCGAGAGCAAGGTGACGGACTACGCCGTCGGCGGCGCTCTTGAATGGGAATGATCTTGTTCCCGCTCTAATATAAGTCATGACTGACTATAATTAGATTGTCGAAAGTGATGCACGTCCCCGGTCGAAGTTGACCGGGGCTCAACAGGAGAATCCATGAACAAGTCCAAGACTCGAATCGCCATTCTCAGCGCCGCCATCGTGCTCGCGCTGACCGTCTCTGCCTGCGGCCGCGATGAGCGCGTGGCGCAGATTCCGCAACCCCAGGTCATCCAGCAGGCAGCGCCGGCCGGTCAGGCTCCGGTCGCCGCCGCTGGCCAGCCCGTGATCATCAACAACACCACGCCCGCACAGAGCGGCGGTGGCATCGGCGACATGCTGATGGGTGGCGCGCTGGGCTACATGCTGGGTTCGTCCGGCAATCGCGGCGGCAGCTACGACGGTGGCCACACTGAGCGCCGCGTGACCAACGTGACGAACCACTACCACGTGACGGAAGCGCCCAAAGCTGCCGCTGTCGCGCCGAAGGCCACGCCTGCACCGGCAGCCGCAGCGCCCGCGCCGGCCAAGCCGTCGTATGCGCCGACCTACGCCAACAAGCCGGCCGCTGCACCCACGGTCAGCTACAGCCCGAGCTACGCGAGCAAGTCCAGCAGCTCCAGCTCCAGCAGCTCCAGTTCCTCGTGGAGTCGCCCGAGCACATCGTCCTACTCGTCGATGAGCCGGAGCAGCAGTTTCAGCAGCGGTCGCCGCTGATGGCAGGAGGGCGAGAGCCCTCCCTGACAGAAAAGCCGGTTGGGCACCAGCCGTTTTCTCTGTCAGTGCAGTGTGGAGAGGTCACACACGTTCCTGCGCAGGTAAAGCAGGGTCGGGGCAGCGCGACGGCACGGTAACAGGGTGCGCGGTCGTAGACCAGCCGGTATCGAAGCCGGTCACTGACGCCATTTCGAAAGGGAGATCACATGATTCACGCCAAAGTCATCGAGGACAGCATCGCCGCGCACGGCAAGCGCCTCACCACGCTCCAGCTGGAGTATCCGCGCTTCATCCACGCCGAGTTCATGACGCACCGGGTGTTCAGCCGCAACGCCAGCAGCAGCCGCGCCATCCCGGTCGCCAAGATGATCGAGCAGGTGCGCACGAAGCCCGCCATGCCGATCCATTGGGGCAAGAACCAGCCTGGCATGCAGGCGAAGGAGCAGGTCAGCAACGAAACGGCCACGACGGCGGCGGCCAACTGGGTGCGCGCTGCCGTCGATGCGGCCAATCGTGCCGAAGTCCTGATGGATCTCGGCATTCACAAGCAGGTCGTCAACCGCATCCTCGAGCCGTTCCAGCACATCCACGTGGTTGTGACGGCGACGGAGTGGGAGAACTTCTTCGAACTGCGCGACCACCCGGATGCCCAACCCGAGATTCAGGCGCTGGCCGGCACGATGCGCATTGCGATGGACTGCTCCGAGCCGAACCGCGTCAAGCGCGATCGTGGCGACGCCCGTAACTGGCACTTGCCGTATGTGAGCAACGAGGAGCGCTATGTCCATCGTGACAGCCCTGAGCTGCTGGCCAAGCTGTCGACGGCCCGCTGCGCCCGCGTGTCCTATCTGACCCACGACGGCGCCAATCCCTCGATCGAGAAGGATCTGGAGCTGTTTGACCGCCTGGTCGGCGCTCGCCCGCTGCATGCGTCGCCCACCGAGCACCAAGCCTACCCGCTGCCGCTGGCCGGTCAGTCCTCGAAGAACTTCAAGGGCTGGCGCCAACACCGCGAGTTGATTGAATCCACCTTGCTGGCCTGATTCTGGCCGCTTAACGTAGTAAACCCTGACTATTCAAGGAGTAGGAAATGCTGAAAGCGTTTGGCAAGAAGTCCGTCGATTCCGTTCTGGCTGCCTTCAACCAGACCATCACGGACCTGGAGCTGGTCGGCCAGGAGAGCCTTGCCCAGGCCGAGCGTGCTGACCAAGACCGTATCGAGGCCGAAGCCCGTCGCAACGCGGCCATGACGGAAGCCTCTCGCGCGCATGCCGTCGCCGAGCGCCTGAAGAACCTCGTCGTGTCGGACGCGGCGGGCGGCGTTGGTCTGGGCTTTGGCTTGGCCGCAGCGGACTGAACCTCATTCACAACCGAAAGGAAAACCACCACATGAACTTCAAAGAATACCAACGGCAGGCCGTTCTCACCGAGAGCGTGCCGGCATCCATCAACTTCGGCACGGTCAGCCTGCACGCAGCGCTGTCGCTGGCCATTGCCAACGCGCAGATGATGGATCTGGTCAAGCGCGCCATCTTCTACGGCCAGGCGATCGACAAGGACGCGATGCTCAAGAACCTGTCCTCGCAGCTGCAAGTCCTGGACTTCCTGGGCACGCACACCAACGAAGGCAACCTGGCCGATCCCAACGACAAGGCGCTCTTCGTCGGTGACGCGCTGCCGCCGGCGCTGGCGGGCGCCAAGCTGTCGAACGTGAACGTGCGCCTGCTGCACGCGGCTGTGGGCATCTTCACCGAAGGCGGCGAAGCGCTGGAGGTCATCCTGAAGCAGCTGGAGACCGGCGAGTTCGACCCGGTGAACTGGGGCGAGGAGATCGGTGGCGACGTGTCCTGGTATCAGGCAGTTGGCCACGACGCTGCCGGCACGGACGAAGAAGTGGAGCGCGAGAAGAACATCGCCAAGCTGCGCAAGCGCTACCCCGACAAGTTCAACCACCACGACGCCGTGAACCGCGACCTGGCAGGCGAGCGCGCCATCCTGGAGGGCAAGGTCTTGCCGGGTGGTGGTCTGATCCAGGTGGGCAACCCGGAAACGGTGGCGGCCTGATGATCGGTCTGTGCGGCGCACACCGCACCGGCAAGACGACGCTGGCGCGGGCGGTCGCGGAGAAGCACGAGGACGTGCTTTTCCTCGAAACGCCGGTCAGCGGAATCTGCAAGGAGCTTGGCTTCGATCCGGCGCGCACCCATGACTTCAAGACGCGCCTGGAAGTGCAGGGCGAAATCCTGAAGCGGGTGGACGCCATCTACGCCAAGCACGCGGGAGAGAGAGCCATTACCGACCGAACGCCGCTCGACATGATCGCCTACACGATGGCCGACGCCATTGGCGACCGAGTTGCGCAGGACGATCAAGAGCGCTTTGCCGGCTACGTCCAGCAGTGCATCGACGTGACCAACAAGCGCTTTGGCGTGCTGATCGTGGTGCAGCCAGGCATCCCGCTGGTGGCTGCTGAGGGCAAGGCAGCTCTCAACGCGGCCTACATCGAGCACCTGAGCGCCATCGTCCTGGGCCTGTCGGTCGATGAGCGGGTGAAGCCACTGCACTTCTACCTGCCCCGGTCGATGACCGATCTGGTGGAGCGCGTCGGGGCGGTCGAGTTCGCAATCGGGCGCGCGGAGAAGCGCGCTCAAGAGCAGATCGCGCGGGAGGTGGCCGAAGGCTATCGGTTGATGTGAAGAGCCGATAGGGGACCAGTGACATATAGTCAGTAGTTACTTGTGTCCCCTATCGAGCTTCTATAAGATTCTGTTTGTGCGCAGCGTTGCGCGTGTCAGAAAGAAGGGGTGATTCAGTGCCTGCAACAAAAGTCAACACTGACTTTCATATGCCGACCGTCCAAGAAGAACTCGACCGCAAGACGTTTGAGACGCTGGAGTGGCTGTTCTCGGCAGTGCAGCTTGGAAAGATGACCCCCGACCAGTTTTCAACGGGCGTGGACACGCTGTTCATGGCCGTCAGCGGGCTGCTTGGCAAGGACTTCATTGACCTGATCACGGCGGCCCAGCAGGAATGCAGCGACACGAAGCCACTGATGAAGCGGGTGTTCGTGAAGGGTAACGAGATCCTTGCCGTCGAGTGGCCGGTGGGGACGACCAAGTTGACGGTCAGCAAGCGGGTGAATGGGCTCGCCTGCGGACACGTTGTCAAGGAATGGGACCACACGCGCGGGGCCAAGAATGCGTTCGCGGAGCTGTGTGCGTCGGTCCAAAACAAGGGCTATCAGGAGCTGTGAAAGCATGAAACCCAAAGCCGTTGAAGCGATGACTGTCGCCGTGCGCTCGATCATCTGCCCGCACTGTGAAGCGGAGCAGGAGGGCTGGCTCGCAGACCCGCGCGGTCGTGACCACGTATGCGACCAGTGCGGCCAGGCGTATCACGTGCCGGATGACGTGACCGTCAAGGTGCATTGAGCAAGCGGGAGGCGCTGCTGTGGCATCGACAAAGGAAGAGGCCGTAACGCTGGACTGGTTCGTTGGCAAGGAGTTCGAGCTTTCGGGCGTCCAGGAGAGCCAGGTTCGACACCCTGGCGCCGACGACGCAGCCACGCACTTCACGTTCGTTCTGGACGGACGAGCTTACACAGCGGCGGAAGATCCGAGCGACGGCTACCGGTCGTCTTTGGAACGAGTCTTCCGCTCGCCGGCAGCGAAAGTCACCAACAGGTTCCCGCCTGTCCGAGTGCGCGGCACTTGGTCCGACGACATGGACGGGGCGAGCGGTGAGGTCGTCCAGTTCAAAGATTGCGTGACGGGGCGGGTGGTCATTACGGTTGGCACCCACAACCACGACGACTATTACCCCTGCTTTGTGGGCTCCTTCGCGCCGGACAACATGGTGATCAACCGCTCGGAAGAGGAGCGCCAGTTGGCGTTGCAAGAAGACATGGCCGCCGTCAAGGCGCGAGACGGTCAAGGCGACTGGGGAACGTGGTGATGGCAAACATCTGAAGGAGATAGAAGTGGCAAAGACTGTTGGCAGTTACGAGATTCCGTTCGACAAGGACGGCAACCAGCTGGACTACGCGGGTTACGGGGCCGCCTCGATGATCCCGAACTACGAGTTTGAGGACTTGCTGACCTATCAATCGTGTGGTCGCGGCCGCAGCTCGGTGGGGTTCACGTTTGCCCGTCGTGACGGGCGCACGGTGAACGTCTTCCTGACAGACATGAACAAGTGGATTCCGCAGATGGCCGGCGGCCAGATCGCGGGCAAATTCACGTTCGTCAAGCGCGGCCAGAACTACGGCTGCACGCAGGTGGCGTGATGGCCAGGCTCTTTATCCCGCCGCTGGGCTCTGAGCTGATCCTGGCCGCCGACTGGACTTTCAGCCTGTTTGCGGAGTATCGCAACACGGCCCTGTTCAAGGCGCTGAAGCTCAAAGAGCCGCGCGATAAATATGGCTGCTACGACCCGAATCTGAGCGCGCCAGTGGCGCTGCCGGCGGGCACCACGCTGTTCGTCAGGCGCTACTACATTCGCCAGGGCATGAAGGGCTTCGACAGCGTGACCTTCAGCGCCAAGATTGGAAAGAAGCAGCACCGGTTCTGGGTGAAATTGGAGGACGCTAACCGGATGGAATTCGATTTCGTCGAGCACTAACCCCTGTTTTTTGTTGTCATCATCAAAAAGTCAATACTGACTTAACACAGAGAGAGCACCATGAAAGTCAAGCGCATCGCATCCTACGAAACGACCGACGGCCAACTGTTCACGGACAAGAACGCCGCGAAGCAGCACCAGCGTGAGCTGGACCGCCGCGCCAACCTGGCCAAGCTCGTGTCGGAAACGCTGAAGGACGAAATGATCGCCGGCGAAGTGATCTTCAAACCGGAATCGCTGGCCGACTGGCTGATCGGCAACCAGGAAGCCATCCGCAACCTGCTGCCGCAGCGCAAGCCGAAGGGCGAGGGCCAGCAAGAGCCGGCAGCCGAGCAGGGCGCAGCCAACGACGGTGAACCGGCCGCCGCCTGACCATGATCCTGCGTGCCGTCTTCCTCGCGCTGTTGTTGATGGCATTGATCTACGGGGTGCTGTGGCTCGCCACCTGCACTCCGTTCTTCAAAGACAAAGCGCGCATCCGGCGAATCATTCGTCGGACCTTCCTCACCGCCGCCTCTGCGTGTCTGACCGTGCTCGCAATGGCGTTCCTCATTTCGGTCGACCACATTATGTAAGGACAAACGCATGAAGAAACTCTTCATTGGCCTGGCGATGCTGTTCAGCCTGGCGCTCACCGGCTGCGGGGGCACGATCAACACCGGCAACGTGGGCGTGCGCACCAGCTTCGGCAAGGTGGACCCGCAGGAAGTCCACGAGGGCATCTACGTGGCGATCCTGTCGCACGTGGACGAATACACGGTGAAGGAGACCAGCATCGAGCTGGAGAACCTCCAGCCGCGCGCTCGTGACAACCTGACGCTGAAAGACCTGGACGCCACCGTCTACTACAAGACCAACCCGTCCAAGATCGCCGAGTTCGTCAGCACCCACTCGGGCCAGTCGGCAGTGATGAAGGGCGAGAACTTCGCCCGACCTGGCTACTTCCTTGTCCAGAACATCGCCAAAGGCCAGCTCTCCGATGAGGTCTCCAAGCTGGACAGTCTGACGCTGCACCAGAACCGCCAAAAGCTGGAAGACGCCGTGCGCGCTTCCGTGCAGGCTGAACTGGACAAAGACCCGACTGTGCGCGGCACGTTCGAAGTCACGCGGGTGGTGGTGCGCACCATCATGACCGACCCGACGATCGAGGACGCCATCCGTCAGGCCGTGTCGGCGCAGAAGCAACTCGAGGCGAAGGAGAAGCAGATCGAGATCGCCAAGAAGGATGCCGAGATCGAAAAGACCCGCGCCAGTGGTAAGGCCGCAGCCAACGCAGCCTTGAACCAGACACTGACGAAGGACTACCTCCAGCACGAATACAACGAGGCTCTGCTGGCATGCGCCCAACGCGCCGGCTGCACGATGATCGTTGGCAGTGCAGGGAACACGCTGCTGAATGTCGGGAAGTAGCACGCTCCCGCTGTAAGCCCTGATCTGACCTTTTATCATTGACCGGTAGTCAGCAATGACTATCGGTCAAGAGTAAGACGTTAGGAAAGGAGAATGCTCAAGTGAGCCTCATCATCACCGGCCTCGACACCGAAACGACCGGACTGGAACAAGCGGACGGCCACCGCATCATCGAAATTGCGCTCCTCGAGTATGACTTCCACAGCCGCAAGCTCGTGGACAAGTTCGTGCAGCGCATCGACCCGGAGCGGTCCATCTCCGCCGGCAGCCAGGCGGTTCACGGCATCGCCTACGAAGAGCTTGTGGGCTGCCCCAAATGGGAAGACGTGGCGCCCGAAGTGTTTGCGCGCATGCAGCGCTCGGACCTGGTGGTGGCGCACAACATGGGGTTCGATGGCCCGTTCGTGGGCGGCGAACTGCTGCGCGTCGGCATTGGTCTGCCCGAGATTGAGCCCTTCTGCACGATGGAGAACGCGCGCTGGGCGTGCCCCGATGGCAAGTTCCCCAAGCTGATGGAGCTGTGCTTCGCCCTGGGCATCGACTACGACCCTGCCGCTGCCCACGCCGCCGAATACGACGTGGATCGGATGATGCAGTGCTTCTTCGCGGGCCTGGAGCGCGGCTTCTACCAACTGCCGGCGGACGTGCAGGGGAAGCTGTTGAAGGCGGCCGCATGACCACGATCGACGACGCAGCGCGATTGGAGCACCTGCTCGCCACCGCTTCCATTCAGGTCGAAGGGCCTGATGGCATGGGCTACGAATCGGTGACGATCCAGACCGTCATTGTCCTGAAGGACGCCAGGCTCTACCGCAAGCGCAGCCAAGACGCCCAGGTGCGCGCGGCCATTGACCATCAAATCGCGGAGCGCAAATGACAGCCACTGTCACCAAATCGACGATGGAGACCTACGACATTCGCAAGGGTGGAGAGTGGGCCACGTTCTGCGTGCGCAGGTGGGCGGACGAGCAACCGGGGCGCTTTGGCGGCGAGATCCTCATCCACTCGTCGTTCGGCAATTACTCGAACAGTTGGAGCGCCTGCGGCGTCGACTTCCGCCAGTTCCTCATCAACACCAACTACCACTACTTCATGGACAAGGTGCTCCCGAACGAGCACGAGGAATACGACCATGAGGCGACCGTGGCCGCCTTGAAAAAGGCCGTCATCGAGGGTCTGCGCAAGACGAAGGAGTTCGACAAGGAACAGGCGCGGGCGATCTTTGAAGCCATCAAGGATTTGCCCCACTGCACCACGACCGATCAGTTCGTCCACGAGGCGCTGAACAGCCACGAAATCGCCCAAATGACATGCAGCGAGCCCTGGCACTACGCGACGATGCGCGAGAAGCCGGGCCCCGTTTGGTTCTGGAGGGAGCTGTGGCCGGTGTTCGTCGCCGAGTTGCGGAAGGAGTTGGACGCAGAGAAGGCGGTGGCGTAATGGCGACGATCAAGGAACTGCCCATCCGCATCGAGGCGCAGGCAACGATGACACTGAGCGACGCGGAGATGCGCGCCCTGGCCGCCCTGACGGCTTACGGCACGGATTCGTTCCTCAAGTGGTTCTACAAGGACTTGGGCGAGAGCTGCCTGAAGCCGCACGAGGCAGGTCTGCGCTCGCTGTTCAAGACCATTGACACCCAGATGCCACCCATCCTGGATCGCGTCGACAGATCGCGCAGAGCGCTCGAGGAGAAGAAAGCATGAGCTACCAATGTCCACACTGCGGCTCCGATGGCCGCATCCAGGTGCAGGCCGTCATCAGCGCGCCGGCCGAGCTGGCGCATCAGTTCTCCAAGCAGAACCTGCGCCGCAAGGACGTTCATCTGATGGGCGTCCTGTGGGAAACGATGGACTTCATCTGCGGCAACGAGAAGTGCGGTCGCGTGACGGACGGCTATGGCAACTACGTGACTGGCTTGAAGAAGCGTGTCGCAGAGCTGGAGGCGCTGATTGCCCAGGGACCAACGATGACGGACGCCATGCGCTCCTTCATTGAGGGCATGTCCGTATCGGTGGACGTAAGCACTGGCGAGGCCGATGCCGGTCATCGCTACTTCGGCACCGTCACGGAGGTAATGGACGACGAAACGGACAAGCATGGCGTGACCCTGCTGGTGCAGGACGCAAAGCCCAACTTCTAGCAAAGCGAACCCATTTCTGCGAGGGACAACCGATGGACAATTCGACGAAAGAGTGCCGCAGCAGCTACTGCGAGTGTGAGCCCGGTAAGTGCGGCAGCGGCCGTGTCGACAAGCGGGCAGAGGCGGCGGCCGAGCTGGTGGACAACTTCAGGGGCGACACGTCGAACCTGATCCGCAGCATCGAAGCGTTGATCTGCCTGAACGACGAAGGCGCGCTGGTGCCGCACGGTATCGGAGGTCTGGCGCGCAGCCTGCTGTCTGCTGCCGCTGTGCGACTTGGCGCGGGCAACGTGGTGGATCTGATCGACGCGGAGTTCCAGAAGTGCGGTGCTCCAGAAGCTGACCCACGTGCTTATGACGTCCTGTGTGAGGCGCTGAACTGCACCCTGGGGAAGCACGGCTTTCAGATTGTGGCCGCAGACGACGTGTCTGAAGCCACAGCTCCCGCTGGATGGCCGGCGGCCTGGTTGGAAGAAGGGTGGAACGGCTGCATGAATACTGCCGCGCGGGCGCTACGCTTCCTCGCCGACCATGCACGTCCGACCGGTGGCGCGCAGACTTTCAACGCCGAACACCTCATGCAGATCGCGGACGAGTTGGAGATAACCAAGCGCGCCTTGCTGGTTGGCAAGAAGGAGTCTGTATGAAGCTCAACCTGAACGATCGTGCGACCGTCCGACTGACTGCCTACGGCGCCGGCATCTACAACAATCACATGGGGTCAAATCTGCCAGGCGCATATCGCCCGCCCGCAATCAAGGCCGGAGCCACGCTGCGGCTGTCCCTTTGGGAGCTGATGCAAATCTTTGGCGCGAGCATCTACATGGGCGGCGCCATCCCGTTTGAGGACAACGCCATCGACCTGAGCGAACCGCTTTCTGCGGACGGGTCACGCGGAGTTACGCCGCCCACAAGCCTCAGCTAGAATCCGGTCCACATCCAAGCTGGGGCATCAGTGGGGGCGAGATGGGCCTTTTCTTTGGCATTGCGTTGACGGGCGTCGTTCTCGTGGGCGTTTGGCGCCTGCTGCGAAGGACGAGCGAACGCCAGAGCTTCTTGACGCAGTTTCGTGCGCGGCCACTGTGGAGCCTTTACTTGCTGACGTGGGTGGTATCGCTCCTGGGATTTTTCTGGGGCCTTGTGTTCAACGTCACGCTCTATTTCGACACGCCGTTTGGACGCATCAGTTTTCTGACGATGTGTGGAGCCCTTGCCCTGATCGGCCTCGTTGTCAGCGAGGTATGGACGCCCAAGAACAACTCGCGGAGTTAGAGCGTGTAAAATCGCTCCACCTTTCATGTGTGAGCAATCACCCATGTTCAGCCCCTCTGCCCAACGGTTGAGGGGCTTTTTCTTTTGCACACGTTGACCGCTGCGATAGCGGTGGAGACCCGTCAGCACGCGCTCTAGCGCAGCCAGATCAGAGCGCGCAAGCACTGACGTGCACTCAACTTAGTGGCACTTTTCACGCGGTGGAGATAAGTCAATGCTGACTATAATATCCAGCGTCTGCGCATCAGAATTGATGCATCGAAACACACAAGAAAGGGGCCTTATGGGATTCCGCATTCTGCATCTGAACGATCCGACTGTCCGCCAACTGCGCAAAGACACGCCGCTGCGGAACAAGCCGCTCATCGGGCGCGGCATGTTCGGCGCTGCATTCGACAACGGGGACACCATCCTCAAACTCACGGTGGATGAAGCGGCCTACATGCTGGCTACCGACTGGGTGGTGCGACCAGACGGCGAGCACTTCGCCAAGACCGTCCACAACTATGGGTGGATGGGCGAGCACAGCGGCGGCTACTCCATCTACCTCTACGAGGTCGAGAAGCTGGCCAAGCTCGAAGCCGGCAGCGAGCAGAGAAAGCTGGCGCGTCAGTTGGTGTCGCAGGTCGGCGGCAGCGTAAGGAACAGCTGGCACCGCGCCCGCGCCGCGCAGGAGGCGCTCGACCTTCACGCCAAAGACAAGACGCTGCCGGAGTCCATCCGCGACACGCTGCTGCGCCTCTCGGCGTTCCTCGACAACGTGGGAGAGCACTGCGGCTTGGACCTGCACCTGGGCAACTTCATGGTCAGGCCGAGCAGCGGCACGCTGATCTTCAACGATCCGGTGTGCGACTACCGCACCTGGAACCGCCGCATTCAGCTGAACAAGCGCCGCGCCAAGTTCGGCTTCTGAGCGGTTCCCACCCACACCCCTTCGACGGGTTCAGACAATCAACGCACGACAAGCAAACAGCGAGGTGCCACACATGGAAGAAACGCAACCGATCTACCGCTACACCCGAGCGCAAGCCATCGCCGACGGCGTGCTTATCGACGTGACGGCGGAAGCCAAGAATCTGGGGTTCGTGTTCCCGGTCGCCATCACGGAGGCTGCCTACGGCGCGGCGGTCTTGTGGACGGCAGAGGACATGGCGCGCAAGCCTGGCCAGGGCCAGAGCACCACCGGCCGCCTGCATGACGTGCTGTTCATGCTCCACCACGCGATCATCACCGCGCAGGTCACGGACACCCTGATGTTCTATGTCCTGGTGATCCCGCGCGACCAGTCCCACCAGACCGACCCGGTGCGCATGAAGCTCAAGGCTGTGGTTGGCCCAGGCGACAACGGCGAGGGCGTCATCACCATCATGCTGCCGGACGAGGACTGACATGCTGACACCGGAAGAACTCAAGGAAGTCGCCGATCTGCACCAGCAGATGCTCAAGACCAAGCGCTCGGCATGGGGGCCGATCTTCGACCGACTGGACAAGATCCTGATGCCGGTCCTGAAGGCGGCGCAGACGGCCACGCAGGAGCAGATCGAGGCGTGGATCGCCTCTCTGCCGCTGGGCTTTTATCGCGCCGAACTGCGCGTGATCGCGATCCACCGTTTCAGTAAGAAGGAAGAGGAGCAAGCAGCATGAGCAGAACGATGATTGGCTACTTCGACAAGGAGGGTAGCCCCATTTCCCCAGGGGATTGGGCGAAGCTGACCAACGATCCTGAATACGTGTTGGTTCGCCAATACGACAATGGCCAGGTGCGCGCCACCGTGACGTGGGAAGGGAAGGTAATCAACCCGCACAACACGCTGCCTGACTACTACCCGGTCATGCGCCTGTCGGTGAGCAATTACGGCAGCGACGGCAGCCGCCGGCCGGACCCGGTGGAGGATGGCAAGACGTTCCCCAACGAGACCGCCGCTGTGGCCGCCTATGAGGAGTTCCTCGAGCGCTGGACGGCCAGCCATCGGGTTGAAGATGGACAGACCGGCGAGTCCGAGTTTGTGGAGGTGGACAACGACCTCGCACCGCCCCCGCCGCCCGACAAAGACGCGCCCATGTCCAGCGTGCCGGACGATGATGACGGCATCGGCGCCTGGTAGTCAGAGCGCGCTTACAAGAGCCGGCCAAGTGCCGGCTTTTTAACGCCCGCGTCGCAATAATTGGATGCGTCCGCAGCGATGTGCCTGCGTTCATTTTGCGAGGCCAATCATGACCGTTACAGCGGCGCTTCCGCGTCCAACAATCGCCATCGTCAATCACGACGATCTACCTACCGGCGGCACCAAACTCAGCAGCAAGCGGCTGCCCGCCGACCTCGAAATCATCCTCATGCGCCCGAGCGAGTGGGCCGCCGTTCCCTGCATCGACGTGCAGCGCGACACGGCCAGGCACGCGGCCAGGATCGAGCCCCACATGCGCCAATTCCTGAGCCCACACCGGGAAGTGCAGGCCGCCAGGCTGCCAGACGGCTCGTTGGTCAAGCTCAATGGCCACAGCCGCGACCTGCTGTGGCAGGAGGGGCGCATCCCAGTGCCTGACACCCTCCTGGTGACGGTGCATGTGGTGGCCGATATGGAGCAGGCCCGCCGGCTGTATTGGGCCTACGACAATGCCACGGCGGTCGAGACGCCCACGGACAAGGTGTTCGGCGCATGCCGGCGGCTCGGCATGGAGTTCACGTCGTCCTACTGCAAGGAGATGCGATTCAGCGCCGCGCTGGCCGCCATTTCGCCCAAGCACCTCAAGGAGAAGGACCAGCGCATCGAGTATTGGCAGGAGGAACTCAAGGCGCTCGACAGCCTCGGGGTGAGCCGCGCCACCTTCATCAACCCAGTCACGTCGATCTTCCTCGTGACCATGCGCAAGTATGGCGACGCTGCCTTGGTGTTCTGGATGACGTTCTCGGAGCGGGGCGGCGTGAAGGACGAGGCCGGCTACGACGCCATCGAGGGCCTGGGCGCGTGGCTCGATGCGCGGAAGAAGGACGGGTGGGGCAACGGCACGAGCCAGAAGCAGATCCGCAACGTGGTGCTGGGCGCCTTCATGGCCTGGCACAAGAACAACGGCGTGCGCTTCGTGAACCCAAAGGCGCTGGAGAAGCGCGCCTTGGAGCTGACCCGGTTCGTCAAGCTGAACGTCTTCACCCAGGCGCGGGATACGGCAGCGGAGCCAGATCAGTAAGTCGGAAGTGAGCCGCGTGGCAGTCGCGCGGCTCAATCAAGGCTTGTTACTTGTTCGGCGTTGCGAAGGGGGTAAGTTCGCGCAGGCGTCTCAGGTAGACGCGGGTGAGTTGGAAGCTATTTTGGCCAGACAACCCCGCCCCGAACACCGCGTCCTCGACGCGGTATAGCGTGACCACCTTTTCGGTGGCGCCGCCCCGTGGAACGTCCTGCGACAAAATGTAGTCCTTGCCGGCTTCAATACCCTGCAAAGGCTCATTGGTTGTCGCCCAGCTAAGTGCCATCGGGTCGCCATCTGGGTTTCGCTCGAAAAACTCATAGTGGTAAAGCATGCTTCCTCCGTAAAAAGCCGCAGGAAGCCTATCTGATAATCAGCCGATTATCCAGCCGCCTTTCACCCCTTCCTGGCGGGGTGTGCTATTCGCGCGCACGCAGTCTGATCTAGTCGTTCAGTATCGCCATCCCAACCACGTCTCCAGCCGCCCTACGGCTATCTCCTGGCGTGCGTCTCTAATATTCACTCATCGACTGACGCAACGCAGAAACAGCGCAGCGATACGGTGAAAAAGGTCTCCAGCAAACTCGATTGAGACTCCATAAGCCGGTTCTTAAAGTTGAAACTGTCGACGCAATAACGCAGAGACAGACACACATGAAAGGTGAACATAATGGCAAAGCGCAACAGCAAGACCACGACCGCCCAACTGAACATGGCAATGGGCGAAAACCTGGGCGCAGTGGTGGACGGCGCGATCATCGACGAGAACGCGGTCCTCAATTCACTGCTCGCGGAAGTGTCCGGAGAGCCGGCTGCCCCGGTCGAAGCGGCCGACGAGATCGTGGAGGGCGACGACGGCACGCCCGCCATCACTGAAAGCGAAATCGAGGCCGCTGTTGCGACCGCCGAGCAAGCGCCGGAAGTCGAAGCGAGCGACGCCGCTCCGGTCGTGGACCCGACCACCGTCCCCGAAGAGGATCTGGAAGCCGCGCTGATCGGCATCGAGATCCAGGAAGCCACGCAGGCAGCCTACGCCGAAGCGGGTGAGGCAGCGGACGCGGCAGCCAGCGAAGCCGACAAGCCCAAGACCGACGCGACGGCCGCTGCCGACACGAGCACCACGCCGAAGAAGGAAAAGGTCCGTCACGGCCCGCCGCTCACCAAGTCGCAGAAGGTGGTGGCCAAGCTGGGCGAGCGCGCGTCGGAGTTCTTGCTGCTGGAGATCGGCGACGCCTCGCTGGACGAAGAAGCGCTCAAGCTGCGCCAGGAAGAAGTGCTGGCCGAAGTGGACGGCCTCGCCAAGAAGGTCGCCGAGAAGGCCACGATGCTCTTCGGTTGGCTCAAGAGCGGGGGCAAGCTCAACGAGGTGATGCTGCGGACCTTCAAGGTGCTGATCGAGGATGGCGAAATCACGTCGGGCGTGAAGGGCAACCTCCAATCGAACCTGCTGGCCAAGCCGTATAGCGCGGGCACCGCCGCGAGCCAGGCGAACCAGATGTTCATGCTGCTGCCGGCGCTCAAGGTCACGAAGAAGGAGAAGGGCCGCATGGTCGCCAATCCCGATTCGCTGATCTTGGCGAAGGCGAAGGCAGAACTGGGCCTGTAATGGGCGAGGGGAGGGGCAAGCCCTCCCCGATACGCAAGCCGCTTGGTTTGCCAGGCGGCTTACGCATCGACACCGGAGATCATCGTGGACTTTTCCAAGCTCAATTCGCTATCAACCGACACGCTGCGCGCCATGAACTCGCACATCGTTGGCCTGATTCGCCAGCGGCAGGCGATGGAACAGATGCAGGCAGGCTCGAAGCTGCGCATCGGCGGCAAGGCCGCTTTCACGCACAGTAGGACCGGCGCGCGTCACACCATCATGATCGACAAGATCAACACCAAGACGGTCGTTGGCAGGGAGCTGAACCCCGACGGGTCCACGCGCATGACGTGGAAGGTAAGCCCGACGTTGCTCACCCTTGTGGAAGATCGGCCCAAGACAACCGGCGCAGGGGTTGGCGCCTCCTGGTAGGAAAACTTTCAACCTCGCAGTGTGTGTGTTTTCAAGGAGCTGACGCCCCGTCCTGCTCCTTCTTTTTGTGCGCCGCGACGCCTTGGCCGCGCGGGACTCCCGCCCTTGAGAAAGGTTGGTGTGACACGAACGAATCGCGCTTGATGCTCGACTACGTGCGAGCACGAAAAGCGCTGGCCTGCGCGTTCTCGCTTGTGGCCAATGAGCGACGCATTTTTGCTTGCTAAACACAGTCAGCAATGACTATACTGCGTGCCCTTGGAAATACGGTTCTTGCCAATGGGCGCTTGCGTTGGTGCGCTAAGTCCCCGCTGAACACCCTGCTGCTCGCTGCGATCATTTTTGCTTCGCATTGACACGCGAAAGCGCGGCGATGGCCGTCTAGTCGGTGCGCGAAACAGGGCGGATAGCCATGTCGCCGGGTGCCGTCAGGTTGCCGTCCTCGTCGACCAGTGCGGCGCGCACCTTCAGGCCGGTCACGGTGCTGCGCACTTCGGCAGGGCCGGTCCCGGTCTCGGTCAGGTGTGTATCGCCCCACTGCATGAGCCCAATCAGCACGGGCAGGAGATCCACAGCGGCGCGGGTGGGCCGGTATTCAAACCGCTCGCGGTCGCCAGGCTCCTGGTAGGGCACACGGCGCAGCAGGCCGGCGTTCACCAATGCCTTGAGGCGATCGGAGAGCACGGCCGTCGAGCAGTGCAGCCGCGCCTGGAATTCGTCGAAGCGGCGCACGCCCGAGAACACGTCGCGCAGGACGAGCAAGGTCCATTTCTCGCCCACCAGTTTCAGGGTGGCGGCAATGGAGCAGTTTTCGAGGTTGACGGGTGGCACTTGGGACATGGTTTCCCAAAGATAGCACCCTGACTTTCATTGATAAAGGCACATGAACAGAGCAGCACTCAGGGAACTGGCCACCGCCATCGTGCGGATGCAGCAGGACATGCGAAAGGGTGGCGGCATCAAGCCCAAGAAGCCCCGCACACCGATCCCGCCGGTCGTGCGCCAGCGTGACCGCAAGAACGACTTTCGCAGGAAGCCGAAGCACTCGAAAGACGGCTTTGGCGATCTGTAAGGGCACGTGCCGGCCTACCGCTATCGCCTGGGGCGGGTCAGCACAATACACATATCGAAACAACGCGCAGACAGCGCAGCGAGCCCAAGATGATTACCGAACAGCGCAAGTCCGAACTGCAACAAAAGGGCTTCTCCGTCGAGGATATGGAGAAGGTCTGGGGTCCGGGTTGGTGGTCAGGGCAGTTTCGCTGGGTGCGCAAAGAGTGCGACGACTTCCAGGATGGCGACACCTCCGACAGCGAGGACGCGGCCTGGGTCGAAGCTGACCGCTACGCAACGGAGCTTTGCCTGTGAGCACAACAACCCAACAAGCCAGCACTGTGGAAGTGCTGCATACCCTCCTGAAGGCCGCACGCGGTGTCCTTGAAAGCTGGGACAGTGGCGATCTGGCCAATGCTGTGACCCAGCTTGGCGTGAGCGTCGAGGAGGCTGATTCCCACCTCGACGCGCTGGGCGGCATGGAGTGGCACTTCCCCTACGACACGCCCATCGCGGCAGTCCTCGCCTCTGCGACGGCCAACGGTCTGCGCAAAGAAGCGCTGGAGCGGCTCGCCTTCGTCATGAGCACGCGCAGCGACAAGGACGGCGTGGTGGACGAGATCCTGACCGACTTCTACGAGTCCTTCGATATCAAGGTCAAACAGCGCTCACTTGACGGACTGTGGGGCTGGGCCCGTGAGGTCACGCCGACAGCCGCCACCAACTGAATTCCAACCACCAGGAGAACACCCATGCAGACCCAACACGTCGCCGACTTCATCGACAACCTGAACGCCCTTCAAGCCAACGTGCGTGAACTGCGCCGCATGGCCCAGGCCACCGGAGCGCTCGGGCTGACCGGCATGTCCGACAAGATCGGCAGCATCTGCGCGTCCATCGAGGCCGTCGAAGGCAGCATGCGCTCCCACGCCGCGAAGCAAGCCGCCGACGCACTGCCGGCCATCATCGACACGCTGTCGGCTGCCACCGTGATGGCCGCACAGCAACCGGTGCAGCAACAGCAGGGCGGCCTGCCGGATATCGCAGTGATGGCCGTCTTCACCGATTTGGGGGCGCACGCAAGTCAGCACTGACTATAATCAGGGCGTAAAGCTGATTGTCTCCAATCCTCCAAACGCCAGGGCACCCTCCCTGGCTTTTTTTTGCCTGTTGCGAAAATGTATCTACGATGTAGACACGCCTGCCGCGTGTGTCTACACTGTATCTACCGCTCCTTGATGATTGAATAAGGTATTGATTAATAAATGGACGTGCGTCTGGCGTGCCTGACGCGCACCTTTCACGCCGACGTTTTGGCGGCGCGATAGGGGAGATTAGGAGAAAGGTAATGATCGACTTGACCGTGAAGCGGTGGGGCAACAGCCTCGCCCTTCGAATCCCAACCGCGCTGGCGGACGCGGCACACATTGCGGAGGAATCCGTGCTGAGTGCCGACATCCGAGACGGCCTGCTGATCCTGGAAAGGAAGCCCACGTTTTCTCTCGCAGGATTGGTAGCCGAACTGGAAGCTGGAGCCAAGCTGGAGCCCCTGGTCGATTGGGGCAAGCCGGTAGGTTCCGAATTTGGCTCGGATGATTGACCGCCGGCTTTTTGTCCGGTGAATAATGCAAACAACACAGCGATATCCGAAGGAAGGGGAAGTGTGGTGGATTCCTCTGGACCCAACGCTTGGCCATGAGCAGAACGGGCGCCGCCCGGTGGTCGTGGTCTCGCCAGGGGCGTTCAACCGAGTTTCAGGGCGCATCATCGCCGTGCCCTGCACCACGAAAGCGGCGCCGGCAGGCAGCGCACGAGCACAGCTCCAAGTGCCCATTGCGAACATGCCCCAACCGACGTTTGCACTGCCCGACCAAGTGCGGGCATTGGACTGGGTAGCACGCAACGCAGAGTTCAAAAATCAGGGCGCAACGATGGCAGAACTAGAGGCCATTCGAGAGCGCTTGAAGGCCCTGCAAGGCATCACCTGACCCAGCAAAATCGACCGCTAAAGCGCCTGAAAAGGCGCTTTTTCTTTGGCTGCTACCTTATCACGGCCTAAGCCATTGATTCTAAAGAGAAAAGTGCCTTGGCCGAGCCTTGCGGCACTCTTATAGAACCCTGCTGCAACTCGCACCCCGAGGGCGTGAAAAGCAACAGCGCGCAGAGTGACCGCAGAGACGCACGCAGCGACCCACGAGAACGCGCGCTGCTGCGTTCCAATCGGTCGGTTGACCGTCTGACACGTCTAAAGCGCTGAAGCGATTACAGCGCGTTTTATCGAATCTGTTTTAGAGACTGCGCGGCCTTCTCACGCAACCTCTCGGCCTCGAAGTCGGCAAGGTCAGGCTTGGCCGGCTCCGCCTTCCCCACCAGACGACCACGCGCCACACGGGCAGGCAACTCGAACCACAGTTCAGCAATCGCCTCGGCGAACTTCAGGCAGCGCTGGGCTTCCTCCTTGGTCGGCTCTTCCGCCGTCTCATCAGCGTGACGCTCAAAGTTGGAGCTGTCACGAATCTCGTGCGCCCAGGCTTTCATGTCGTCGGTAATCATGTGCTGCTCGGCAGCCTGCTCGATCCGCGTGAACAACGAACCGTCCTTCAGCCCCTTGGCCTTGAGCATGAAGTCGACCGCAGCCGCTGAAGAGACAATGCTCGGAGAAGGATTGGCCAACGTGTCACGAGCATCCTTCAGCCGCGCACGCGCACGCGCAGGAATGTCCGAAGAGTAAGTGGACCGCAGCTCAGGCCAGACAGCGACGATGTTCAGCCACCGGTCGGTCAGGATCGTCGTCGGCAACTTGCAGGACTTGCACTCAAGCACGTAGACCAGCCGATCGTCGGCAGGCCCGTTCTCGTTCTTGTAGACCACAGTCATGTGAGGCACAGCAATCCGGCAATGAGGACAACGCTCGAGGTCAAAGGCGGCCATAACGATTGGAAGGGATGAACAGAAACGACGTGAAGGATACGACAGCAGACAGGCCGGTGTGCGTAGGAATAGAAGACAGAGGGGAACGCGCGGAAGGCGTAGAGGTGGTTGGGGAGTGTGTGGGGAGGGAGGTGACTGGTGTGGGAACGACTGGTGGGGCGGGAAAGTAATACGCTGACGAAAAGCCAACGCGCGCCAGGAAACCTTACACATTGCCGATTGACAACAACAGTCACCACTGACTATAGTTGCGCTCAAATGGTTGCCTGCAAGCAGTAAGACGTTTTCGGCGCTTGAGTGCAGGGAGTCGCTTCTTTTCCTGGGGGCTTGTTCTTGCCTGTCGGGTTGTCATACGCGGAGATGCCTCCGGTGTGGCCCTACGGTGGAATGGCTTCCCTACCTCTCACTACCAGGCTGCAAAAGGCTGTGGGGGGTAGGGGGGCTTATTCTTCCACTAGGGTTCCTCATCGGAGGGCAGTCAAAAACAAAACCCCTTTGTGTCTGTTCATTGTAGAGACCAAGGACCAATGCTCGCGGCGTGCGGCATACGGGTGCGAAGCCAGACAGGCGAGTCCAGCCAGAGCCCAAGGCCGCTGCCCTATAAGAGCATGGCCGAGCCCTATAAGAACCCAAGGCCGTCCCTATAAGCATGCCCTATAAGTTCGCAGGCCGCGTGGCCTTCTTCCTAGGAGAAAAACAGCTTCCCACCCTCACTCCTGGTCCCGTTTGTGAAGCTGAGTGCTTCCCTACAAACGAGCGGGAGGACACATGCCGGTTCCCACCACAACGCCTGGTATGGCTTGTGAAACTGCGTCTATCGAAACAACACGACGCGGGAGCAAGCAAATGGATCGGTTCGGTATTACGCACGAGGGCTGCAACGTTCTTTACAAGGGTCGCGTGATCGAGACGTGCATGAGCGAGGTTGAAGCCATCATGCGACGCGACGAGATCATCAACGTCTACATGTGAGGAGCCGGTGATGAGCGTGCAGACCGTTCAGATGTATCGCAACAAACTGCGTCGCATGGGGCAATGGGCCGGCGTGCGACACCTGCGCAATCAAGGCGTCGCCTTCGAGGACGCTTACTTCATCTTGTTTGACCGGGCGCCGCGCCTGGTGTGAGGAGAGCCGCAATGGCAATGGAACAACTGATCGAGCGCATGAAAGCGCATGGCTTCCGCGAGGAGGGCGACCTGATTCGGCACGACGGGCCGCTGGTGCCGGACTATCCGTCCTGGACCGCCGCCATCCTGGGCTGCATCGACGTGGCAGCCGAAGACATTCTGCCGCTGGAAGAGGAGAACTGACATGGAAATGACTATCACGCTGCTGGCCTACCTGCTCGCCGGCTGTGCCATCGCTGCGGTGGCCTGGGGCATCGCCAAGACGGTGGACGGCGCGCTGTGGGTGCAGGACAAGCTGACGCGGATGTGGCTGCGCCGCATGCCGGCCCGTCTGCGTGCCTTGAATAGGTAGTCAATGCTGACTCTAAGCGGCCACACCAGGCCGCCTGGGTCTACCAGCACGCGGCCACGGCCATGCGCAGGCCAGGCCAAGGAGATGCCCACCCAGAGCCCAACGCGCGGGTGCGAATCACACCACGGAGCTGCCTCGGGCTCGCCAAGGGCGAGTGCCACGGGTGGACCTTTCTAGCGCAGCACGCAGGGACAGATAGCGCCCCTGCACACGTTCCAACCACGTTCCCATGATGCCGCTGACGCACTCCAACGCGGGTTGCGCATACTGCACATGTAGTCAGCACTGACTGATTTTCTAACAACGACATTGAGAGGACAGCAATGCACCGATTCCCCAAAGCCAAAGCCATCGAACCGACCATCGAGCGCGCAGCCTACGACGCTGACGACGCACCGGACCTGCAAGACGATCAGGAGCGTGAGCCGCTGCCCAATCGCATGTATCAGGGCATGAGTGACCGCACGCTGGCCGCTTACCTGGAAGACATGCAGGAGCGTGCGGAGATCGAGCAACTGCGCCGCACGATTCGCACCAATGGCAAGCTGACCGCCACCGACCTCTACTGAGCGCGGGCCTGGTATGTCTGTCGCCTGTTTGCTGCGCCTTGAGTGCGCGCAGCAAGGCAGTGCAGGGCTGCCATGCGTGTGGCGGGCGCCTTGGAGACGCGCCTTGGGCTCGCCAGCGTGCTGCCGGTGTGCAGTGCCTGGGTCAGCGCATACGGCGGGCAAGCTGATTGGAGCGTCCGAGGGATACGGCGGGCAAGCCAGATTGGGGAAAGTCAGGCGGTTGCCTGCCCGTCTCCTTGGCCAGACGTAGGGGGATGCCTGCGTGCCGCCTGTGTGCGCCTGCCTGCACGCGAGTAGCACACCCCACCCCTCCCTACAAGCGAAACGCCATGATCCTCGCCGATACAACGCTGTTGCTTAAAAAACATTTTGCTTAAAAAAGCGCTTGCATGTCCCGATGGTGTCTGTAGAATTGTCTCTGTTGCGAGTGCAACAACACACAAACAAACACACACGAAAGGTAAACATCATGACGAACGCAAAGCGCGCAGTTAAGGCAGAAACGATTCAAGCAAACATTGTGAAGGCCCTGCAATCGCGCATTGACGCAGCGCCGAACGCTAACCAAGCCGACAACCTGACCGCAGAACGCAAGTTCTTTGAAGGGTCTAGCGCGCTTGCAATGATCGAAAAATGCAAAGCACTAGAGATTGACTTTCAAGCGCTCGCACGCAAGTTTGAGATTGCAGACAAGTCGAATGCTGATTTTGTCGCAGTCTATGCGCTGCAAAAGATTCGCAAAGCGCTGTTCGCACTTGCGCTGAACTCGCGTGCGTCTTTCGACAAATACAGCAATTCGATTATTCAAAACCTTTGCGAATTGCAAGACTTGAATACAAAGCACACGCGCATGTCCATCTGCAACGCAATCGAATTTGATGAACTTGAGCAAGTGCGCGCGATCAAGCGTTATCACAATTGCAGCGAATCGACTGCAAGCACGCAATCTAGCAGCACGCGCATGATGCTTAACTATCTGAATATCTGCGCTGTTGCGAAGGGTCGCAAAAACGACGTTATGAGCTTTGCTGACACGCTCGCAGCAAAGCAAGTGCAAGCAATGTTTGCATAATCGCAACAGTCAACGCTGACTGTTGACAAGCGCGACAGTCAGCGATTGAACAGGGGTTCAGCGACCGGTCAGACCGAGACCGATGTCCTAGAACTCCTGCGCGCCCGCCTATACCCAGCCTTCCTCGTTCCGGTCCCCGAAATGCGCTTCCTTATAGAGCCAGGGGCGGGAAAAGTGACCTTCCTTATACAGGGCGTCTTACCTGCGCCACAGCCGGCATGTGACAGGTTGCCTACGCCAGTGCCGACGCCTACAGTCGGCAGCCCACAGATCAGGAGGGGAAGTGATGGCAGTCGAAATAACCAAGAGCCAGCTCGAGATGCTGGCCATCGCCGTGTTCAGCGAGCGCAATCGCATCGAAGCGAAACTGGGCACCGACCGTGCAATCGTCGACAGCGAATGGCTGGAGCTGGACGAGATTCGAGGGATTTTGCACTCCGCCATCGAGGAAGGAGGCAAGCGATACGAGATTCGAAAAAAGTAGGGTATGTCCGATAGCCCAATCCTTATACAATCCCCGCGCCGGCCGCTGCGCGGCCTATAAGAACGGGGAACAATATGGGCATGAGGACTTGGACGGGGTTGAATCTGGTGGCGCTACTGACAGGGTGTGGGAGCGTCCCGCCAGCGCAAGACCCCGATTATCTGAAAGCCGAAGCGATGATGGCCAAGCAGCGTGAGGAAGCCGTCATCACGTGCGTGGGGAAGGCCCAGTGCGACAAGGCGTGGGCACTGACGCGCGTCTACGTGTCGGAGCGCTCCGCGACCAAGGTGCAGCTCTCCACCGACACCCTTATCGAGACCTACGGGCCCGTGGACCGCGTGACCGTGAGCCTGCGCGCCGTGCGCACGCCTGGGCGAGGGGATACGCAGACCATCGAGATTGGAGCGAACTGCCGAGGCATGTATGCGCCTGGCGGTGGGCCGGGTTCCTTCTACATTCCCTGCATCAAGCAGGTCGTGCCGCACATCGTGCAGTTCCGGCCGTTCATCCAGGCGCGTCTGTAGGCTCAGGCGGGCTTGGCCAGCTTTTCCAGATAGGCGAGCTGCTCAGGGGAGAGGCTCTTGAACTGCTCCAGCAGCTTGGCCTGTTTGCCGCGACTCGATTCCTTGGCCTGGCGGCGTGCCTCGAAGTGCGTGCGGAAGTCCTCGACGTTGGCGTTGAGCGCCAGCACTTCCATGACCGCGCCTTGGCTGATCTTGAACTGTTTTGCGATTTCCCCGATCCGCGTTGCCGCTTCCTTGTTCACCACGACGGTGTGACGCGGGTTCTCGTTCTTCTCTTCTGCCATCGAGCATTTTCCTCAAGTTTTATGCACACATGTGCGTTTGCTTGAGAATTATAGTGCTTGAGAAGTTGCGTCCCCTGGCCGCCTCTCAAACGCCGGCCTCAACGAGCGCGTTCTCGATCTGTTCCTCGGTCGGTGGGCTCGCTTCGGCGTGCCCTGGCGCAGGCAGACCCATCTCACCTGGCGTAGGAAAGCGCACCACCCACGTCTGCGCGTAGTCGGCAAGCGTGTCGATGCCTTCCACCCGCCGTTCATAGCCGGACAGCAGCATCATTGAGTCTCGTGCCCACACCAGCTGGGCGTCGAAAAGCACCCACTGCTTACCCTCGGCGTCCTCGACCTGGCTAAGTTCGGCCACCCGTGTGGTCCGTTGGTTGATGTTGTCGCGTTTGTCGGTCAGGGAGAAGATGCCGCGTGCGTTTCCCATCGCCCGCATCCACTTCTGCTTCATCACGCCCTTGATCTTGAGCGGCGTCACATGCACTTTCATGGCTGCACCAATACTGTATGGATATCCAGTATAGCGCCCAAAAGAAAGCCCGCCGAAGCGGGCTGTTGCTACGCGGTGAATCCGATGCGGGGCGACTCTTCGGGCGGCGGCTCGGGCTGCACCAGAAGCCCGTAGGGCATGTCGCGCAGCGCCAGCAGACCGGCCAGGCAGAGCGGGTTGTGGGTCACGAAGGTCAGGATGACGGTCGCCGCCAGAATGGCGAGGTTCAGGAGCAGGGCGTGGGTCATGGGGCCTCGAAGGTAAGTCGGAACTTACATCATACGCACGCCCACGCGGCTGCTCTATAAGGCTCAGGCGGCCTTCTTCAGCAGGCCCAGACCCTCGAAATCGAAGTCTGCGCCGGCGGCCAGGATGTTCTCAGCGAAACCAGGCGTGCCCTCGATGATGGCGCGGCGCTGCTGCGCGTGCGCCTTCAGGTGGCCGTTGTAGGCGTCCTCGTAGTCGACCACCAGGCAGATGTTGGGGCCAACCTTCTTCGCACGCAGACCACGACCAATACGCTGGCGCAGCGACACTTCCGCCTTGCCGCCGCCGGCGAGGATAACCATGCCCACCGCCGGCACGTCCACGCCCACGTCGAGGATGGTCGTGCCGATCAGCACGTCGAGGTCGCCCTTGGCCAAGCGTGCGAGTGCGGCCTTGCGCTCCTTCTGGTCGTTCTCGCCCCGAATGAACGCGGCACGCACGCCGGCGGCCTTGAGCGTGGCTACCAGTTTCTCCCCATGCTTGGTCTGCTGCACGAGGATCATGACCGACATGCCCAGCTTCGCGCCGCGCACGGCCTCATAGACGATCGAGGCGTTACGCTCGGCCCCGTCGACGATGCCCAGTCGGTAGGCCGCCTGCCAGGCGGTGCCGCGATAGAGCTTCGGCGGCTGCTGCGTGAGCTGGACGATCTTGAAGTAGGGCTTGGCCAGGATGCCGCGCTCGATGAGCATCTGCTCGCTCACCTTGATGCCGATCGGGCCGAACGCGGCCATCAGGCGCATGTTCGATTCCTCGTCGTCCTTCATGAAGGGCGTCGCGGTCAGCGCCAGGCGGTAGTGGGCGTTTTTGCAGTGCTGGAGGATCTCGTAGTAGCTGTTGCCGCCCGCCTCGTGCGCCTCTTCACCGATCACCAGCTCGAACTTGGAGAGCAGGTCGATCGTCTGCTGCCGGCGGCGGGCCTGCGCATTCTGCTTGTCCACGTCATCGTCCGGGTCGGGCAGCGCGAGACGCGCAACCAAGGTCTGAACCATGCCCACGCAGACCTTCTTGACCGCTTGGCGCTCGTTACCGTGCGCGTCGACGATCGTGTGACCGAACTGACCGTCACCGAGCACCGACACCGAGATGCCCATGTCGCGCTCGATGGCGTCCTTCATCTGATACATGAGGATCGAGCGGGTGGTCAGGAACAGGGTGGGGCGGCCGATGCGGGCGATGGCCAGCTTGGCGACCTTGGACTTGCCGGCGCCAGTGGCAAGGCGAGCGATGATCTGCCCGTGGCGCAGCAGCCGCGCGATCGTATCCGGCTGATAGTCGTAGCGCGGATCGTCGGGGAAGTCGTCAACCTTGGGGTTTTCCGGCCCGAGCGGCTCCGGCAGCGGACGACGCACCGTGTTCACCGTGAAGCCCTTGCGGCGCAGCGCGGCGGCCACGAACTGCGTGAAGCCGGCGGGGAAGGTGCTCTTGCGGAAGTCGTAGAAGGACGAACGGCCATCCCAGCCGCCCGACTTGAACGCCATAGTGTTCTCTGCGCCGTCGACGCGGTAGGAGAGCACGCGCTGCACCTCCAGGGCAACCGAGCGCGAGGGCTTGTGCAGCTTGGCGATGACCGCGTTGCTGGCGATGGTTACGACTTCACTCATTGGCCTTGCCATCCTATCTTTGGAGGAGTAAAGTATAAGTCAATATTGACTATTCCTAAACAGGGATACCCACAATGTCGCAATTCCCCACGGTGGACCCGAAGCTGTTGCGCCACAACCCGTGGAACACCAACGTCGTGTCGCCGGACAACGAGGCCAAGCTGGACGAATCCGTCGAGCGCCTCGGCATGTTCAAGCCGATCATCGTGCGCGAACTCCCCGACGGCACGATGGAGATTCTGGGCGGTGCCCACCGACGCGACGCTGCGATCCGCAAGAAGCTCACCTCCGTTCCGATCATGAATCTGGGGCGTATCTCCGACCAGCGCGCGAAGGAAATCAGCCTGGTGGACAACGGTCGCTACGGCGCGGACGACGCGCTGCGCTTGGCCGAGCTGCTGGATGGTCTGGGGAGCCCAGACGAGCTGTCGAAGTTCATGCCCTATACCGACGCCGACTTCGCGTCGATCTTCTCGTCTGTGAGTATTGCGCTGGACGAGCTAGATCTACCCGACGACGACGAGCCCGCGCCGACCCTGCCCGCCGAGAAGAAGGTGCAGACCCACCAGATCATGCGATTCAAGGTGCCGGTCGAGGACGTGGGCCGCGTGACGGACGTGATCGAGGCGATCATGAAGGCGCAGCGCTTCACCGAGGAGGACAGCCTCACGAATGCCGGCAACGCGCTGGTCCACCTCTGCACACGGGGAGCGTGAGTTGGCCCGCTGCGACCACCCATTTCCCGAGTGCCAGACGTGCGCGAACCGCGAGTTTGACCCGCAGCAGTGCGACAGCTGCGTGGACGGCTCCAACTACGAGTTCGACGATGAGGACTACCTGACCATTCAGGACTTCATCCAACCCTTCATGAAGCGAAAGGAAGCTGCATGACCGAAGTCAAGCCCAACATCCAGCTCTGGGACATTGCGCGGCTGGTTCCCTACAAGAACAACGTCAAGAAGCACGACGCCGCGCAGGTGGCCAAGATCGCTGAGTCGATCCGTCGCTTCAAATGGACGCAGCCGATCGTGGTGGATCGCGACGGCGTGATCATCAATGGCCACGGCCGGCGCCTGGCTGCCATCGAGCTGGGCCTGTCGCAGGTTCCGGTCTGGGTGCGCGACGACCTGACGGAAGAGGAGGTGCGCGCGGCTCGCCTGTCCGACAACCGGGTGGCGCTCTCCGACATTGATGCCGACATGCTGCAAGCCGAGCTGGCGGGCCTGAACATCGACCTCTCCGGCATCTTTGACGACAAGGAGCTGGAGTTCCTGTCGGCTGACCTTGGCGAGATGAACGACGACGCCTTCGTGGAAGACCTCGAGGCCGAGATCGCCGAGCAGGTTGCCGAGACCAAGCGCGAGATCGAAGCCACGGACGTGCGTGAGGTGAAGATCGCCAAGGCGCTGGGCTTTACCGCGATCCAGGGCAAGGACGAGCGTGTGGTGGCTCGCTTCATGGCCACGGCCGAGGCGGAGACCGGACTGACCGGCGCCGACGCATTCATCGCCCAGCTGAAGAAGCTGGCCGCCTGATACCAGTCAGCACTGACTACTAAAAAGCCATGACGACCTTTCTCTTGATCGCACTGGGCGGGCTCTTCACGCTGCTGCTGCTCATCGTGATTGGCGGCGCCTGGCTGATGTTCAACCTTGACAAGTTCATGATCGGATGATCTACACCGTCAACAAGCGCTTTACCTCGAGCGTGGAGCGCACTGAGCGCGTCCTCGAAGTCGCGGAGGGCTTCGGGCTCGGGCTCGACGACAAAGAGTTCGTCGTGTTCGACAACCAGCCCATTGAAGTCAACCAGGGGGACGTTTGCTACGTGACCGGCCAGTCCGGCTCCGGCAAGTCCACCGTGCTGCGTGAGCTGAAGGCGCAGATGGAGACAGAGGGCCTGAAGGTCGCCGACATTGATGCTGTCGAGCTGCTGGACAAGCCGCTCATCGACCAGATCGGCGCCAGCACCCAGGAAGCGCTGGGCCTGCTCTCGATCGCCGGTCTGAACGACGCCTACCTGTTCATCCGCAAGCCGTCGGAGCTGTCTGACGGTCAGCGCTACCGCTTCCGCCTGGCCAAGCTCATCGAGAGCGGCGCCGGCGTGTGGGTCGCAGACGAGTTCCTGGCCGTGGTCGATCGGATCACCGCCAAGGTCATCGCCTTCAACCTGCAAAAGGTGGCCCGCCAGCGCGGCGCCACGCTCATCGTCGCCACGACCCACACCGACCTGCGGGCCGACCTGGCGCCCAACCTCTACATCGAAAAGCGCTACCGGGAAAAGATCGAGATCGTCCGGGTGCCCGAAGGATTCAAGGAATGACCATTCTCAAGACCACCGCTGCGACGTTTGAGCAGGACGTGCTCGAGCCAGCAAAACAAGGCCCGATCGTCGTGGCCTTCACCGCGTCCTGGTGCGGCCCCTGCAAGCTGCTCAAGCCCAAGCTCGAACAGCTGGCTGACGCCTGGGGCTTCACCCTGGCCATCGTCGACGCCGGCGAAGACAAGGCGCTGGCGGCCGAACACGGCGTGCGCGCCGTGCCCACTGTGCTGACCCTCGAGAACGGCGCCGTGCTGGGCCGCTTCAGCGGCGACCGCTCGCAGTCCGAACTCGAGAAGCACTTCCGCTCCCTGGGCCTGGCCCAAACCAACCTGGAGTTCTGACATGCCGCTCGCGCTCGTCTTCCCGTTCTTCATTGCCATCGTGCTCGGCGCCTGGGCTTCCGGCCACCGCAAGCGGCGCGATGACGACGACTGGCCAAGCGGAGCTGCGCGCGCATGAGCTGGCTGGAACTGGTGGCGCTTGCCGGCGCCACCTTTTTCTCGGTGTTCCTGATGGGCCTTCAGTCGCGGAACGTCAACCAGGGCCGCTATCTCGCGTCCGTGGTGACTTCCTTCGGCATCAGCGTCGGCAACTTCACGTTCGCTCGCTATGCCTCGACCGGGAGCCTCGCAGCGTTCTTTACGAGCGCCGCCGGCGGCATGGCCGGCATCGCGTTCGCCATCTGGTTCTACAAACGATTCATGGAGAAGCGTCATGGCCGCTAACCCCAATCCCAAGACGCCGGTCAACCCGGTGAAGACCATCGCCGACAAGCTGAACAAGGCCAACGGCAAGCAGCTGGACATTTCGAAAACCAAGACGCCGCTTCGTGACTCGGGCACGACGCTGCCGCCGCTCGTGAAGGGGAAGTGATGCTGAATTTCGGAACCGCAGTTGAGGCCCTCAAGCGGGGCCAGCGCGTGTGCCGCGCGGGCTGGAACGGCAAGGGAATGTGGCTCGCGCTGGTCGCTGCCTACGACTACAACCCGCACGCCGGCCAGGGTGCCGTGCATGCGCTGGGCTGCGAGAAGCTGCCCTGGATCGGCATGAAGACGGCCGACAACAAGTTCGTGCCCTGGCTCGCCTCGCAGACCGATATCCTCGCCGAAGACTGGCAGATCCTGGGAGCCTGACATGGCAAGCCGCAAAAAGTGGCCGCGCCTGGTCACGGTCGACGTGCCTCTGTTCAGCGGGCGGGTCTGCGTGACCACCTCCCGCGCAGACTACGAGGCCGCCGCGCGCTACCTCGGGGACTGCGGAGAGGAGCTGCAAGAGGCCATCTGGGGCGCTCTGGGCCTCACCTCGACCTACGCCCACCTGGAAACCGGTGAGCCCATGCACCTGGTGGGCGTGTTCGACGGCAAGCCGCGCACGCTCGTGCATGAGCTGGCCCACGTCGCCTTTGACGTGCTCGATCGGGTTGGGCAAGAGACCGACCGGGGCGGGCGCGAGACCTTCTGCTACTTGCAGGACTACCTGTTCGAGCGATTCGAGTCGGTGCTGCTCACGCCCGCCGAGGAGCCGGAGCCCCAGAAGCGGGAGATTGCGCATGGTCGTCGTTGACAACCAGGACGTGCTCATTGAGCGACACCCGACGCCCAAGCGGCACATGCTGTCGCTGCTGCCGGACATTTACGTCGAGGCCGGCACCAAGGCGGACTGGGATCTCCTGCACGAGTTGCATTACAAGGCGGAGAGCCTGCCGATCGGGCCGCGCTTCTTCCGCTGCGTGATGCACGGGCAGACGATCGGCGTGGGCGTCATGTCCATCACCACGATGCTGTCTGCCGGCCGCAACGAGGCGTTCGTCCACCTGCGCCCCAACGTCGGCGGCAAGGACAGCCGCATGATCAACCAGCACCGCGCGAACTGGATGAACGAGTTCGCCTGCTGCAACTCGCGCCTGGTGCTGGACACCATGTTCCGTGGAGCCGGCATTTCCTACCGCATGCAGAACCTCATGATGCGCATGTCGGGCAAGCGGGTGATCGAGTTCCAGTCGTCTATGAGCAAATTCAACCCGTTCGCGGCCAAGGCGGGCATCCGCTTCACCAAGCCTCGCAAGGCGGCCAAGTATGGGGCGGGCCTGGCGTTCTTCCGGCGCTGGTTCGACTGTGTGCCGTCGGACTACGTGGGCGTCATGGAGGAGCTGGACGCCATGTCGCCGGCCGTGCGCGACAAGTGCCTGGCTGAGATGCGCGCGTTCTACTACGCCAACTCGAGCCGCGAGAAGTCCGGCAACCAGCGCTTTGATGCCCGCGAGCGGATCGCCTCGATGGAGGTGGGCCGCCTGCTCAAGCAGCTCCAGCAGCTCGTGTTCGCCAGCCCGCTCTACGGCACTTACGAGAACCCTGATTACGACCTCCAAAGCGGCCCACGCGAGCTGCCCCCTCGACTGCCCCTGTTGGCGTTCGACAACCAGCCCGTAGACGCGCCGCTCGACCTTTCCAAGATCAGCTGACATGCACCTGACCGTCAAACAGATCGAACTGATGCGCGTAATCGGCGCGGGCAACCCCGACGGGTCGCCGGCCGACCTGGATCAAGTCCTGGAGCGCCTGAACTACGAGACCACCAAATCGTCGATCCAGTTTTCCATCCGCGCCCTCATCAAGCACGGGTTGATCGAGAAGGGCGGGCGGGAGAAGCGGCGAGGCCGCCAGCGGGTTCTCCTGCTCATCACCTCGGCCGGCAGCATGCACGTGCGACCGACGGGCGTCATTGGGGCCGCTGCTGTCGCTGTGTCGGAAGAGCAGGATCAGGTCGAGCAATCTCTTTCCGCGCTCGCGCAGGAGGAGTTTGTTGACGCTCCCGCTGAGTTCCTCGAGCCGTGAACCCAACTTGGGGCCGGCTTGGGCATTCCGTGCGTTCCCGTAAAAGATAGAAATACAAAACAAAGAAGTAATGAGTATTAAAGATATTGACGGGAGCGCGGCGCCGACCCAAGTTGGGCCCAACTTCATTCCTGGAACCCGAGCGGATGCGGAAATCTCACGGCGCCTGGGATTCAAGGTCGAGATCCAGGACGGGCTCGTGAAGCTGTGGGACCGGGACGCGCCGTGCCTGCACGACAACTGGAGCGTCGGCCCCGCTTACTGCGAGCGGGACGACCTGGCCACCGAGCTGCTGGAAGAGCGCGGTGTAACGCCCCAGGTGCTCGCCGATGACGCGGGGAGCTGGTTCTGCGTGTTCGAGCGCAATGGCGAGCTTCTGCGCACTCCCTCGTTCGAATCTGACGCATTCGCGATCGCTTGTGCCCTCGATCACGTGCTTTCGACTGAATGAATAGTCAGCACTGACTTGACATAGACGACCGGGGCCGATACAGTGGCGCCACAACTCCGGTTATCTCCAACAGGGCGCCTACCTTTCGCGCCCTTTTTTTTTAACCGCAGAACCCAACCAGGCAAACAGCAGTGAGCAAGGCAACAAAGACCACCACCGCACCGAAGAGCAAGTATGCGCGCCTCACCCCGAAGCAGTGGGCGGAGGCGGAAGCTCTGTGGGAGTCCGGCGAAGTCACGCTCGACGACCTGGCTGCGCGCTTCGGCAAGAACCGCTCCGTCTTCTCCAACCACTTCGCCAAGACAGGCATCACCAAGGGCTCCAAAAGCGAGGCGAACAAGCGCCGCGTCGCAGAAGAGGTGGCCAAGGCCGCCATTTCCGACTCCACCGTGCTGGCTGCGCGGATCAAGGAGACCAAGGAGGAGCACTACAAGATGGCCACGGCGCTGGCCAAGCTCACCTGGAACGAGATCCTCCAGGCGAAGAATGACGCGCGGCCGTTCTCCACGGCGATGAACAACCTGAAGGCGCTGGACAACGCCATGACCGTGCTGAAGAAGGCGCGGGAAGAGCGTTACGCCGTGCTGGGCCTGGACCGCGACGACGCGGTGGACGAAAACGGCCTGCCGGAGCTGGTGATCTCCGAGCTGACGGCCGAGCAGGTCGAGGCACTGCGTTCGCGCGATGAGGACGATATCGACACCGAGGTGGAGATGGCCGACGAGAGTGCGCCGGCCGTGAGCACGGGCGAGGACGATATCGTTCAGGAGGGCGACTGATGGCGGCACCGGCCAAGTCCCTCTCGCTCCACAAGAAGCAGATGGAGGTCTACAGTTCGAAGCATCGCTTCCGGGTTGTGGTGGCGGGCCGCCGCTGGGGCAAGACGGCGCTCTCGCGCGTGCTCATCATCAAGATGGCGCAGGTGAAGAAGCGCAAGATTTGGTATGTGGCGCCGACCTACCGGATGGCCAAGCAGATCATGTGGATCGACCTGCTGGACGCCATCCCAAAGGCGTGGATTCGCAAGGTCAACGAGACCACGCTCACCATCACCCTGGTGAATCAGACCCGCATCGAGCTGAAGGGCGCCGACAAGCCTGACTCGTTGCGCGGCGTGGGTATCCACTTCCTCGTGCTGGACGAGTTCCAGGACATGAACGAGGAGACGTGGACCCAGGTGCTGCGCCCGACGCTGGCCGACACCGGCGGGCACGCCATCTTCATCGGCACGCCCAAGGCATACAACTACCTGCACACCGTCTATCAGCTCGGACAGCGCGGGGCGACCTACGTGGATGCGCGCGGCCGCACGCGGGTCAACGAGTGGATGAGCTGGCAGTTCCCGACCATCACCTCGCCGTTCATCCCGGTGAGCGAATTGGAAGCCGCACGCCGCGACATGGACGAGAAGTCGTTCAAGCAGGAGTTCGAGGCGTCTTTCGAGACCATGAGCGGGCGGGTCTACTACCCGTTCGATCGGGCCGCGCACGTCGGCAAGTATCCGTTCAACCCGAAGCTGCCGATCTGGATCGGCATGGACTTCAACATCGACCCCATGTCGACGGTGATTTTCCAGCCGCAGCCCAATGGCGAGCTGTGGGCGGTGGACGAGATCGTGCAGTTCGGCTCCAACACGGAAGAAATCTGCGAGGCGATCGACGCGAAGTATTGGCGCCACCAGAACCAGATCGTCATCTATCCCGACCCGGCCGGCGGACAGCGCCAGCACGCCCGTGGCGAGACCGACCTGGACATTCTGCGCGAGAAGGGCTTCCGCCGCATCAAATACCGCCGCAAGCACCCGCTGGTCGCCGACCGGGTGAACGCCGTGAACCGCATGCTGCGCTCGGCGGACAACACCGTGCGCCTGCGCATCGACGAGAGCTGCAAGCACTTCATCAAGAGCCTGGAGCAGACCATCTACAAGCCTGGCTCGCGCGACGTGGACAAGTCTGCCGGCACGGAACACTCGGCTGACGCGGCCGGTTACTGCATCGACCTGGAATTTCCGGTGCGTCGCATCGAGGTTGGTGGGCTCTCCGTTTAACTTGTCAATACAGTCAATACTGACTATCATAAGCCGCCATGAATACGCTCCCACCTGGCACTATCGGAACCTTCGATCCGGTCGAAGCCACAAACTCGACGCCGGTCGCTCCGCAAGGAGACGACCAGAAGCGCCTGCGCCGGTTGGTGAGCCGCCGGCATCCCGAATACGACGAAATGCTGCTCCACTGGGAATTCCTGGAGGAGACGTATTCGGGTGGCCGCGAGTGGTTCGACACGAACATCTTCCGCTACATCAAGGAAGGCGATAAGGAATACAACGATCGCCTGCGCCGCTGCTACCGGTTCAATCACACCCGCGAGGTGGTGGACCTGGTGGACAAATACCTGTTCAAGCAGAACATCACCCGCAACGAAGACGATGCGCCGCAGTGCGTGAAGGACTTCTGGAAACGCTCGACGCGCAACGGCATGTCGATCGAGGAGTTCATGCGGCAGAACTCCAAAAAGGCGTCGATCGGCGGGCGCATCGGCATCGTGGTGGACACCACTGCCAGCGCGGTCGTGATCAGCAAGGCCGAAGAGCGCGCCGCCGGCGTGCAGACCTACGCCTACTCGGTCGGCCCCGAGCAGTTGCTGGACTATTCCTTTGACAGCCAGGGCAACCTGAACTGGATTCTCATCAAGGAGTGCAAGCGCGACGACGAAGACCCCTTCGAGTCTTCGGGCGCGGAAGTCGAGCGCTATCGCCTTTGGACCAAGACCGACTGGAAGCTCTACGAAGAACAGGGCACCGGTCGGCGCAAGAAGGTCGTGCTGGTCGACTCGGGCGCGCACAACCTCGGCGAGGTGCCAGTCATCCTGGCCGACAACATCATCAGCGACGAGCCGTATTGCTCGCCGGCGATGATCGACGACATTGCCTACCTGGACCGCGCGGTTGCCAACTACCTGAGCAACCTGGACGCCATCATCCAGGACCAGACCTTTTCGCAGTTGGCCATGCCGGCGCAGAACATGCTGCCAGGCGAGGACAACTACACGAAGCTGTTGGAGATGGGCACCAAGCGGGTGTTCCTCTACGACGGCGAGGGCGGCGCACAGCCGTTCTACCTTTCCCCTGACCCGAAGCAGGCCGAGCTGATCCTCGCAGCGATCCACAAGATCATCAACGAGATCTACCACACGGTCGGCCTGGCTGGCGAGCGCACCAAGTCGGACAACTCGCTTGGTATCGACAACAGCTCCGGGGTGGCCAAGGCATACGACTTCGAGCGAGTGAATGCTCTGTTGGCAGCCAAGGCAGACAGCCTGGAGGTGGTCGAGAACAAGATGGTCCGCCTGGTCGCGCTCTGGAACGGGGAAGAGGGCCGCGTCACTGACGAGCTGGTCTCCTACCCGGACGACTTCGACACGCGCGGCCTCTACGACGAGTTCGACATTGCGGCACGCCTGTCGCTCATCGGTGCGCCGGACGCAATCCAGCAGCAACAGATGCGCGCAGTGCTGGACAAGCTGTTCCCGCAGCTGGCCAAGGATCTGCGCGCCGAAATGGAGAAGCAACTCAAGCAGTGGCCGGCGGACCCCGTGCAGACCACTGAAGGCGGCAGCGGCAACCCCGCCTCCACGCCGCCGAAGAAGGACGCGGCACCCAAGCAGCCAGGCGACAACCGCCAGGGGCAGGTGACGAAATCCACTGAGCAGTAATCCCAACCCGCCGGCAAGCGACTGCCGGCCTTTTCACACGACCCAGAGACCGGTCGAAAGGCAAACAACGTATGAAACACCTTTTTCTGAAACTCCAGGCACAGCGCTTCCGCGAACAAGCTGGCGAGGGCGGTGATCCGGGTGCAGGCGCTGCTGGTGGCGCAGGCGCTGATGAAGCAGCCAAGAAGGCCGCCGAAGAAGCAGCCGCCAAGAAGGCCGCCGATGAAGCAGCTGGCAAGGCTGGCGGCGATGGCGGCAAGAAGCCGAGCGACGAGGAAGCAAAGCTCCTGAAGGAGGTGATGCAGAAGAAGGAAGCCTTGCAGAAGACGCAGGCTGACCTCGCAGCGGCCCAGGAGCGTCTGAAGAAGTTCGACGGCATCGACCCCGAAGCCGTGCGCGCCATGCTCGCCGAGCGCGCTCAGGCAGAAGAGAAGGCCCTGGAAGCGAAGGGCGACTACGAGCGCCTGAAGCAGCGCATGGCCGAAGCCCACGCCAGCGAGACGGCCTCCCTGAAGGAGCAGATCGCCCAGCTGCAAAACGTCCTGTCCCAGCGCGAGGGCGCCATCAACGAGCTGTCGATCGGCAGCCTGTTCGGCCAGTCGCAGTTCATCAACTCCGAACTGGTGCTGACGCCGGCGAAGGCGCGCGTCGTCTACGGCGACCACTTCGAGCTGGTGGACGGTAAGGTCGTTGGCTACGACAAGCCCAAGGGCGCATCGGGCCGCACCGCGATCGTCGACAGCATGGGCAACCCCGTGAACTTCGACGAGGCGCTGCGCAAGATTGTGGAAGCTGACCCGGAAAAGGACGCGCTGCTCAAGAGCAAGATCAAGCCTGGCGCCAACTCGGAATCGGGCAAGGTCGGCAAGCAGGCGAACTCCCAGAAGGATGCGCCGACCGACGGCGTTTCGAAGATCGCTGCCGGCCTGAAGGGGCTGAAAGTGATCGGCTGAAGCGGAAGCCTTTGGGGTCTTATGCATAGTCAGTATTGACTATGCATTGGATCAGTGATATCGTCCGGTCTCACTCGGTGACTAGAGCGACTTAGACCCCGAAGGTTTTCAATCAACGATAGTCAACACTGACTGTTAGCCTTTAAGGAAAAGAAGCAATATGCCTCTGTTGCGACAAGAAGCCGAGACGCTGAGTAACAACCAGCTCGTCGCCGGCGTGATTGACCAGATCATCGACCGCGATGACCTGTTCGCCATCCTGCCGTTCGAGCGTGTCAACGGCAAAGCCTACGTCTACAACCGCGAAGACACGCTGGGCGGTGCTGACTGGCTCGACCCGAACGATCCGGTGAACGAAAGCGCTGCAACGTTCACCGAAGTCGTGGCCAAGCTGCGTATCCTGGCTGGCGACGTGGACGTGGACAAGTTCCTGCAATCCACGATGGGCGACACCAACGACCAGATGGCGATCCAGATCGCGAAGAAGGCCAAGGCCGTCGCTCGCGAATTCCATCGCACGCTGGCCAAGGGCAACGCCACTGCCAACCCGAAGGAGTTCGACGGTCTGCCCCAGCTGGCTGCCGCTGCTCCGAACTCGCAGCAAGTCGTCGCCGGCGCAAACGGCGGCGCCCTGACGCTCTCGATGCTGGACGAGCTGTGCGACGCAGTGCCGAACGGCGCTGACGTGATCGTGATGCGTCGTGGCACGATCCGCGCATTCCGTGGCCTGCTGCGCGCGACCTACGGCACGGACGCTGTGATGCAGCAGCTGGAAAACTTCGGCCGCCCGATGCTGACCCACAACGGCATCCCGGTGATCATGAACGAATTCCTGGCCGCTGACGAAGCCCAGGGTTCGGCCAACGCCACGACCTCGGTCTACGCTCTGCGTCTGAACGAGCTGGATGGCCTGCACGGCATCTACGGTGGCAGCGACGCCGGTATCGTGGTCGAGAACATCGGCACGGTGCAGAACAAGGACGCAACCCGCATCCGTCTGAAGTGGTATACGGGCCTGGCCCTGAAGTCCACGCGGAGCATCGCGCGTCTGAAGGGTGTGACCAACATCTGACGCACACAGCATAGTCAATATTGACTATCATGAGGGGCGAGCCGAGAGGCCCGCCCCTTTTTCACATCAGGAGTATCAATGAAAGTTCGACTGACACAACCCGGCTTCGAGACCTACACCGGCCAGATGGGTGTGATCTTCTTCAAGGAAGGCTTGTCGACCGACGATGTGCTGCCCATCGACGCCATTCGTCTGTCCGCCGTGTTCGGCGCCGAATGGGAAGACGGCACGCCGGCGAACATCGCGCAGCGACTGATCGACGAAGCAGACACCCCGGCCCAGGACGTGAACGGCGCCGCTGAAGCCGCCGCCGCTCAGTCTGAAGGCGCTGCGCCCGCTGGCGAGCCGCTGGCCACCGGCAACGCAGAGACCGCAAAGACCTACACCGAGGAAGAGCTGGCTGCGATCGCCGACAAGGATGGCATTGCCGGTCTGCGCGCAATCGGCGACACACTGAACGTCAAGGGCAATTCCATCCGTGGCTTGATCGACGCGATCCTGAAGGCCGCCGGCGCACCGAAGGCTGCTGAGTAATGGACGCCTTTCTCGCCGGAACCCCCGTCGAGGTCGTGATCCCGCTGCAAGACCGCAGCGGGAATCAGCTCGACGTGACCACGGTGGACTACCGGGTGGTCGACCATGCCGGCGTCGAGCTGGTGCCGCGCACGCCGCTGGATTCCTTCGTGGCGGGCACCGACGAGGCGGTCATTACCGTGCCGGCAGAGCTGAATGTGCTGCCGGTTGGCCAGGCCCGCGCCGTGCGCAACGTGGAGCTGTTCTGCACGGTTGGCGGCAACACGGTGATGGTGGGCATGCTGTTCGCCATCGAGGCGGCAGAGACGCTCATGGTGGGCGTCAACACCTATCAGACGCTGGCGCAGGCACAGCTCACCTCGATGGACGTGCCGAACATCCCCGCGTGGGAGTCGGCTGATGAGCGCGACAAGGCGCAGGCGCTGGTGGAGGCGCGAGCCCACATCAACCAACTGAGCTTCACGCTGCTCATGTCCAACATCAACTTTGGGCAGGACAGCCTCAACTACGTGCCCGAAGGCACGTTCTTCTCCAAGTATGCGGCGACGAACGGCATGTTCATGTTCGACGGCAACCTGGAGCTGCTGAACCCGACACAGTTCGCCGCGCTGCCAGAGCGCTTCAAGGCGGCGCTGCGCAAGGCTCAGGTCGTCGAAGCTGACGCCATCCTGGCACGCGACCCAATCGCGGAAGGTCGGCGCGCGGGCCTGGTGCTGGAATCCATCGGCGAGTCCAAGCAGATGTTCCGATCGGCCAAGCCGCTGGAGCTGCCGGTGTGCAAGCGCGCGCTCGGCTACCTCAGCTACTTCGTCACGTTCGGCAAGCGTATTGGGCGGGGCGGCTGATGTATGACCAGATCGCGACCAAGGTCGCTGGCCAATACGAGCTGTTCCTGTTCGCGCTGCGCGGGCTCTACCTGAACGCGATGGCGCCAGGCGCCACCGTCACACCGAAGCTGGTGGCAGACGTGCAGGGGGCCGCGCAGCGGGCGGCAGAGAGCTTTCTGGGGACCGCCGGCACCGAGCTACAAGCGCACATCGCTGCATACGGGCAAGGCGACGCTGTGCATGCTCTGACGGTGCGCAAGCGTGAAGCGCTCGCGCAACTGCGGGGGCTGGTCAACCAGAACGTGTCCCAGGCCCTGCGCGACATGCGTCTGGGCGGTCAGGACATGTCGTCGATGCTCAAGGACGCCGGCGGCGGGATGGGTCTGCTGCTGCAAAAGCGCTTGACCACGAAGACCTGGACGGTGCGGGACACGAGCGGTCGGCAGTGGGAGGCGGCAAAGCTGGCCCGCGTGGTGGTGCGCGACTTTGCCGTGCAGGCGGACCTCGACGCAGCGGCACACGCGGCTGATCTGCTGCGCATCACTCACCCGGACCCCGAGCACAAGTTCGCCGGCATGGTCGTGTCCGTCTCGGGCGCCGAGGGCTACCCGAGCCTGGAGAGCGTGCGGGCGCAGGCATTCCACCCCAATACCAAAGCAAAGGCAGAGCCCTATGTTTCGGCCCAATAAGACCTGCATCGTCACCCTGGCGAGCAGCAAGAGCGATGTGTATGGACGGCCACTGCCGGGGCGCAAGGTGCGTGAGCGCTGTTCCGTGGTGTTTCTGAATCAGCGGCAGCAGCAGACCTCCGTGCGCGCGGACAGTTCTGCCTCGCGCGGCAACGCTCAGGAAGCGGCGGCCGATGCAAAGCTGCTCTTCGCCACCACGACCAAGGCTGCCATCAACGATATCGTCGAGGTGGCCGGCGCGGTCCTGAAAATCTCGGGCATGCACCCGCGTTTCAACGTGCGCGGCGACCTGGACCATTACGAGGTCGACGCCCATATCTGGAGCCAAGACGAATGAACCTGATGCCGCTGATCGACCGACTGGAGTCTGAGGGCGTGGGCACACCCGCCAAGACCCTGTTCGTGAACATGTTGCCGGCGGAGGCAACCAAGGCGATCCTGCTGCGTAACAAGCTCGCCGGCACGCCGATCAACCACGAAATCCCCGGCTACTTCAACAAGGTGCCCTTTCAGGTGATTGCGCGCGCTCGCCATGACCAGGAAGGTGAAGACCTCATCAACGCCGCCACGAAGGCGCTCACCCTGAGTGAGGTGCAGCTGGGCAACATGTGGATCAAATACATGCGACCGAAGACGCTGCCGGTGATCTTCCCGCTCTCCAAGGGCAACCTGCTGGAGTTCAACGTCGAGTTCGAGTGCTGCTTCTGCCTGGAGAATGCGTAATGGGCATCGAGGTGAGCGGCGTTGAGCGCCTGCGTATGGTGCTGGAGCAGGCGGGCGAGCGGGCCGTGCGCGGCGTCTTCAAGCAGATGGTGACGGAAGCCGAGGGCGTGCGTGACCTGGCGCGCAAGTTTGCGCCGGTCGACGAAGGCAACCTCGAGCAGGCCATCAAGGTGCAGGTGGAGGGCGGCGGACGAGACGAGCGAGGGCGCTTTGCGCGCAAGTCCGTGGCGGTCTACATCGACATGGCCACGCCTGCGGAGAATGGGCGCACCGTTGGTGACTACGCCTGGGAAATGCATGAGCACCTGACGCCGTATGGGCCGCTTCAGCTGGGCAAGCGATCGCAAGCCAAGCAGGATGGCCAGTCGGAAATGGTGGGCGGCAAATTCCTCGAGCGCGCGGCAGTCGAGCGCACGAAAGACATGGTGGACCGGCTCATCCTCGAGGCGCGCAGTTACCTGTAGTGACACTGGCAGTCGTCCGTGATATAGTCGCGCACGAATAGTCAGCACTGACTATTATCAGACCTCTTTGCAAAGGAGTTTTCTCGCATGGCAAGTAACACCAAGAACGTGAAGCTGGGTGTTTGCAAGGCGATCTTTGGCGGCTACGACTTGGGTTACACCAAGGGCGGCGTGGATGTGACCGTCAAGACCGACACCCACAAGGTCAACGTCGACCAGTTCGGCAAGACCGCGATCAACGAATACATCATGGGCCGCGAATGCACGGCCAAGGTGCCGATGGCCGAAACGACCATCGAGAACATGGTGGCAGTGATGCCGGGTGCCGTGCTGCAAACCGTCGGCGGCGCAGTTGCCACCGGCACGGTGCAGATCGCGACCAACCCGAGCGCCAACGACACCGTGGTGATCAACGGCGCCGAGTTCGTCTTCAAGGCCCAAGCAACGGGTCCGTTTGAAGTCACGCTGGGCGCAACCGCCAGCGCAACCGCAACCGCCCTGGCCGCCGCACTGAACGCATCGACCGATGCGCGCGTGTCGGCTGCGACCTATTCGGCCAACAACGCCATCGTGACCGTCACCTACGGCTCGCGCATGATCTATGGCGAAACCGGCCAGAAGGGCGTCGACGGCAACAGCTTCACCCTGGGCGCAGGCACCGCTGGCGCCAAGGTCACGCTGTCGGGCGCAACCCTGACCGGCGGCGTGGAGCCGACCAGCAAGAGCGTGAACGTGTCCTCGGGCATCGGCACCGACCTGCTGGCTGGCGCCAAGGAGCTGCGCTTCCACCCGATCGGCAAGCCGGACAGCGACCGCTCGGAAGACTTCGTGATCCCGCTGGCCAACACGGCAGGTGCGCTGAACTTCGCCTACAAGCTGGAAGACGAGCGCGTCTACAACGTGGACTTCACCGGCTATCCGGACCCGTTCACCGGCCGCCTTTTCGGCGTCGGCATCTGATAGTCACGACTGACTATTCAAACAACCTGAACTGACCAAGCCCCCGCCGCGAGCGGGGGCTGCCTCAAGGAACAACCGAAATGGCCAAGATCCTCAATCTCGACAAGCTGTCCGGCAACGACGAGCGCGAACTGAACATCGGCGGCAAGGCATACCCCGTCAAGCCCATGTCGGTGGAGGACTTCATCGAGACGACCCTGACGGCCGAGCGCCTCGAGGGTGAGAAGAGCATCGCCAAGCAAATTCAGGCCACCGTGAAGCTGATCAAGCGCTCGGTGCCCACCATCGACGAGCAGACCCTGCTGCAACTGAGCCTGGAGCAGCTGCGCGCCGTCACCGCATTCGTGCGCGGCGAAGACCCCGCCGACATTGTGGAAGAGCGGGAGGCCGGCTCGGGAAACTGAGCGAGGGCAGGTCCGAACAGGAACTCGACTTTGGGTTCCTGTTTTGTCGGGTCTGCCACTTCTACTCCCTGAGTGACCAAGCAGTCCTGGCCATGCCGATCCGTCGGTTCTGGCTGATGAGCAACAACATCAACCGCCTGATGGCCGAGCGCGACATGCGAGCGCTGTCGGTCGCGGGCAGCGCACAGAGCGGCGAAGGCTTCACCGAATACCGCCAGCAGCTGATTCTGGAAATCGGCACCGTGTTGCGCGACGACCCCATGTCGAGCGAACGCGACGAGGCAGGTTTCGAGGAGCTGCGAGCAATGGCGGCGGGGCAGTTGACCGCCGGCTGAGACCAAGACGAAACACTGAGGACAAGCAATGACTGGCGGTGATATTCGCGTCGTAATGACGTTGGATGACAAGGACTTCTCGATCAAGACGACGCGGGCGACCGCCATCGTCGACGACATGAAGAAGTCCTTGGAACAGACCGCCACGTCGGCCCAGACGCTCGAGAACCACTTCACGAGCCTGGGCCGCAAGTTCCACGACACCATTTTCACCGTGTCCCTGATGCGCTTCGCGTTCCGGGACATTCAGGACATTTTCGGCGCCATCCCGTCCGCGATCATCAAGACGAACGCGGAGATGGAGCGCATGAAGACCATGCTGACCGGCCTGACCGGCAGCAGCAAGAAGGCCGAGGACGACTTCAAGTCGATCTTCAACATCGCCCAGAATGCCCCGGCGTCCGTGTCGGCCATCACTGACGTGTTCGTGAAGTTCCGCTCGGTGGGCATCGACCCCGCGAACGGTAGCGTCAAGTCCCTGATCGACGGTCTCGCGAAGTTCGGGGGCACGTCTGAACAGCTCAAGCGCGCCGCCATCGGTATTCAGCAGATGGTCGGTAAGGGCGTCGTCTCGATGGAAGAACTGCGTCAGCAGGTCGGCGAAGCATTGCCGAACGCGATGCAGGCAATGGCCACCGGTCTGAACATGACCATGAGCCAGCTGGCGGCGGCTGTGAAGAAGGGCACCCTCGAGTCCAAGGACGCGCTGGACCGCATGTTCACCGTCATGCGGCTCCAAAACCAGGGCGCCTCCGACGAGATGATGAAGACCTGGACGGGTCTCGTCGCCAAGCTCGAGACACGCTGGACGCTCTTCAAGGACGTGATCGGCAAGCACGGCATGTTCGACACGGCCAAGGACGAACTGAGCAAGCTCGTCGACGCCTTCGGCAGCCGCGCCATGAACGATCTGGCGATGACGGTGGGCTCGGCGCTCGCCTCTGCCACCACCGCACTGGTCAGCCTCAAGGAGACCGTGACGGAGTATTGGGGCGAGATCAAGACCGCCGGCGAGCTGATGCTTTACTACTTCGCCGGCGGCCGTGTCATGGCCGGTATCGAGGCGATGAAGGCGCAGATGGGTGGCCTGATGGCTTCCTACAAGGCCAATGTGGCTGCGAAGACACTGGCGTGGGAGGTCGAGCAGGCGCAAATCCGCGCCACGATGGCAGCCAAGGCCGAGCAACTGGGGCAGGAAATGGCCCTGAACGGCCGCGCCATCGCCCTGGAGCGCGAGAAGAACGCTGCCGCCGCCAACGCTGCCGTCGCTCGCATGGAGCAGGAGCGCCAGGCAAACGCCGCGCGCATCGCCGAGCTGGCCGGCACGCTGCGCGAAATGGAGGCGATGGAGTCCGAATATCGGATGAAGCGCATCGCCGCCGAGCTGGAAGCCGAGCGTCTGCTGCGCGCGAAGAAGGCGGGCACCGCAGCCGAGGCACGCGCCATGACCGCCCAGGCGGACAAGCTGGGCGGCTCCGAGGCGATCATTGCGGCCGAGGCGCAGGCCCAGCGCAGCTCGATCGAGGCGCTCAAGGCCAAGAACATCGAAATCGAGAAGAACATCGTCCTGACGAAGGCGCAAGGCGCCGCACTCACGACGAACCAGCAGGCTCTGCTCGCAGAGAATGCCGCACTGCTTGCCGCCAAGCGTGAGACCGAGATGGCCTCCGCAGCCGTCAAGGAGATGACGCTCGCCCAGAAGTCGCTGAACGCGGTGATCGCCGGCGGCCAGATGCTGTGGACTGCCCTTGGTGGCTGGGTCGGTCTGGTGACGGTCGCAGTCACGGCGGGCATCTACGCCTGGCTGAACTACAAGAGCGCGGCCGAGAAGGCGATGGAGGCAGCCAAGCGTGCGCGGGATGCAGAGCGCGGCATTGCGTCTGAGGACCAGCGCAAGGAAACCGAGAAGGAGATCGCCAACCTGAAGGATACGGTCGCTCGCATGAAGGCTGACAAAGCCAACGGCGGCGAGCAGATCATGGGGCCGGAAGGGGTGATCGGCGTGCGTCAGTGGACGGCCAAGGACGATGCCCAGCTGCGCCAGGTCGAGGAGCAGCTCAAGCAGGCGATCGGCACCCACACGCAGCAGCTGAAGAACATCCTGGACGCCAACGGCAACGACCAGGCAGACGCCTATCGCCGTTCGCAGGAGCGTCAGAAGGAGGAGTTCAACCGGTCTCTGACGAGCAAGTGGGCGGCTCTCAAGGAAGCCTATGACTCCGACGTGCAGCAGGCTGGCCAGAACTCGGCCAAGCAGAAGCTCGCCGGCGAGAAGTATCTGAAGGCGCAGCAAGACCTGCTGGGCGAGACGGAAGCCAAGAACCTGGAGTTCGCAACGAAGTGGCGCGCTGACACCACGGCAAAGCTGCAACAGCTGGTGGCCGCCGAGGGCCAGCGGGCTCTGAGCGATCAGGAGAAGATCGAGAAGGACGGCCTCGAGAAGCGCCAGAAGCAGCTGACCGAGGAAATCACGAACCTGACGACCACGCAGGCGCAGCGTCTGGCGCACCTGAAGGATGCGGCCGTCACGATCGACAACAAGAACAAGGGCACGCACAAGATGGAGCACGAGAACCCGCTCGTGCGCGCCCTTGAGCAGGAGCAGGCCCAGCTGGAGGCGGCCAAGGTCAAGCTCGAGGCCCTGATCAACGAAACGCGCGGCTATGAGCAGTTCAAGTCGTCGGCAATGTTCAAGGTGCTCGGCGAAGTGGCCTCGGGCAAGTTCGACACCGCCAACCGCGATGCCGACGGCAAGGTCACGAGCACCAACAAGTTCGGCGGCTCGTCGGCGGCCCGCCAGAAATACATCGAAGAGCTGTCCGACTGGCTCAAGAAAGGCAAGGGCACTGCTGACGAGTTCATCGCGTCGCTCAAGACGATGGACGAGCAGGACAAGAAGACCATCCTGAAGATGGCCGACCTGGAAGCGCAACAAGGTCAGGTCGCGGAAATGTCCAAGGCGCTCGCTGACGCTCGTCAGCGCGAGGCGGCCACGCTCGCGGAGCTGGACGCAGCCACGACGAACTACATGACGCGCGGCATGGCGAAGGAAACCAGCGGCATGCAGTCGCTGATGAAGCACTTCGCGCAGGTCGAGGAGAAGCTCAAGGCCGGCACCAAGGAGTTCGAGGAGTATCGGCTGACGAAGCAGCGCGCGCTGGCCAACCAGGCGCTTGCCGACAGCCGCAACTACGCGGCCGACGCAGAGAAGGAGCTGCGCGACGCCAAGATCAAGTCGATCTCTGTCGTGTCCGAGCGCCAGGCGGCTGAGTTCGCGCTGGAGAAGGAGCGTATCGAGAACGACTATGCGATCCGCAAGCGCGCGATTGAGGCGAACGTCACGGATGAGATCCAGCGCATCGCCGAGCTGGACGCGCTCAACGCCGCGCGCGAGACCCGCCTGACGGCCGCCACGCTGAACTTCGCCCAGACCCGCAAGACAGAGCTGCAACGCCTGTCCGAGGAGTGGACGGACGTGACGCAGCAGATGAATAAGGCGACGGCGAACTGGTCCAATGGCGTGATCGACGCCATCATGAACTTCGTCAAGACCGGCAAGTTCGAGTGGAAGAGCATGCTCGAGTCCATGCTGACCGACGTGCTCAAGATGCAGATCCAGAACACGTTCGGCCAGCAGATCAACAGCATGATGGGCATGCTTGGCAACGCGCTGAAGAACGGCCTGCCGGGTCTGATGCCGCAGAAGCAGGGCGGCGCCGCTGACGCGGTGAGCGGAGCTGCGTCGGAAGCCGCAACGAAGATGACGCAGAGCCTGCTGTCGTCTGCGGCCGCGACCGACACCGCCAAGATGGCGATGCAGACCATGACCGACACGGGCGTGGCCAAGGCGACCGAGGGCCTGCTCACAAACGCGCTGCAAACAGGTATTTCGGCCAGCACCGAAGAAATGGCGTCCTCGACGCTCATTGAGTTCGTCTTCGCGGCTCAGGCAGCCACCGAGGCGCTGACCCAGCTCGCCGCGTCGTCGGCCGCCGAAGGCGCCGCTTCGTTCTTCGCCGACGGTGGGATCATGTCCTCGCAGGGCAGCTTGCCGCTCAAGATGTATTCGAACGGCGGCATTGCCAACAGCCCGCAGCTCGCGGTCTTCGGCGAGGGCCGCATGAATGAAGCCTACGTGCCGCTGCCGGACGGGCGCACCATCCCCGTGACCATGACGGGCGGTGGTGGCGGCGTCGGCAATGTGCAGGTGAATGTGATCAACCAATCCGGCACGCAAGTTGCCGCCAAGCAGGGCGAACCCCGCTTTGACGGCCGACAGCTGATTCTCGACGTGGTGCTCACGGCGGTGAACCAGCCTGGCAGCTTCCGTGACGGCATGAAAGGAGCGCTGGCGTGACCAACCCGGTATTTCCGTCTGACCCGAAGCAGGACTCGAAGTATTACGAGATGGAGCTGGAAGACCCGGCTCTGCGCACCAACATGGAGGGCGGGTATGTGGTTTCCCGCCCCAAGCACACGCGCAAGCCACGACGCACCTTCAAGTCCGGCTGCACCTCCATTACCACCGACCAACGCAAGGCGCTGGAGGACTTCTACGACTTGGTGCGCGGCGGTTCGGTGATTTTCGACTGGACTGACCCGGTGACGGGCGTCGTGTTTCAGGTGCGCTTCAAGGAGAAAATCTCCTTCAAATACACCGGCATGGGGATCACGCAACTCTGGGACGTGACGTTCACTCTTGAGCAGGCATAGTCGGCACTCATACAATAGTCAGCAATGACTTTTCATAGTATGATGCCGACCCATGAGCAAATCCCTTTCGATCGCCACCGTCCTTGAAAAGAACAAGCTGTCTTCGGACACGCCGTTCTTGGTGTGCCTGGATATCGCGGTAGCGGACCCGGTGACTGGCGCTCAGATCGAGACCCTGCACATCGTCCGCAACACCGAGGCGATCACGTTCAATGGCCAGGTCTACGAGCCCACCGCCTTCGAGGTTGAGCTGAAGGCGGAGTCGGGCCAGCAGCCGACCGTCAACCTGACGATCAAGGACTACAGCAAGGCGATCCAGGGGCGCTTGCAGAGCTACGGCGGCGGCATCGGCTTCGGCGTGACACTGTTCGTGGTCAACGCCGGCGCGCTGGATCAGCCGCCCGAGGTGGTCGAGTATTTCGAGGTGGTTGGCGCCCAGTGCTCCAACTACGAAGTGAGCTTCGTGCTTGGCGCCGACAGCCTGATGGCAGTCGTGTTCCCGCGCCGTCGCCAGACCCGTGACTTCTGCCAGTGGCGTTACAAGGACGCCAACACCTGCGGCTACACCGGCGCTGCACCCACCTGCGACCTGACGCTCTACGGCCAGAACGGCTGTGCGGCGCATGGCAACGTCATCAACTTCGGCGGCTTCCCTGGCATCAACCAGAACGGCGTCCGCTATGGCTGATGCAAAGACGCCGGAATACCTTGATCTGATCGGCGTCCCGTTCGTCTATGGCGGACGGGGACCGGACACGTTCGACTGCTATGGCCTGGTCGCAGAGCTGTATCGCCGCGCCGGCCAGCCCATCCCTGATTACCGAAGCCCGACCGACCTCGCCGTGATCGCCGCAATGATGGCGTGCGAGGCACAACTCTGGCGCGAAGTGCCCGCCCCGAAGGCTGGTGCGGTCGCGCTGATTCGCGTTGGGCGCCACGCCTCTCATGTCGGCTACTGCCTGGACGACATGCGAATGATCCACACCTGGGAGCGCACCGGTGGCGTCGTCATTGAACGGCTCGACACCTGGAAGCGCCACATCATCGGTTTCTTCGAGTATGTCGGCCACGCCTGAGACCCTCATCCCTGTCATTCGCATCACGAATCCGCTGAATCCCCGCGAGTTCGTGCGCGAGACCCTGGTTTGGAGCGCTGAGAAGACGCTCGCACAGTATTTCCCGGTCGTCTCCGTCGTCGAGAACCCGGTCGTTGTTTCGATCAACGGGCGCATCGTTGAGGAGAAGGACTACCCGGTCACTTACCTCGGGCCGGATGACAACCTGGTGGTCTGCCCGATCCCGCAGGGCGGCGGTGGCGGCGGCAAGAGCGTGCTGCGCATCGTGGCCATGATCGCTGTGGTGATCGCCTCGATCTACACCGGCGGCGCCGTTGGTGCTGCCTACGGCTCGATGGCTGGGGTTGCAGCGCAGGCTGGCGTCATGATCGCTGGCACGCTGCTGGTCAATTCGTTGCTTCCGGTTAATGCGGCGGGCTCAAGCGCGGTCGGTCGCGGCGACCTCATGTCCAGCGCTTCCTATGGCGTGGACGGGGCGAAGAACGTGTCCGCCGAGGGCGTGCCTGTCCCCGTCTGCTACGGCCAGTTCCGCATGGGCGGGAACCTGATCGGCCTGTCGATGGTGAACGACGGGCAGACCCAATACGCCAAGATCCTGATCAATGCAGGGGAAGGGCCAGTCGCCGGCATCACCGACATTGAAATCAACGACACGCCGGTCAGCGACTACAAGGAGGTCGGCGTCGAAGTGCGCGGCGGCTGGCCGAACCAGGACGTGATTCCCTGGTTCACCAACACGATCGTGCCACGCTCGCGCGGCCAGCGTCTGTCGACCGACTGGAGCGTGCCGTTCACGACCGAGGCTGTCGTGGACGAGATCCGCATGGACTACGTGTTCCCGAACGGTCTGACCGGCGTGGACACGAAGTCGGGCGACAGCTACGCAGTGGCGGTCGATATCGAGACCCAGTATCGGATGGTCGGCGATCCGACCTGGCGCAACATGCGCGGCTCGTTCACGGGCTCCTACTTCCCGGTCTACCACTACTACGTCTATCAGTATGGCCAGGTGATCGGCGAAACGCAGTCGCTGAGTCTCGCATCCGGCTACAGCGTGGGCGGCGACGGCTTCATCTACTCGATGGGCACGCGGGTGGGCTACGTCGAGACCCGGCCTGCATACGGCAGCACCGGCCACGTGGTCGAGAACGTGAACTACGCCAAGCGGGTGTCGTTCTCGTCTGGCGCGCTGCCGCGCGGCCGCTACGAGGTCCGCACGCGACGCACCACGCCGCGCAGCACGAGCGCTTACATCCAGGACGATGTGCAGCTGACGGACATTAACGAAATCGTCTACGCCAGCATCGGCTACAAGCACACTGCGCTGGTCGGCATTCAGGTGCGCCTGACCGACCAACTCAGCAGCCTGCCGAAAGTCACCTACATCAACCACGGCATCATCCACAAATACTGGAACAGCCAGTTCCAGCAGTGGGAGTGGAAGGCGGGCTCGAACCCTGCCTGGATCGTCTGGGACATGCTCACCAACACGCGCTACGGCGCCGGCATGCCGGAAGCGCGCCTGGACTTCCAGCAGTTCAAGCGCTGGGGCAAGTTCTGCGAGGACAACGGTCTCGAGTTCAACGGCGTCATCGACACGTCCCTCAACCTGTGGGACGCGCTGCAATACGTCATGCGCGCCGGCCGCGCGCAGATGGTGTCGGTGGGCACGCGCTACACCGTTGCCATCGAGTGCCCGACCGATCCCGTCATGATGTTCTCGGTCGGCAACATCCTGGACGGCACCTTCAAGGAGACATGGCTGGGTCTGTCCGACCGTGCCAACGAGGTCGAGGTGACGTTCTTCGACCGTAACGATGGCTACAAGCAGCGGACCATCCGCGTCGCCGATCCTGCCGCGATCGCTGCCGGCCGCCCCGCCAAGAGTGCCGCGATCACGCTGCCTGGCATCGTCACGCCCGAGCGCGCTTATCAGGAGGCGCTGCTCCAGCTGAACCTGAACCGCTATGTGCTCCAGACCGTCGAGTTCGGCGCCCCTCTGGACGCGCTGGCCTGCACGGTGGGCGACGTGATTCTGGTCCAGCACGACATGCCCCAATGGGGCTTCGGCGGCCGCCTGGCTCCGGGCTCGTCCGCGTCGACCATCCAGCTGGATCGCGACGTGACCATGCAGCTTGGCAAGCAATACAAGCTGCTGGTGCTGTTCGACAAGCTCCAGCGCGCTGCCGGCTCGGTGGTCGCGGTGTGGGGTTCGTCGATCGTGCTGGCGGGCTACGACGGCTACAACAAGGTCAAGCGCCTGACGGTGGGCGGTCGTGACCTCGAAGTGCTCTCGGTCTTCGACGCCGGCGGCAGCTGGGGCGTTGTGGTCGCTGACGCCACCGGCATCGCGGCTGGCCAGGAATACACCCTCTGGGACACGGATGTGATCGAGGAGCGGGACGTGGTGGTCAATACCATCGACCCGACCAGCACGCTCGTCCTGCAATCGCCGTTCTGGGACGCACCCGAGGCGTATGCGAACTGGATGTTCGGCGAGGTGGGCAAGGTCCGCAAGCCGTTCCGCGTGAAGTCCATCTCCGGCTCGGGTGAGTATCGCCGCGACATTGTGGCGATCGAATACAACCCCAGCGTCTACGACCTGTCCGGCAACGTCTACCCGACGCCGAACTACTCGTCGATCGAGGCGGGCGTGCGCCACGTGTCCATCGACGACGTGTCCGAAGAGCTGTTCGCGCTCGGCTCGACGCTGCGCAGCCGCGTGACGGTCTACTTCAGCTCCGGCCAGGAAACCTACCGCAACTCCCGCGTCTACGTGTCGACCAACGGCGGCGCGTTCGCCCTGGTGGATGCGATGGCTGCCGACCGCTGCACGGTGGTGGCCGACGAAGGGCAGGTGCTGCGCTTCAAGGTCGTGGCAACGGATGTGGTGGGCGCGGTCGCCCCGGACTCGACCGCTCCTGTCTACGAATACAAGGTGCTGGGCAAGCTCGCGCCGCCCACGGACGTGACGAACTTCAAGGTCACGAAGCGCACCAGCGACCTTCTGCTGACCTGGGACGCGAACAAAGACGTGGACCTGGCAGGCTACGAGGTGCGACTGGGCGAGAACTGGGAAGGCGCCGAGGTCATCACGACTGGCCACACCGGCACCATGATCACGCACAACCAGGATCATGCCGGCACCTACTACTACCTGATTCGTGCCATCGACACTGGCGGCCGCCTGTCCAAGCACGTCACGGTCTACAAGCTCGTGCTGGACGCGCCGATCGCCGTGCGCCAGTTCGATTGCGTGCAGAACCTGAACCGCATCGAATTCCGCTGGACTGCGAACCCCGAGACCGACATTGTTGGCTACGAGCTGCGCGAGGGCGCGGCGTGGGAAACGTCGCAGCTGGTGGCACAGGTCACGGCGACGAACTTCACCGTGCCGGCAGGCGCCCCTGGCGATCGCATGTTCTGGATCAAGGCCATTGGTGCGCCTGGCATCTACTCGGACGTGGCCACTTTTAGCACGACCCAGGTGGCGAGTCTGCCGAACCGCAACGTGGTCATGGAAACCGACGAGTCCGCAGCCGGCTTCCCTGGGGTGAAGATCAACACCCGCGTGGAAGGTCCGAATCTGCTGATGAACCCGGACGCGAACGATGGCGAATACATCTTCCGCGTCGACCCGCAGGACCGCTTCCGCGCGCTCAACAGCCTCTACACCCGGTTCGACGCCGTGCAGTATTCGGACCTCACCTGGCTGCGCTCGACGTTCCCCTGGTCGTCTGACGACGCGCAGGTGTCCTGGCTCAAGCGCGGCGACCTGACCAAGGTGAAGATGGAGACCCAAATCTCCACCTCGGTTGGCCAGCTTCAGGATGACGAGCTGGACGGCTGGAGCTTCGACTTTGGTTTGAACTCGGTGCGCGGCAAGCAGCCGCTCGAAACTGCCGGCCCAACGGTCTACACGCACGGCCGCTACCACCGTGGCGTCTATCTCGGCGACTTCCACGCCACCTATCCAGTCATGTTCGGTTCCAGCTGGAACACGTCCTTCTGGTTGAACATGGAAGACGCCTCGACGCAGACGCTGGCTTCGGTGTGGAACGACCAGACCGGCGAAAAGCTGACCGTCAGCTGGGACGGCGTGGAAAAGACCTTCAGCCTGGTAGATAGCCGCGACGGCAGCGCCATGACCATCCGCTACGAGGTGAACTCGGGCGACCGCGTGTTCGTGTGCCTGGCGCAGACCCCGGTCGGGCGCAAGTTCTACGTCGGCATGTTTGGGCGTCAGGACATTGGCGAGGCCCACAACACAGCGGTGAGCACCTCGCTCTTCACACGGCTGACTATCGGCGCCTAGAGCCATAGTCAATATTGACTTACAATAGCGCCAACATTCACGGTGAACCCACATGACTGCGAGTCTTACCCTTCGGCAGACCAAAGGCATTGACCTGACATTTGCCGAGCTGGACAACAACTTCCTCTTCCTGCGGGACACCAAGATGACGGTGTTCAACGTGGAGGCGAACGGCGCGCACCACATGGACGAGACTGGTTACAGCTCGACCGACGCGACGCCGGCCATCCAGCAGACCATCGACGCAGCCAGCCAATTCGCGCTCAATGGCAAGAACTGGGCGGGCCTGAGCCGCTACGGCGCGGTCGTCTACGTGAGCGCCGCGCGCTGGCAACTGCGCACCCAGCTGGTCGTCAAGCCTGGCGTGATTCTGGTCTGCGACGGCGTGCTCTGGAACAACATGGCTGACCAGTTTTCGCCAGCCGTCGTATTCCAGGCGCGCAGTCACTGCCGCCGCCTCCTGCTCAATGCGAACGGGCGGGGCGGGGTGGAGTTCGGCGAGAACAACGTCGCTTCGGACATGCGCATCGGCGAGGTTCGCGTCTGGAACACCGGCAGCCTCTCGGATGGCGTGCTTGGCCCGCAGACGGCCGCGCGCTTCAAGGGCAGCGCCTTTGAGGTCGATACGCTGACGCTCGACGGCGGCGCCACGGCGCTGGACTTGCGCACAGCCTCGAACGTGCTCATTCGCGACGTGCTGCTCAAGGAGCCGCTGGTGGGCTTTCGCATCGCCGGCGCGCAGGGCATCGACATTCACAACGTTCGCTTGGAGTCGGTGAGCACCCTGGGCGGCGCCATCGACAGCTCGAACAATCTGCGCATCGGCAAGATCGTGGCGACAAACGACGACTCGCGGGTGAGCGCGCCGTGTGCGTCGGGCTACCTGCTCAAGATCGGTGACGACTCGGCCGACAGCTCGGTGGAGGGGCTGGATATTGGCCTGCTCCAGGCGACGAACACCGGCGGCACTGCGCTCAAGGTGGCCAACGTCAAGCATTCCCACGTGCGCATCGCCGTCACCAAAGCAAAGCTGCCGTCCGGCAACGGCCACCCGATCGTCAACGCGCTGGAATACGGCACCGGCATCGACACGCTGCACATCGACGGCATGATCGACCAGGGCATCAACCCGTTCGTGGGCGACAAGCAGGGCACGCTGATGTTCGCCAATGGCAAGGCTGTGGTGGGCGCAGGCACTGGGGTGGACACCTTCCCCTACAACGTGCCCAACGTGGCGGCCGGCGGCATCCACGCCGTCGATCTGGGTCCGCTGCTCGAGGCATTCACCAAGCGCACCCTGATCTTCCAATTCGTCGGCGTCACGACCGGCACCGCCGATGACTACCGCATCGAGCTGGTGGAGGTCGACAGCAAGGGCGGCGAGACGGTGGTCTACGCGACCACGACGATCGAAGGCGCGCACCGCGACGCCCGTCCTTTCACCATCGACAAGATGGCCGACACCAACGGCATTCGCTTCAAGTTCTACAACATGTCGACCAACGCTATCACCACGGCCGTGGTGAAGCTCGTCGTCACAGGGGTGTAAAGCGTGGCACGTCCTCCGTTTCCGACCGCTCTCGACTTCCTCCAGGTCTACCCTGGCGGCTATCACGCGGGCACCGATGAGGTGAACCTGCGGGACGACTATTACCCGTCGACAGCATTCGTCCGTCAGGACACCTTCACGATGCCGGGGTCGAGCACCAAGATTTACGGCGCGTGGAGTGTGGACGACGGCGACATGACGATCGCTAAGGAAAACCGCGAGCCGCGTGTCTTTGCCACCAAGGGCAAGCTGATCCTCGACTTCACCGGCATCAGCCTGATCCTGCGGGTGGAGCTGAACTCGGGCTGGGGCAAGGGCCAGATCTACATCGACGGCGCCAAGCCCTCGACCATCGCTGGCCTGACGACGGCGGTCGACACCATCGACTGCAACGCCGACAACTACGCGGACGTGAACGGCGCCCAATACCGGGACTTCCTGGTGGTGGATGGCCTGGCAGACGGCCCCCACCGTCTCGAGCTGTATGCCAACAATGCGGCCGATGGCTTTGTGGTCGTGTCGGCAGCCAAGTGCCGCAAGTATCAGCTCAAGCCGAACATCATCGCAGGCTGGCACGCGGGCGTCGCGACACGCCTCAATGACGGCGCGCTCACGCTTCACAATCTGGGCAACCTGGCCGTGATGGACGTGAGTCTGTCGATTCCACCATCGCTGGTCGCGCGCGACGGCAGCGCGTTCCCCGCAAGCATCCCGGTCGGGCGCATGGCGCCTGGGCAGCGCTACACCCTGAGCTACGCGGTGGACGGCACGACGCAGCCGGACGATGCCACCATTCAGGTTGGGCTCACTGCGCGCTACCCGGACCCGGCCGGCGACACTCAGATGGTGCTCACGACGGACTACACCGTCGACACCAACAACCTGACGTTCAGCTCCGGCTGGAGCAAGGACCAGGACACCCTTGACGGTGCCTGGCGGGCCTTCTCGAACGGCAGCGGCAAGACCGCCACGTTCAAGCTCGACCAGACCTCCTTCCGCATCACCCTGCTGAAGGACTCGGGGTGGGGTCAGGCGGACGTGCTGATCGGCACCACCGTCTACGCGACGCTGGACTGCAACGACGATATCGGCGGTGGTTTCGCGCAGGATGTGACGGTCGGCAACCTGCCCGCCGGCAGCAAGACGATCACGATCAAGTCGAAGAACACCTCGGCCAAGCCGTTCGTGTTCACCAAGGTTTCGTTCGATGCCCAGACGAGCTTCGCCACCGTCAACGAAATCCTGCCGATGACCTTCAAGTTCAGCCACGTCCCGCCGTATCCGGCGCCTGGCGTTCGGCTGCAAAACGGGCTCATCACGTGGGATGCGGTGGACAAGACCAAGGTCGACATGACGCTGCCGCGCACCAACGACGGCGTTGTTGCTGCCCGCCAATACACGCGCTTCCCGACCTACTGCGTCTACTACAGTGCTGGCAAGGATGACGTGCTCAACAAGTATGACCTGCTGGTGATCGAGCCGTCGGCGGTCTCGCGCAAGCAGGTCGCCGCATGGCAGGCTCAGGGCATCAAGGTGCTCGGCTATGTGACCTTCGGTGAAGAGCACGCGGAGCTGACCGACATTTATGACGCGGAGAGCCCCGTGCGCCCCGCCATTGATGACGGGCAGGGCACTGGCGGCTATGCCTCCTACTTCTGCAAGGGCGGCAACCTGTTCGGCGAGGCGAGCGAGTGCAACCACGACCGCCAGCGGGTCGAGGGCGTCAAGGCGTGCTCGGTCGGCAACCCGAAATACTTCACTGGCACTGGCCGGTGCAGCCCGGTATGCAGCAACGACTACCGCCTGGGCGGCGTCGACCAGAGCACGGGCAAGGCGTGCAAGGCCGGCTACACCAGCGCGAACTACTGGCAGCGCGACGCAATGGCCGCCTGTCAGAACAGCGACTGCCCGAAATACACGCCGCGCAACAAGGGCTGTTCGCAGTGGGCTGAGGCCGACGTTCGATGGGGCCAGGACTTCGCAATGGACGATTCCTACCCCGACCAGAACGGCATCTGGGACTCCAGCTTCATCAACCCGCTCGCGCCGCGCTGGTTCGACAAGCTCAAGACCCAGTATCTGCCGACCGTGATGGATGCGCCGATCGAGTATTCGGAGAGCCACGCGATCGCCGCGCACGTGACAGCAAGCGACGGCAAGTCCGTGTTCGTTTTCCGCACCGACCACTGGCCGATCGACGACGCGGAGCGACTTCTGGTCTCCAACGACTCGGGCTTCGTTTACACGGCAAACGTGGACTACAGCTACGACAAGGATACGGGTGCCTTCATCATGGACCCGAACGCTGGCGTGGACTCGGGCGCGCAGCCGGCGCTGGTTGCGGGCCAGACCCTGCACATCATCTACACGCGCAAGGGCCTGAACTGCGACGGCCTGTTCATGGACACGGTGGACACGGTTGACGTGTATCCGTCGCAGGCATTCCAGAGCGCGTTCGCGGACATGATCAACCGGCTGAAAGCGCTGTGGCCCTCGAAGGCGTTCTGCTCGAACCGTGGCTTCACGATCCTCGACGCCATCATCAAGTCGTGCTCCTACGTGATGTTCGAGTCCTTCCTGGTGGACTACGACTGGGCGACCGGCGCCTACGCAAAGATCGCCGATCCCGAGTCCGTCGCCTACAACGACGCGATCAAGGAGCAGCTGCGGGCGCTGCGCCGCTCGCACCGCTTTGACGTGCTGGCGCTCAACTACTGCGACAACGGGCCGGCAGGGGATGAGCTGCGCAACTACATCGCGGACACCTGCTACAAGGAAGGCTATATCAGCTGGAGTTCGACCATCATGCTGGACGATCCGCTGCCCAATAAGCCTGTGTCCGTTAATCCGGGTGGAGCGATCCGCTCGAATGTCTGGTATCTGCTCAAACAGGTGAAAGCATGAGCCTCGACACTGAAGTGAACCCGTTTCTCATTGACGTGCCCCTGGTGACGATCGTGCGCTTGGTGCGCGTCGTGAACGGGGTCGAAGTCGAAACCCCGGAGACCGACTGCCGCCGGCTCTGGACGCGCGTGGCCAAGAGCGGCTCGAGTAACGCCCAGCAGACGGAGCTGGTGGCCAAGCCAGAGGGAAACCGGGTTACGCCTGATCCTCTGAATCGCGATATCCAACGGAGCTACTGATGGCAGGCACTCGCCAATACGTTGACCCTGGTTACGTCGAGACCGGCTATGTTGCCGGCGGCTCGATCGTCATGTCGGACCTGATCGTCTCCAGCAAGGACGTGACGGTCGATGACTTCCGCGACATGATGCTCAACGGCCACGCGCCTACCTATACGCCGTTCCGGCCGTTCATCGTGGGCGACTACGATTACCGGTTCGCCCTGTTCCGCACGGTCATGAAGACGGAAGGCGTTGACCGGATCGCCATGAGCAAGCTCGATCTGACCGTGGACGTGCCGGATATTACTGACCGTGGTCAGGTGTCCATCGACAACCCTGTCACTGGCGCCCGCGTGACCTTTGCGCGCAGCTTCCACAAGCCGCCTGAGATGAGCTTCACGATGAAGGGCGGCACAGTCTTCGCCATTCCTTCGTTCGAGGTTGATGAGTCAGGCTTTACGGTGTGGCTCAAAGACCCGGTGAGCGGCAACAAGGTGGCCGGCACGGTGTCGTGGACAGCGCTGGGCTTCTAAGCGCCGCGCACCACGTGCTAGAATGGCAGTCAATACTGACTATAGTAAAGCAAGGACATGACGCAGAAGTATCTCGACATTCCAGATTCGCACACGCTGCAACAGTCCTTGCCGGAAATCCTGGACAACGACAAGACCGCGCTCTCCTGTAGCGCGGGTGAGTCGTTCCCCATCACGAACCTGCTGGTGGGGATGCTGTGCTACCGCAGCGATCAGGGCATGCTGTATCAGCTGCAAGACCTGTCTCCCAACTGGGTCTTGATCGCCGACCTGAACCGGGTGCCGGTGTGGAAGGACAACCCGCTGCTCGCTGGCGTCCTGTCGCTCACGAACAACCGCGCCACTCTGAAAAACGTGGCTGACTCGCTGCTGATGGAGTCGCTCCAGTTCGGCATCATGGGCGGCCGAGGCGGTGTGTTCCTGGCCTACAACGTCTCCTGGGACGGCACAAACTGGAACCGCGTCGATTCGACCAAGGGCGGGGCGCTGCTTCAGCTTGCCTCGACCAGCGGCCCAGCCCTGTTCGCCTGCGGCGCCGGCGCCAACCCCATCAGCGCCTGGAACATCTCCAACGGCGCCGCGCTCTGGCACGCAGGCAACTTCGACCCAGCGTCGAAGCTGAACAAGGGTGGCGACACCATGACCGGCCCGCTGACGCTGGCCGGTGACGGCACGTCCGCGCTGCATGCCGTCACAAAGCAGCAGCTCGACACGGTGGCCAGCAACACCGCCAATCAGAAGGTTGCCAAGACGGGCGACACCATGACGGGCAACTTGTCGGTGCCTGCCGTGCTTTCCAGCACGACCTACGCGAACAACTGGTTCCGCAGCCAAGGCACGACCGGCTGGTATAGCGAATCCTTCGGTGGCGGCATCTACATGGAGGACACCACCTGGGTTCGCGTCTACAACGGCAAGGCGTTCCTGGTGAACAACGTCATCCGCTCGAACGGGTGGGCTGGCGGCCAGACGAACTTCCAGACCGGCGACGGCGTGGATCTGTCGCAAATCTTCGCCCGTCTGGGCCACACGCACGGCGTTGGCATTCAAAACGTCGGCGATGGCAGCTGGGGCGACAAAGGCCCGAAGCCCGGTGCGCTCTACAACGCCTGGTGGAGCGGCAACGATATCTGGTTCCAGCGTGACACGAACTGCAACTGCAACTGCCAGTGCTCCTGTGGCTAAGACATGATCAACCGACACAATCGACAATACCCCGGCCTGCCGGAAAGCTGGCTGCCCATCGTGCTGGAGCGCGAGGGCGGCGTGACTCTGCGCATGCTGACGCTGCGTGACGAGACCGAGAAGCACCTGCCGGTGGACGCGGATGAAAGCCGCGTGAATGCCATTCTGGTGAAGAGCGCCGATCCAAGCGTGCGCGCTGGCGGCAAGGTCGTGCTGGGAGAGCACCTGCGCGACGACCTGGCTGGCTTGACCTTCGAGTGCGTAGGCGAGGTCGGTCTGTCCAAGGACGATCTTGGTGCGGGCGAATGGGTTGACTACGCCACCTGGGTCTTCTATGCGAATGCACGCGGCGTGCCGCAGCTGCCCGTCAACCGGCACATCGAGAGCTACAAGTCCAAGGCGGATGCGCCCCGCTTGACCAAGTTGCGCGGCCAGCGCTCCGTGATGCAGGTCTTTGTGCCGTTCAAGAGCGACAGCATCGCCGCCTGCTGCAAGTCCGTATGTGTCGGCCCGCTCGGCGTGATCACGAATCTGACGTTCGACGAGCGGGCCACGATCGAGGACGTTGTGGCTGGCAGCGCGCGCAAGTTCCTGCCGTCGCTGCGTCTCGATGCGCCGGAATCCATCCGCGCCGACCGCGCAGACGACCTCACGGTGACGCTGACGGACTGCGACGGCAATCCCGAGGCCGGCGGCGACGCTGAGGTCTATCTGGAGTCGACCGGCGGCTACTTGAACTGGCAGCGCGTCCAGACGCAGGGCGGCGTGGCGAAGTTCAAGCTGCGTATGACCGACCTGACGAAGGGCGACGAGGTGCGGGTAAAGGCGGGTTTCCGCAACTACTCGGGTATCGCCGAGGTGGTGGTCAAGGTCGCCTGATGCTCAACATTTTCCTGGGCTATGCCTGCAACCTGAAGTGCGACTACTGCCTTCAGACGCCCGAGGCAAAGGACGCCGATCGGAAGAAATACGATCCGGCGCCCTTCATCGAGCGCATCGCCCCGCTGATGCTGAAGAAGGGCATCACGGACATTGCCTACTGGGGTGGCGAACCCATTCTCTACTGGAACCAGATCAAGGCCATCCACGAAGGATTGCGTGCCAAGGGCGTGCCCATCCGGTTCATCAAGTTCGCGACCAACGGCACGCTCCTCCAGCAGGAGCATGTCGACGCCCTGAATGAGTGGGACGCGACGGTGATTCTCAGTCAGCATCAGGAGTATGGCCAACCGAACTGGGAGATGGCGGCGAAGCTGCAACGCTCGTCGCTTGCCTACCTGTTCACGCACGAGACGCTGACCGCCTGGCGCTGGTTTGACGAGATTGCGGCCCTTGAGCAGCGCCACGGCCGCTTCTTCTGGCCGGTCATGTATTGGGTGCGCGCCACCGACGGCGCCGACCGCCGCTTCTGGATGACGCACGCCGATCTGGACGTTCATGAGCGGCACCTCTGGGCGCTGGCGGACCTGCGCGCCGCTGGCGACCGCTACGCGCACGCTGTTTGGGAGGGACACCTCCAGGAATGGCGCGCGAAGTTCCGCCCCGATCATGTCGGCCCCGTGCCGGCGCGCTGCTACTCTGACGACCACATCTCCGTCACGCTGACCGGGGACCGCTATATCTGCCATCACAGCGTCAAGAGCAGTCTCAAGACCGGCAACGTGTTCCGCACCATGCGCTTCACTACGCCGGACGAGATGCGGGCCATCGAGCAGGCCAATCGCTTCGTGCGCACGGAAGAGTGCATGACGTGCCCGATTCGCACCTACTGCCGTGGCAGCTGCCACCTCTCCAACACCCACGACGTTGACTGTCGGCTCTCCAAGATCAAGCACGAGATTTTGAGCCACATCGACCAACAGGAACGCGCATGTTCGCTCTCGTAATGCTGGCCCATGACGGCCAGCAGCACATCCTCAACTACAACCCGCACACATCCTCGCTGACCTGGGCTGACGGCACGCCGGTGTCGATGGAGCACCTGAACCTGGCCTACCGTGAGCAGCAGTGGGCGGATGCGCATCGCACGTCTCCGAGCAACGCGCCGGGGAAGGTCGCTCAAGCTCGCCAGGTGAAGATCCAGCTTGGCATGAAGTGCAACTTCAGCTGCACCTACTGCAACCAGGCCAGCCAACCGCACGAGCAGCACGGGAACCCGAAAGACGTGCCTGACTTCATGGCGCGTCTGGAGTCTGCGCTCGATCTCGGCGACGGCACGGGCGTGCGCTTCGAGTTCTGGGGCGGCGAGCCGTTCGTCTACTGGAAGACACTCAAGCCGCTGGCCGAGGCTGTGCGCGAGCGCTGGCCGGCTGCGACCTTCAACATGATCAGCAACGGCAGCCTGATCGACGCCGAGAAGGTGGATTGGCTCGACCGGATGGGCTTTGCAATCGGCATCTCCCACGACGGCCCTGCGCATGCGGTCAACCGTGGGCCGGACCCGTTCGACGACCCAGAGTCCGCCGCCGGTCTGAAGCTGCTGTTTGACCGCCTTGCGCCGCAGGGCCGCATGAGCTTCAACTGCGTGCTCACGACCAACAACATGTCGCTGGACGCGGTGCGCAAGTTCGTTGCCGCCCGCTTGGGTGTCGACCCGATGCTGGTGCCGATCCAGACAGAAGAGTTCTTGGGCGCGTATGACGACGGCGGTGCGAGTCTGTCTGTCGCCAACGATGACGACATGATCCGCGTGACTCACACCGTGTTTGGCGAAGCCGCGCTGGGCCAGTCGGTGCTGGTTCCCATCGTGCGCAAGAAGCTGACCGGCTTTACGAACACCATCGCATCGAGCAAGCCTTCGCGAGCCGTTGGGCAGAAGTGCGGCGTCGACCGGCCTGACAGCTTGTCGGTGGATCTGAAGGGCAACGTGCTGACCTGCCAGAACACGGCCGCAGAAACCAAGCACGGCCTGGGCAGCATTGACGCTCTGGACAAGGTGCGCTTCACGACTGGCTGGCACTGGAGCGAGCGGGAAGGATGCTCGACCTGCCCGGTTCTGCACCTGTGCGGTGGCTCGTGCTTGTTCCTCGAGGGCGACATGTTCGCCAAGTCCTGCGACAACTCGTTCGCCTATAACCTGGGACTGTTCGCGGCTGCGCTCTACGCGGTGACGCAGGGCATGGTGCTGCAAGAGATTCGTGGCCAACGCATCCGCAAGGACGGTGTGACCTCTGTGCCGGTGATCGACCTCTCCTATAAGGCGAAGCCGGCCAAAAAGGTCATTCGTTTGGCTGTCGAGTAATAGTCAGCGCTGACTTGAATTAGAAGGGCAAAGCGGCTAGTATTGGGCATCTTTCAAAGGACGCCCAATGCCTGCCGCGAAGCAAAATTTCACCATCGAGCAGCGAGCCACGTTCAAGAAGCGGCTCCAGTATCGAGACACGCGCGGCAAGCCCATCAACCTGGCCGGCTTCACTGCCCGCATGCAGATTCGATCGGCCGCCAACGCGGCCGAGGTGCTATTGGATCTGTCCACGGAGAACGGGCGCATCACGCTGCGCGGCGCCAGCGGTGCGATTGACCTGCTGGTGGATTCGACCGCGACCGGCGCAATCACGTGGACTCAGGCGGTCTACGACCTCAAGCTGATCGCGCCGGACGGCACGGAGCTGCGCCTGCTTGAAGGCAAGGTATTCGCGAGCCCTGGAGTGACGCAATGAGCGTGGAAGTCCAGATCGTCCAGGTCGAAGAGAAGGAGACCGTTGTCGTCGATGGGACCGTCTTTGAGGTGGTCACGGTCGGCGAGCAAGGCCCTCCGGGTCCGCCTGGGCCACCCGGTCCGCCCAGCAACACCATCCAGATCACCTATCCGGCCTCTGTCGCGCTTTCGGGCCACGTTCTGACTGCGGTCACTACGTCCCGACAGCTCGAACTGGCCAGCAACGACAACCCCGCTCACGCGCTGCGGCTCGCCGGCATGACGGTCGGCGCGGTTGAGGCTGGAGCGGCCGGCACCGTCCAGACCTTCGGGGAATTCGAGGAGCCCAGCTGGTCTTGGACGCCGGATCAACCCGTCTACCTCGGCAAGGACGGACGCATGACTCAGGAGCCGCCCACGGCACCCGAGGCCGTCTTCTCCCTGGTGGTCGGCGTGGCGCTCGCGCCAACTCGCATCTTCCTCGCACCGCATTTCCCCATTTTTCTGACTCAGGAGTAATTGATGGCTGGCAAGAAATACATCCGCAACAGTGGCGGCCAACTGCAAGAAGAAGCCTCGGTCGACATTTCTTCGGGCGCAACGGATGCCGGCAAGATCGTCGCCCTGGGGACGGACGGCACGCTGCACGACACCGTGACGGGCGCGACCGTGACCTCGGCGCCGAACCGCCTGGTTAAGCTGGACGCGAGTGGGCGACTGGACGCAACGGTGCTGCCAAACGGCCTTGGCGCTGACACGGCCGTCATCGTGGCGTCGGAAGCCCTGTCTGCCGGCGACTACGTGAACATCTGGGACAACGCGGGCACGGCCAAGGTCCGCAAGGCTGACGCCTCTGCCGTTGGCAAGGAAGCGCACGGCTATGTGACAGCTGCCTACGCCTCGGGCGCTGCTGCCACGGTCTACTTCGAAGGCACCAACAGCAACGTCTCTGGTCAGGTCGCCGGCCCGGTGTTCCTCTCGGTCACGGCAGGCAAGGGCACGAACACGGCGCCGACGGCAGCCGGCCAGGTTGTGCAGCGCATCGGCTTTGCTGTGAGTGGCACGGCGGTCAACTTCCAAAGCCAGCCGCCGATTCTGCTGGCGTAACGGAAGGGCGGTATGGCCACTAAGAAGCCCCTCGTCCTGAACTCGTCTGGCGGCATCGAGCAGCTTCAGGCTGACGATGCGCTGGACGCGCTCAAGGAGTTCACGGTCCCCTATGCGTCCTCGGTCAACATCGACTGGTCGCAAGGGGACATTGCCGTGCTCACCCTGGCGGGGGACTGCACCATCTCGATGACAGGCACGCGCAAAAAGTGCCTGCTTCGCCTGGTGCAGGACACGACGGGCGGGCATTCCATCGCGTTCGACGCGACCGTCCGCTTCGGCTCAGACATTCCGGGCGTCACGCTCTCTACCGCCGCCGGCAAGGTCGACTACATCGGCCTGGTCTACAACACCGCCGCCGGCAAGTTTGACCTGATCGCCTACACGCGCGGATATTAAGGAACCCCATGCGTCTCGCAGTAGAAAACGACCTGTCGGCGGCCTTCTCGACGGACTACGACCCCGCCAAGGTATCGGGCACGTCGCTGTTTCGCCAGAACTCCGGCCCGAATCCCGAAGACAACTTCGTCGGCCCGACGCCGATTGCCGTGGCGCGTCCGATGGAGCAGTCGGTGAGCATCTCGACGATCTTCCCGCACGCGATCCAGATTTCCTCGACGATCGACTGGGTGTTCCTCGTCGAAGGCGGCGCCGCTGCGGCCACTCGTCGGATCGTGCTTTATGAATTCAGCCGCGCGAGTGGTCAGTTCAGCTGGAAAGGCTACATCACGGCCACCTTCCCGGCCACGACCGCTCACACCGTGCGCGGCTTCCGTGTGCAGCGAGACCTTCACACGGCTGGCACCGTCGCAGTGTCCGGCACCGGCGTCACGGGCACGGGCACCGGCTTCCTGACAGAGCGCGTGGCCACCGGCGCCCGCATCGGCTTTGGCTCGACTGATCCCAACGCAATCACTACCTGGTATGAAATCGCCTCGATTGCGAACGACGGCAGCCTGACCCTGACTGGCGCCGCGCCGACACTGCCAGCTGGCACGCCCTACGTGATCGAAGAGCTGCGCTTCGCCATCACAACCACCAACGCGACGGCAACCAATGGCGGTCTGTTCATCGTCAAGGGCGTCCGTCCTGAGCTGTTCCTGTTCAACGGCACGACCATCGCCGCCGCCACGACTGTGGACAACGCACGCGCAGTCTACTGGCTGGCCGACGCTGCGACGGTGACGAACACCGCTGCCGCCGGCTGCGCAGTCAAGGCACGAGACAACTGGCAGACCCATTACTGCTATGTGCTGAATGCAGGCAAGGTCTACAAATACAACATGCGCGCCGCTCTGACGCTGACCTCGGGGAAGGCGACGTTGACTGCTGGCACGGACGTTATCGTCACGGGCACGCAGACCCTTGCCGGCACGCTCAAGCAGAACAACAACGGGCGCATCGCTGTCCTGAATCACGGCCCTGGCGCGGGCGCGCAGTGCCTGTATTTCGTCACGACCACCAGCGTCTATCGGGCGCTGGAGTCAAACATCACTCAGGGCAACGCCGTGTGGGTGTCGGACCAGATGGTCGAAGTGCCGCCTGGTAGCGCCAACACTTACGCCACGTCGACCTCGCTGGACGCGATCGAGGTCACCGAGACGCTGGACCGCCTGGTCGTGCTGACCAACGCCGGCTATCGGAAATACCTGACCCAGTATCGAACCGACGGTGGCGCGTTCGATATGGTGTGGGGCTCCAACACGCAGTTCCTCGACCAGAACGCGGCCGACAGCGGCGTGCCTCTCACGATGGCCGACCAAAGCTCCAGCTGGACCTGCTGGGTGGAGGCGGGCATGTGCTACATGGTGCGGACCTCGCAATACATCAGCAACAACCAGGTCTACGCCTTTCCGATGGGCGCCGACTGGCTGTTCGCCCCGACGACCGGTCATCGACTGATTACGCCCGCGATCAGCACGCCCAACGCCCTGAAATACGACCGACTCTATGTGCGCGACGTGGGCCTCGTGGGGAGCCCGCAATACGGTGTGTCTGCCGAGCCTTACCGCGTCTATGCGCGCACGTCGGGCATCGCTGACAACAGTGGTGGCTGGACGCTGTTGGACTCGAGCCTGAACCTGGGCGGCTTTGCGGGTGCGGCTCAGATCCAGTTCGCCTTCGAGTTCCGCACGGTCGGCTTCACCTGCGTGCCGGCTCGCATCACGGGCCTGTGCGTGACCTACGATTCTGGCGACTACCTGCCCACCGGCATGGAATGGAGCCTGAACGATTCGGACACCACGAACAACATCATCGGCTTTGCGCAGACCGCTGTGCTGGGTGGCGTGCCGAACCTCCAGATTGACTTCTTCCGGGAAGACACGGACACCAACGTGCTCTCGCAACAGAGCACCGGCAGCGCCAGCGGCACCTTCGAATACTGGGATGGCGCTTCGTGGAGTGCAGGTCTGGGCCCGGATGCAGTCGGCACCCGCCGCCGCTTCCGTCCGACCGCAGGCATGCCGGCGAACGTGAACCTCTACGTGAAGCTGAAGGCGATCTAAGTGGGCATCGTCCTGCGTGGGGGTCAGCAACGGCTGACTCCCGTCTCCATCGCTCCGACACCGAACGCGGTAGTGCGCCTGCGCGGCGCACGCGCCGCATTCCGCTCGGTTTTCCGCGCTGGCAAGACGGCGGCAACCCTGGGTGTGAGTGGCGCACGGCTGACGTGGCAAAAGACCAAGGCCACCGTCGCGTTCGCTGCCTACCGCATGATGGCCGTTTTCTTCTAGATATAGTCAGTGCTGACTTGAATTAGGCGAAGTTTCCCCATAGAATGCGCCTCTGGCCCTTTGCGAGAGAGCGACGAAGGATAAGGACATGGAACCCGAAGGCACCATCATCATGACCAATCGCGCCGCTCTCGAGCAGCAGATGGATGAAGTCCGAAGTGACGTGCGGGAAATGCGCGCGTCGATGGCAAAGATCGCCGAGGCGATTACTCGCTTGGCGGTCCTTGAAGAGCGTCACCTGTCCACGGCGGCCCGCCTGGACAAGATCGAAAGTCGCCAGCGTGACTCCGAAAACAAGGTGTCGGAGCTGGACAAGACCCAGATCAAATACATCGCAACCCTGGACGGCATCACCAAGACCGTTCGCATCCTGTGGGTGGTCGGCGGGGCAGGGGTGCTCGCCATGATCGCCGGCTACGCCAAGCACGCATTCGGCATCTAATCAGGACTGACTATGCAAATGCTCCGCCTGTGGTTCAAGTCGTTCTTCGACTTCCGTCTGCTCCTGCTGCTCGGTCCCGCCAGCTACATGCTGGCCACCGACATGCCGGTGTTCAAGACCCTGCTGTATTCCATCAGCGCCATGCTGGTCATCGTGGGCGTCGCCCACTGGCTGCGCCAGGTGGTGATGCACTACGTCGAGCTGGGCGACCTCATTGTTTCCGCACGCCGTGACCCGATGGCTTCCGCCGTTGTGGTGCTGGCCGTGTCCCTGTTCATGTCGGTGCTGGTGGCCGGCATGATCTGGTGGGTGCGCGGCTGATGCTGCCCAACCTGGCCAACGTCTATCTGCCGCTGCTGACGGCGCAGGTGCTGGCTTTCTGGCCGGCGATGCCTGCGCCTTCGACGCTGGCCGCTCAGGTCGAGCAGGAGACGTGCGTCAGCCTGGCCTCGGCGAAGTGCTGGAACCCGCGAGCGGAGCTGAAGACGAGCCGCGAATACGGCTTCGGTCTTGGCCAGCTCACGGTGACGCCGAAGTTCAACAATTTCGAGGCGGCAAAGACCTGGGACAAGTCGCTGGCTGGCTGGAAGTGGGAGCAGCGCTTCGACCCCACCATGCAGCTGCGTGCCCTGGTGATCTACGACCGCAACCTTTACCAGGCCGTAGGGCCGGCGGCGACCGAGATGGACCGTCTCGCGTTCATGTTCAGCGCCTACAACGGCGGGCTGGGCGGCGTGAACAAGGACCGTCAGGTCTGCCGCTACACGCCTGGCTGTGACGCGAGTCGGTGGTTTGGCCACGTCGAGCAGCACAGCTTCCGCGCACGCACCGCCGTGCAGGGTTACGGCCAGAGCTTCTTCGATATCAATCGCGGCTACGTGCGCAACATCCTGCACGTGCGCCGCCAGCGGTATCTGTTCCTCGACAACAAGGACAGCCGATGAAGAACCTGATTCTGGCGCTCGTGGCCGGTCTGCTGATTGGTGGCCTGGCCGGCTACTACACCAAGGGCGAGTTCGAGCAGGCCAAAGAGGCCACGCAGCTGCGCGAGGACAAGAAAGAGAGCGCACAGGCGGTGGTCGACTCGGGCGCCGCCAATCACGCGCTCGAACAGAAGATCGAGACCGGCGCAAAGACAGCCACGGTCGTCCAGAAGGCCGTCGCGAAGCAGCTGGCCAAACCTGTGAAGAGGAAAGACACCCATGAAGAACCCATTCAGTGCTCGCTGCCTGCGGGCGATGCTGCTCTGCCTTTCACTGTCGGCACTGTGCGCCTGCTCAACGCCGCCCGCGAAGGGGTCGCTGTGGATGCCGCCGCAGTCAGCGATGGAGAAAGCGAAGCCCCTGCCGACCTTGCGGTTGCCGAGTTCGTCGACAACGACCTCGAGGTAGTGCGGCTCTATCACGAGCTGGCAGCGCGGCATGACGCATTGGTCGACGCGGTGCAGAAAAAGCTCAACGAGCAGGCTGAATAAGCCTGCTTTTTCGTTTACCCCCAACCAACCACCCGAACCATGACGGACACGAAGGCCGACCTGAGCCGCTTCATCAGCGTCTACAACGACCTGGCAAACTTCCCGACGATGTATGACGTGGCAAACGAGCTTGGCATCAGCGTCAAGACCGTTCGCAACAAGGCCGGCTTCCTGCGCACGCTCTCGCGTGACGACCCCAAGGCGCCGAAGGTCATCATGCGGGCACCCGTCAACGACAATCCAATGTCGGAGGATGCCTCGAAGTTCATGGAGCACTGGGGGCCGGACGAGTGTGTGGCAGAACTGCGCCGCGTCGCGGAGATCGACCCAGAGCGGGTGGTCACGCGCAACTACTTCCGCAACCACAGCGCCATCTCTGAATCGACCTGGAACCGCTTCTTCGGCACCTTTGAAGAGTTCAAGCGCCAGAGCGGCATCAAGCTCTCCCGCCAGCAGCACGGCCTGGAGCGCAGCATCGCCAAGCACGCAAGCGTCGACCACTACCGGCGCATGAACATCGAGCGCCAGGACTGGGCTGACCGCTACGTGCGCGAGAACCCCAATCGTTTCAAGACCATCCTGGTGTGCTCGGATCTCCACGACATTGAGATTGATCCGTTCTACCTGCGCGTGCTGATCGACACGGCACGCCGCGCCCAGCCGGACGTGATCGCGCTGGTGGGTGACATTTTCGACCTGCCTGAATTCGGCAAATACGGCGTCGATCCGCGCGAGTGGGACGTGGTGGGCCGCATCCGCTTCGCCCACGAGCACATCCTGCGGCCGCTGCGCGAGGCATGCCCCGAAGCTCAGATCGACTTCATCGAGGGCAACCACGAGGCCCGCCTGCTGCGCCAGCTGGCTGACGCAACGCCTGCGCTGCGAGCAGTCCTGTCCGACCTGCACGGCTTCACCGTGGGCAAGCTGCTGGGCCTGGAGCAGTTCGAAATCAACTACATCGCCAAGGCCGACCTGGCGGCGTGGACGAAGCGGGACTTCGAGAAGGAGCTGGCCAACAACTACAAGGTCTACTTCGACACGTTCCTCTGCCACCACTTCCCGCACGCGCGCAACATGGGGCTGCCGGGTGTCAACGGTCACCATCACCGGCACCAGGTGTGGAGCGAGTTCAGCCCGATCTACGGCCCCTATGAATGGCACCAGCTCGGCGCAGGCCACGTGCGCTCGGCCTCCTATTGCGAAGGGGAGCGCTGGCACAACGGCTTCGCCCTGGTGAACATCGACGCAGAGAAGCACAGCACGGCGATCGACTACGTGGCCGTGACCGACTTCGCCGTCTCGGGTGGGAAGTGGTATTACCGGGCACCGTCCGAGGCACATGCGTCGGTCAAGGAGCCGATCCTCGTCATGCGCTGACATTTCATATAGTTAGATAGTCAGCATTGACTTACAATGGGGCTTTCCAACCCAACAGGACGGGAAGCCCCTCATGGCCCGCAAACACCAGTCGCAGCAGAAGAAGCGCTCCGCACGGCGCGCTCAAGACACGAACGAGGGACTGCATCGCCAGGCAGAAGCCTACGAAGCGATGCACCAGCAGAAGGAGCGGATCGACACCCGTCCGATCGAACCGCAGACAGACGCACAGCGCCGCTACATCAACGCCATTTCCCACTTCCAGCTCACCTTCGCGACCGGTCCCGCTGGCACCGGTAAAACCTGGCTGGCAGCAGCCCTCGCGGCCGCCGCGCTGAAAGAGGGCCGCATCGACAAGATCGTCATCACCCGGCCGGCAGTGGAAGCGGGCGAAAACCTGGGCTTCCTGCCTGGGGAGATCGACGACAAGTTCGATCCCTTCCTCCAGCCATTCAAGGACGTGCTCAATGAGCGCCTGGGCAAGTCCCACGTCGAATACCTGATCCGCGCCGGTCGTATCGAGGCGGCGCCGCTCGCTTACATGCGCGGCCGCACGTTCAAGAACGCCATCGTGATCCTGGATGAGGCCCAGAACACCACGCCCACGCAGATGAAGATGTTCCTGACCCGGATTGGCGAAGACACCAAGGTGATCGTCAACGGCGATCTGGCGCAGAAGGACATTCGCGGGGAGAGTGGGCTGGAAGATGCGGTCGCTCGCCTCGCCTTCATCCCCGCCGTGAAGCACGTCCGGTTCTCCAGCCGCGACATTGTGCGCTCGGGCCTGGTGCAGGAGATCGTCTCGGCCTACGACGCCCCGAAACCCGCCAACGAACCGCTGCCGCTCGCAGCATAAGGACTGACATGGACAACCAACACCGCAAGATCGCCGGCTACCGCGAACTGTCGCAAGAAGAGATCGACCAGATGAACACCATCAAGGCGCTTGGGGCGCAGGTGGGCGACGCGATCAAGAAGCTGCGGGAGATGCAGGGCCTGGACCAGCGGGCAATCGCCATCGGCGCGACGGAGGTCCAGACGGGCTTCATGTGGCTCATCCGGGGCATCACGCAGCCGACAACCTTCGCGTGAGGTGAGCGGGGGAGGGTTCTCTCCCGCTGCTCATACTTGGGTTCCACAGCGCGGGGTCTTGGGTATCCCGCGCGTTCCCGTCAAATACAAGAACAACAAAACAACAATCAACATGCAAATTTTCAGTTTTACGGAGCGGAGAGGATGACCCAAGAACCCAAGCTCGCGGAATGGTTCGGCGAGTTCTACGGGCATGACCTGAGTTTCCTGCACTGCGAGGTGCTGGCGATTCAGAACATCGCGGCAAAGCTGCTCAAGAAGGAGCCGGAGCTGCACACGAAACGCTGGTTCGACTACCGGCGGATGCACCCCACAAAGGCGACCTACCTGTTCTACGCCATGTATGTGCAAGCCTACCGAGACTTCATCACCAAGACCCGCGATCGCGGCATGGGCTCGGCCATCCTGCCGTTCAAAGGCGTCAAGGGCGACTTCATGAACGCGAAGGAGAAGCAAGCGCTGTGGCGGCTGCGGCAGGTGGTCGACAGTCTCGGCATGCGCTACGACTTCTTCCTGCGCTTCGCGATGAACTGGAAGATCGAGCACAACTGGCACCACGTCCCGCGACCGGCACACCTGGCTGCCAACGAGGAGATGCTGGCCGACTGCATGCTCGCCTGGGAGGAGGAGTGCCAGAACAGCCTCCAACTGTGCAAGGACGAGCGCTACCTGGCGTCGAATTTCTTCGGGCATGCGGACCAGCTCGCCTACGAGCAGTTCATCGTCGGTCAGATCAAGACGCGCGCCCACCCAAAATACTCGCTGCATGCTGCGCTCTATATATACGGTGTGCTGCGCATCGAGGCGGCCCTGACGCACTTCACGCGGGAACAGGTCGAAGAAGCCCTGTCTCTCGCTCAATAATATAAGTCAACGCTGACTATAATCAGCGCGTCGACGCAAAGAAGCGTCATTGTCCAATCAGGAGAGATTGCATGTTGTCCACCACCGAAGCAGAACGCATGGCTCAACTCGCGGAAGGCGCCCGCATGGCCCGTAGCGAGGGAGAGTCGTTCGGCAGCTTCACACGCCGCCCCGGCACCCTGTCCGTCCGTCGTAACGTCGACCGCGCCGAGCGTCCCGCTCGTAGCGGCTTCCAGCCCCGCAGCAAGCCGGCGAACGCAGCGAAGGGGCACGAAGCCTTTCTGAAGGCGCTCGAAACGTCGGGTGCCTCGATCAGCGTGCTGATGGCCAGCGACGGCGAGTCGATCGTCGGCCGCGTCAAGACCTCCGACAAGTTCACCGTCTCGCTGGAGACGAATGACGGCACGTGGGTGGTGTTCAAGCACGATATCAGCCGCTTCAAGCCGCTGACGCCCCGTCCCAACAAGGACACCGAGACAACCGCCGCAGGCGCTGACGAGGGCAACGCCTGATGAGCGCTGTAGCCGATATTCCGCTCACGCCGGATGAATCGGTGACTGAAATGGTCGGCAAAGCCTATACGGGTGGCGCCGCCACAGTCGCCCCCGAACCGACCGCCGGTGCAGAAGCGCAGGAGGTCTCCAAGTTCGAGTTCGACGAGGAGTTCCAGACGCGGATCGCAACGCTTGCCATCCGCGACGGCGAGTTCATGCGCCGTGCCGCCCACCTGCTCAAGCCCGAGTATTTCGAGAACATCGGCCAGGCGGGGCTTGTGAACCTTGCCCTGCGCTACCTGAGCAAGTATGGCCAGCTTCCCACGCTGCCCACATTTGGGATGCTGCTCAAGGATGCGCGGGACTCGAAGATGCTCCGCCAGGCGGAAGTCGCCGAGTGCGTGGCCCAGCTGCGGCAGATGAAGGACGCATCGCTCGCTGATCGTGAATACGTCGAGGACAAGCTGTCCGAGTGGGTGCGTCACCAGGCGGTCGGCCAGGCCATTCTCGAGTCGGTGAGCCTGCTCGAACGCAAGGAGTTCAGCAAGATCGAGAAGCTGGTCAAGTCGGCGGTCGATGTTGGGATCAGCGAGGACGGCGAGGAGTATGACTTCTACACCAAGATCGACGAGCGGACGGACGAGCGTCTCGACAAGGCGGCGGGCAAGATGCCGCCCACCGGCGTTACGACCGGCGTCGCGAAGATGGACGAGATCCTCTACCACAAGGGTTGGGGCAAGAAGGAGCTGACCACGCTGATGGGTGGGGCGAAGGCCGGTAAGACGACCGCGCTGATCAACTTCGCCAAGAACGCCTCGTTGGCCGGCAAGAACGTGCTTTACGTCACGCTCGAAGTGGCCGCGCGGATCATCGCCGAGCGTTTGGATGCGTCGATCTCCGACAACCTGATCAAGGAACTCGGCAAGAACATCCACGACATTCGGACGAAGATCGAGTCCTTGCAGAAGCGGGCGGGCAAGCTGCTGCTGCGCGAGTATCCATCGGGCACGTTCACGCCCAACATGCTGCGCGCACTGCTGGAGCGCTATAAGGCGCAGGGCATCGTGTTCGACATGGTGGTGGTCGACTACGCGGACATTATGGCGCCCAACTTCCGCTTCAACGATCCGATCGAGAACTCCAAGTCGGTGTATGTGGACCTGCGTGCCATCGCGTTCGAGTTCAACGTGGCGATGCTGACTGCCACGCAGACCAACCGCGAGGGCTACAAGTCCACCGTCGCGAAGGCCGAGCACGTCGCGGAAGACTTCAACAAGGTCCGCACGGTCGACCTGATGATCTCCATCAACGTCACCGAAGAGGAGCGGGCAAAGGGCGAGGCGCGGCTGTATTTCGCTGCGTCGCGTAACCAGGAGTCCGGCTTCACGATCTTCATCAAGCAGGACTTGGCCAAGATGAAGTTCATCGAGTCCATCTTGCGAATCGAGTAGCGCAGGGAAGAAAGCAGGGGGCGATCTGTCCCCTGCGTGCGATGCGTAGCATCACGTGTATTGAATCGAAGTGATCGAAAAATGGCCGCAAACGAAGAACTGCAAGAGGCGCTAGATACGCTGGACATTGAAGCCTGGCTCGACCAAGAGGGCATCAAGTATCTCGTCACGCGCGGCGCTCGCGGCCTCCAGCTCAACGTAAAGGAGTGCCCAGTCTGCGGCAACTCCAACTACAAGGTCTACCTGAATGCGGAGACAGGGCTGGGCAATTGCTTTCATGGCGATTGCGAGGCCAAGTTCAACAAGTGGAGCTTCATCAAGGCCACCCACAGCACTCTGTCGGCGCGGCAGGTGATCGACCACATTAAGCAGGCAGCGAAAGAGCAGGGCTGGCGGCCGCCGCGCACCGTCGCAGTGGCCGTCAACATGCACACCGAACTGATCCTGCCCGAATCCATTGCGTTGCCGGTCAAGGGGCGCAACCTGCGCTATCTGGACAACCGCAACATCAACGGCACGATCGCCAAGTATTTCAACCTGCGATTCTCCCAGCGCGGCGTGTTCCGCTACGTGGATGCGGAGGGCAAGCGCCGCGTTCAGGACTATGCGAACCGGATCATCATTCCGATCTTCGACCTGCGAGGCGACCTGGTGAGCTTTCAGGGACGCGACATTACCGGCACGGCCGATAAGAAATACCTGTTCCCGCCAGGGTTCGCGTCGACGGGCAGTGTGCTCTACAACGGCCAGAACGCGATCGGCGCCAAGCGCGTCGTGATCGGTGAGGGCGTCTTCGATGTGGCGGCAACAAAGATCGCGCTCGACGGCGACATGGCGCTACGCGACGTGGTGCCCATCGGCAGCTTCGGCAAGCACCTGTCGGAGGGCGACGAGAACAGCCAGGTGGCGCGGCTGCTGGAACTGAAGGCGAAGGGCCTCGAGCAGGTGACGTTCCTGTGGGACGGCGAGCAGCGAGCCATCGCGGACGCCATCAAGGCGGCACTCATGCTGCGCAAGTTCGGCTTCGTGGCGCGGGTGGGGATTCTGCCGCCCGACAAAGATCCGAACGAAGTGCCGGCGGAGGTGGTGCGCCAGGCGTTCTGGCGCGCGGAGGTCATCACGCCCACGTCGGCGACCAAGCTGATGATCCAGCACAAGCTCAAATTTGCCGCTTAATTCCAGTCACGATTGACTACTAAGCCCTGCGTCTGATGCGCAGAATAGAAACATCGAACGAACAAGCAGCAAAAGAGGTGCGCATGGCAGAAAAAATCATCATTGACTGTAAGTTGCTGTCGCACAGTGGCGGCACCAAGTTCTACGAAGTGATCCAGCTCCACAACGTCGAGGCCAAGAGCTTTGTGCTGGTGAAGCGCTGGGGCAAGAACGGCGTGATGGTCGGCGGTGGTGGTGAGGTGAAGACCGAAACCTTCAGCGACATCCGCAGGTGCCAGGCCGCCGCACACAAGATCGTCGAGGAGAAGAAGAAGGGCAAGCCAGGGCAGGGCGAATACGCCCCGACCAGCGCCAACTTTGGACTGCATAACCTCGTGGGTGAGTTTACGCACGGCCAAACCTACCAAGCAGTTAAGGAGCACTACGGCGTCGTTGTCGCGGAAAACCTTCGCCAGGCGCTGCGGCTCGGCGAAGCCATCGTGCCCGTCGAAATCGACGACGTGATCGAGGAAGGGCCGCCGGCCGCACCCATTGATCGCGGCGACGCATGGGGCAGCTGGTGAGCCAGATCGTCGAGCTTGAGCGGCTCCACCCCAACACGCGGCAGGCCATCGCGCATGACCTGCGCTGCCAAGTCCTTCTGAGCGTCGTCGCTGTGCGCCAGCAGAAGGCAGAACTCGAATGCAAGCGCGGGCTGTTCGGCGCCATGTTGCGCGAGCACGTCCGCATCCGACAACACGAAGAAGCCCGCCCCGGTTGGGGCTCTTGGTAAGGAGTGAGCGCAATGGCCACCAAACAATCGTCGTTCAACTTCGTGGACGACTCGTTCTATCCGCCGTCGGCATCTGCCAGCCCGAGCAACGCCTTCTACCTGCGCGGCTGCGATGTGGTGCAGCACCGACCGGCTTACTGCTCGTGCCTGGCCAAGATCGAGGCACGTCAGCACGGTGGGCTGGACAGCATGTATGCCGGCTGCTCCACCGCCATCGGGCACAAGACCTGTCCCGCCCTGTCGATGCGCTCGGAGGAAGAGCTGGCAGGTAAGGCGATCTATTTCGTGAACCGCGACAAGCTGCGAGCGTTTGCTGACGAGCAGGCCGGTCAGGTCACGCCTTCGCTCTCGAAGGTCAGCGAGTCGAGCCTCAAGCCCGCCCCGCGCCCCGCGCTCAAGCGCCCCGCCGAGTCGAGCATCTTCCCGACGATGGCCGACGGCTACGCCGCAGCGATCAACGCGGGCATCGCAGAACTGAACAAGCGGACACCGGCACCCGCATCTGTGCCGGAACAGCCCAAGCAAGTCGTGAGCTTGCCGTCGATGAGCCCGAACCCAGGCGAGAGCATGGTCGAGTTCGCCCGACGGATGGCAGCACAACGCGCCGCAGCTTAACCCCATCACTCACTGGAGAATCTCATATGTTGAACGAAGCCGCCAAACCGACCGCAGCCCAAATCCTCGCCTTCCAAACCAAGCTCGAGGAGCACATGCCGAAAGCCGGCGAACTGGTGAACGAAGCCGTCACGAAGGCGCTGTCCGCGCAGCTGCTGCCCGCTGCCACCACCGTCGCGCTGATCGTGGGCGCCGTGAATCTGGCCACCACGCTGGTCGTCAACCAGGGCGGCGACGCCGACACCATCAAGAAGATGGTGCAGGACTTGGTGGACAAGGCGCTGGGCGACGTTGACCTGAACATTGAGGCGATTCGCGGCATCGTGACCGGTCAGGCAGAGCAGGTGGCGGCATGAACTCGTGCGACATTTTCAAGCTGATCGAGCAGATCGCCAGCACGTCGAGCAAGAACGAAAAGCTGGCGCTGGTGAAGGCCAACATCGAGGACGCTGACTTCGTGCGCGTCCTGAAGGCAGCGCTCGACCCGACCGTGACATACGGCATGGCCAAGCGGCCCGAGATTACGCTCACCGGCCTGCCGCGCTTCCATCAATTCGATGCGGGCACGTGGGAAATCCTCACCGACATGGCTGCGCGCAAGCTCACCGGCAACGCCGCGATCGAAGCCGTGCGCGGCGAAATGATGGCGCTCACCGAAGAGTCGGCAGAGTTGTTCTGGCGCATCGTGGCCAAAGACCTGCGTGCCGGCTTCTCGGCCGAGACGGTGAACAAGGCGAAGAGCGGCACGATCCCCGACTTCCCCTACATGCGCTGCTCGCTGCCGAAGGATGCCAAGTTCGACAAATGGGACTGGGCAAAGGGCGCCATCTCCCAAGAGAAGGCCGACGCGATGTTCGCGAACGTGAACCACGAGCACGGCGGCCAGGTGGCAATCTCGAGCCGCCAGGGTTCGCAGTTCCCGATCGAGTCGTTCGTGGAGCTGGCCGACACGGTGCGCCGCATGCTCAAGCCTGGCACCCAGACGCACGGCGAAATTGTGGTGTTCCGCGACGGTAAGCCGCTGGCCCGCGCGCTGTCCAACGGCGTCATGAACCGGGTGCTTGATGGCGGCGCGTTCGAAGGCACGGAGCGTCCGGTGTTCTTTGCCTGGGACCAGATTCCCCTCGAGGCAGTGGTCCCCAAAGGCAAGTATGACGTGCCGTATAAGGCGCGCTTCACTGACCTGCTGCGCCAGCTGGTGAGCAACGATGTGAACCCGAACTCGGCCATTCGCGGCATTCCCACGCGGGTCGTTCACTCGCTCAACGACGCCTATCAGCACAGCGGCGAGCTGATGGCGCAGGGCAAGGAAGGCACGGTGCTCAAGTCGCCCGATGCTACCTGGAAGGACGGCACCAGCAAGGAGCAGATCAAGCTCAAGCTGGAGGCGGACATGGATCTGAAGATCAAGGCGATCGTCCCCGGCCGCGCCGGCACCAAGAACGAAGGCCGCGCCGGGTCGCTGACGTGCGAGACGCGCTGTGGCCAGCTCCGCGTGGATGTGGCGGTGAAGAACGAAAGCATGCGCGACCACATCGACGCCAACCCGGAAGAGTGGCTCGAGCAGATCGTCGAGGTGCGCGCCAACGACCTCGTGCTGCCGTCGGCGAGCAACGACCTGCATTCGCTGTTCCTGCCCCGCATGACGGAGGCGACGTTCCGCAAGGACAAGACTGTTGCCGACGACCTTGCTCGCATCGAGGCGATCTTCGCGGCAGCCAAGCTCGGCCAGACCCTGAAGGCGGCTGCATGACAGCCCTGATCGAAGCCTCGCGCGCTGCCGTGAACTTCGACCTCGCCACCGGCACCGTGCAGGTCCGGTTGGCGGTGGACTTGCACGGCGGACGTATGGCGGTGGTGATGCCTATCGCCAGCCCGATGGTCAAAACCATCGAGCCTGGCGAAGTGTCGGAGCCCGCATTCGCCATGCCGGAACACACCTTTCAGGCGTTGGTGGACTCCGCTTGGGACGCCGGCATTCGACCCACGCAACTGAAGAAGGAGCACGCCGCTGGCAGCGAGGCAATGAAGGCGGTGCAGGCCCATCTGGCGGACATGCGCCGGCTGGTGTTCGCCACCCAAGAAACCGGGCCCGACCGGCCCATCACTGTGAGCCTGCGCGAGTCAGGCGACACGGTAGCCACATTCTGAGGAAGGTATGGACGAAGAGCAGTTCAAGAAGGCTCGCGCCACGATGCCCTGGACGCATCAGGTGCTCCCAACAAACCGGGGTGGCCTTGTGCAGGTGCTGGACAACAAGGGCCAGGAGGTGCCGATCTTCACGATGATCGCGCTCCTTGAAGTCGTGACGCGCAAGCTGGCGACCCAGGAGCCGGCGGCAGAGGAGGCTGCATGAGCACCGAGCCGAAGGCGTTGAAGGGCGCGCTCTGTATCTCCCGCCCGAGCCGCAGCAATGGTGAGGACGTGATCAAGCTGGAGCTGAAGGACAGCAACTCTGGCCAGCGCTTCCTCGCGATCGAAATGACGCCCGCAGATTTTGCGATGGCCGTGACGGGGCTCTCGTATGTGCCGGTGGAGTTCGTGCTGCGCGGCCGCGAAAACGTGGGGCTGATCAAGCAGACCATGCCTGGCCGCCTCGTCTTGCCCAGAGAGAAGCGCAGCTACTGCAAAGAGGAGCTGCGGCAGATGCTGCACGATCGTTGCCAGAAGGAAGGCTGGATTCTGAACGACTACATCGGCGCACAGAACAGCGTCACGACAAGCGAGGACGGCGGCTACACCATCAATTTCAGCTACTACCGATTCGTTGAGGAGGAACTCCATGCGGAATAAGACCATCGTCACGCTGACCGGCCCAAGCTGCGGCGGCAAGTCGACCCTCGAGGGCCTGCTCAAGGCTGAGGGGTTCGTCAACATCGTCTCCACCACGACCCGCCCGATGCGTGAGGGCGAGGTGGACGGCAAGCACTACCACTTCGTCGACGAGAGCCAGTTCCGGCGGATGCGGGAGCAGGGCGCCTTCATCGAATGCGTCGAGTTTGGCGGCAACTTCTATGGAGCATCGGTGAAGGCCGTCGAGCGCGCCACCGCTGACGGCAGTCCCGTCGTCCTGGTGTGCGAGCCCGAAGGCATGAAGCAGATCAGCGCCTACGCGGACCTGCACCGCTGGCAGCATCTGGCCGTCTACGTCGACAATCCCGCCGGCGTCATTGCTGAACGCTTCCTCAAGCGCGCGGGCATCGACATTGCCGAGAAGATGATCGCCGGCGACCCGAAGGAGGCTGCCCGTGTGACCAAGACCTACGCGCGGCGCCTCGAGGAGATGATGACGACCGAGCAGACGTGGGCAAAGGCCATCTTCACGAAGGACATTGACCTGCTGCTGCCGACCTTCGACGCTGACAACCAGGACGCGGCCGTGCGCACGATCCTTGAGCGCCTGGCTTCGCAACTGAAGGCGGCCGCATGACTCAGGGCCGCCTCCTGCTTCTGGTGCTGTTTGCCGCGCTGGGCTACTGTCTCACGCAGCTGGGCTTTGGCCAGGGCTTCGCTCTGGGCTTTCTGATGGTCGCCATTCTTGTCACGGTCTGTGCGATGCGTGAGCAAGTGCATGGCGCGCATCTGCGAGCGCTGAAAGCGAAGCATGACGAGCTGGCCGTCCAAAGCCAGGCTCGCATGGATGAGCTTGACCGGCTCAAAGACGCGGTGCTCGCGCACATCGCCAATACACAACCGCCCCACCAAGACTAAGTTCGATGGTATCTTTGAGCGCCTGTTGGAGGATCACAATGCAGGCGCTCAAAGACATTGGCAGCATCGCTGCTCTCTTCGGCTCGTCGCCGCTCGCCAAGTCCCCGCTCTGGGGCAAGCCGGTCGATCAAATTCACCCGGCATCCATTCTCGCGTTCCAGACCCGCCTCGCTTTTGATGGCCAGGCAGCGGAAGCAACGCGCATCATCGAAACCCTGATTGAAGAACTGTCCGCCGCCGTGCAGCGCGGGGAGATTGAGGACGTGCCGGTGGCAGCCTATCGGCCCCCGATGAAGCGCTCGACGCTCGGGGAGTTTCGGCAGCGCCTGGAGCTGATGGACGCACCGCGACCGGCAGCGGTTCTGTTCGGCCTCGAGACGGGTCTGGACATTGAGGCCGTCATCACGCTCACGCGCGAGCAGGCGGCAGCCATGCGCGGTCGGTTGAGCGAGAAGGCGAAAAAGATCCTCGACCTGCAACCGAGGGCGCTTTTTTCCCGCTACGTGTTCTGGCAGACGATCAACGGCCGGCAGCAGCCGCTGTTCGGACTGTCGCTCGAAATTGCCGACCTATTCGACCGGGAATGGTCCGAGCTATGCGCGGCATTCAAGAGCGCGATTCCGGTCGATTTGGAGCTGGAACGCCAGGCGATGTTTGCCTAGAATTTCGGGTGTGGGGCAGGCACAACGAATGAGGGGATTCTTCTTCGGGTGCCAAGCAAAGGTGCGGCCCCTTGCAAGTCCTTGATTTATAAGGCTTTGCAGCGGCCTGCAAAGCCGTGTACGCCGGTTCGATTCCGGCCTCCGCCTCCAGAGTGCAAGAAAAAAGCCCCGACCGGTTCGGGGCTTTTTGTTTTTCCACGCATACGGCTGCCGAATCGCTACGGCGTCAGCGCGGTGCTGACGCACGGCAAGCAACAGTGGTGGATATCTTTGCGAAAAAAAAGAGCAGCCCGCCAAGGCTGCTCTTTTTCGGTGCGGTACGGCTTACTCCTTCGGCTGGATCATCCCCATGCATTCGTGCTTGCTATTCCAGCCGGCTCACCCAGGGGAGTAAGCTTAAGCCGCTTTGCTTTGCCCTTGAAAGGGGCGCCCTGAGACCCTTCGCTCTATCCGCCCGATCACCGCAGGAGCGACCGCGTACCTACTACCCCCGACGCTGGGTACACCCTGTTCTGTTGCAACAAAAAATGATAGAACGGCACAAACTGCCGCCAAAGCGCGGGGCTTTTCACAATTGTTTGCAATGTCGCGGGGGTAGCCTTCTAGGATGGCCTGGGCTCAAGTCGGTGTAGAAGCTGTGCCGGCGGCTTTGAATTTGAGCTTGGGGGCGGTCCGGACCATGCCGGACGCGGCTGATGGTGCAACAACGATGTTCCGGCTGGGGCCCGATCACAACGAGAACGGGTTCGAACCGGCATTCCATGAAGCGACGGCCGGTGATAACAATGGGGCCGGACCCGTCACGGGGAAAGGGCAGTCCAGATGGCGATACGAATTGCCTCGGTAGAAGACAACCAGGCGCAATCTGATTTGATCCGCGAAATCCTGGTTTCGTCGGGGTACGAATGCGAGTGTTTTGCTAACGGGGATGCCTTCGTCAAGGCGCTGCGGGATCGCACATTCGACCTGCTGCTGCTTGATTGGCAGTTGCCGGACATCAGCGGTATCCAGTTGGTGAGCTGGGTGCGGCAGACGGTCGGCCCGGCGCTGCCGGTGCTGTTTCTGACAAACCGCTCGCTTGAAGACGACGTGGTGCGTGGGCTCGCTGCCGGCGCTGACGATTATGTGGTCAAGCCGGTGCGCCGCGCCGAGCTGGTGGCGCGCGTCGGTGCGCTGCTGCGCCGTGCTGCGCCGCGCACCGGTGAATCGCTTGAACGCATTCGCGTCGGTCCGTACGCTGTGGACCCGGTCGGTCGCGTGTTGACACTGAACGGCTCGCAGGTCGAGCTATCGCCGCGCGAGTTTGATCTGGGGCTGTACCTGTTCCGCAATGTCGGCAAGCTGGTGCCGCGCGAGCTGATCGAGCAGGCAGTCTGGGGTCGCAGCATCGGCCCGGATTCGCGCACGCTGGCCACCCATATCTCCAAGCTGCGGCTCAAACTCGATCTCAATCAGAAGAATGGCGTGCGGCTGGTCTCGGTGTATTCGCATGGCTATCGGCTGGAAACCACGCAGGAAGATGGCGAAGCAAGCTGAAGCAAACTGGAATGATTTGATTGGGCGCGCCGCGTTTGTCGGCGCGTTCGTTCTTTTTGGCGGCGTGTGGCAGGCGGCGGTCGCCCAGCCTTCCGGCGCCGATGGCACCGATTTCGTCTACCGCGTGCAGCAGGGCGACACGCTGATCAGCCTCGCAGCGCGTTACATGAACAGCGTCGACGGCTGGCGCCTCCTGCAGCAGCGCAACCATGTCGCTGATCCGTATCGGCTTCAGCCGGGCTCGCTCCTCCGGATTCCGTTCGATCGCATTCCGGTCGTGCCAGCAACGGCGCAGGTCGTGTTTGCACGTGACGCAACCACCGGCGGCAAGCCCCTGCAAGCGGGCATGCAGCTCGCGGAAGAGTCGCAGATCGACACCGGCGACAAAGGCGCCGTAACGCTGGCTTTTAATGACGGCACGCGGGTGACGGTCCCTCCGGGGAGCCATGTGGCGCTGTCAAGGGTCCGGGCGTTTGCGCGCGCCGGGCTGATCGATGTGCGTGTGCACGTCAAGCGGGGCGAAGCCGAATCCAACGTCTCGCCCAAGAAGGGCGGTGTGGGCCGCTACGAAATTTCCACGCCGGCGCTGGTGACCGGTGTGCGCGGTACGCGCTTCCGCGTGCAGACCAGCGAAGCGGGTTCGACGAGCTCTGTGCTGGAAGGTGAGGTCGCCACAAGCGCCGGTCGTCAGAAGCAAGCGGTCAAGGCGGGCTTTGGCGTGGCGGCATCGGCGGGACACCTCAAGCGTGCCGCGCTGCCGGCCCCGCCCAAGCTCGGCGCCATTCCCGAACTTGTGCAGACGCCGTGCCTGCGCGCGACGTGGCAGCCGGTGAAGGGTGCGGTCGGATATCGCGCTGCCGTGGCGCGAGATGCGGCGCTGACCGAACTCAGTGCCTATCAATCAAGCAAGACCCCGGCGGCAACGCTCTGCGGCGATGAGGACGGCGACTACACGCTCGTCGTGCAGAGCGTCGACGCGCTTGGACTGACCAGTGAATCGGCCACGCGGCCATTCACCGTGCGCCTCCACCCCGAAGCGCCATACATGATCCAGCCCGCCAGCGACCGGACCTATCGCAGCGGCGACTTGGCATTCGCGTGGGCGATGGTGTCCGACGCCGGCAGCTATGACATGGAAGTCAGCGATGCCGTGACCTTCGCCTCGCCGGTCATTCAGCAGCATGGCAAGGACGTACGTCTGGTCAGGCCGTTGGCGGCCGGCACATGGTGGTGGCGCGTGCGCTCGGTGGCTGTGGACGGCAAAACCGGCCCGTGGAGCGATGCCCTGCGTTTCCGCGTGCTCGACATTCCTCTCGATGCCGTGCCGACTGCCGCAGTGGACGCCGGAGACGACGGCAAGCTGCATGCCCATTGGTCTGCGCTGTCGCCTGAGCTTGCCGCATCGGGCGCGCGTACGCGGGTGCAACTGGCGGGCGACGCAGCCTTCGCCAAGCCCATCGTCGACATCGTCAGCGAAGGCAACGAAGCCACCATTCCGCGGCCGCCCTCGGGCGTGTACTACATCCGCACCGGCATCGAGTTGGGCGATGCGGCGTCGGTGGTCTACGCCAAGCCGCAGCGCATTGACGTCGGCACCTTCGTCGGCGACTCCATGCGCAGCCCGGTGCAGAGCGGCGACGGCAATCTCCTTCTCAATGACTGAATCCGGACCCGCCAAATCAGCCGTGCGCAGCCTCGGGCTGCGGGCGCTGGTGGAGTGGGGTGTCCTGGTGGCGCTGGCTGCGCTGCTGACGTTGGGCGCGGTGCGCTGGAGCGTGGTCGCGCGACTCGATGCAGCGCTGTACGACACGGTTGTCACGCTGCACGGACATGCACTGCGCGACGACATCGTGGTCGTTGCCATTGATGACCAGAGCCTGGATGCGGTGGGACGCTGGCCCTGGCCGCGTAGTCGCTTGGCCGATCTGATTGCGCGGGTGGGGCAGGCGCAACCGCGTGCCATCGGCGTCGATATTCTGCTGATCGAACCCGATCTTGCGCACCCTGAAGGCGACCGCGCATTGATCGAGGCCATCCGGCAAGCCGGACACGTCATCCTGCCCGCGCTACCCGAGCGCACGGAACAGGGGCGCGTGTACCACTATCCGTTCCTTGGTATCAACGCTGCCGTCGCACATATCAATGCGGCGCCCGACCCAGACAGCGTGGTGCGCGGTATGTATCTGACGGAAGGGCCGAGCGCCCATATGCTGGACCACCTGGCCGTGCAGCTTGCGCGGCAGGCGCAGCGCTCGCCCGTCTCCATGCCGGTGCTGTCCGATGTGGAGAGCGATGCGACCGGCTGGACGCGGCGTGGGCATATCCGCCTGAACTTTGCCGGACAGGCGGGAACGTATCGGCACGTGCCTGCCCTGGACGTGCTCAACGGCCACGTGGCGCCCGATGCGCTGGCCGGCAAGCTGGTGCTGATCGGCGCCACGGCATCGGGGGTGTCCGATATTTTTGCGACGCCACCGTCGCGCACGATGAGCGGCGTGGAAGTGCTTGCCAATGCCACCCAGACCGTGCTCGAGGGCAGCGCCATCCTGCCGGTGTCGCCCAGCGTGTTTTGGGGGATGACTCTGCTTCCCTTGCTGATGACCGCATTTGCGGTGCGTTGGCTTACCCCGCGCATGGCGCTTGCCGTGGCGCTGGCGGGTGCTGCCGTACTCCTGTCGAGCGCGATCGGCGCGCTGGTGTTCGACAATCGCTGGTTGCCGCCGTTCGCCGCGCTGGTTGGCCCGCTGGTGTTGTACCCGCTGTGGAGCTGGCGCCAGCAGGAAGCCGCGCTGCGGTTTCTGCGCGACGAGATGCAGCGTCTGGCGCGTGAGCCCGGCCTCTTGGCTGAGACCGCGCCGCTGGCACGCCCCGGCCGCACGTTGGGCGCGCACATGGATGCCGTGGCCTCGCTTACGGATAAGTTGCGGGCGCTGCGTCGCTTCCTGGCCGATGCGCTCGAGAGCCTGCCCGATGCCACCGTCATCTGCACGCACGATGGCGCGATCCGCCTCGCCAACGGCCGCAGCGCCGACCTGGCCCGCCAGCAGCAGACGCCAGGTCAGAACCGCGCGGCTGCGTTGCGCGACCTGCCGACGCTGCTGGCGCGCGCGTTTCCCGACCCTTCCGCTGGTGTGCACTACTGGGCGCGCTGGCTGGCCGATCCCACCGGACTCGAACCTGTCGAGCTGCAGACGCACGATGGCCGGTCGATGTTGATGCACGCCGCCGCGTTGCGTGACCAAGCCGGCCGCCCCGTCGACATCATCGTCAGTTTTGCCGACATCACCCCGGTGCGACAGGCCGAGCGCCATCGCGAAGAAGCGCTGCGCTTCATCTCGCACGACATGCGTTCACCGCAGAGCGCGATCCTCGCCCTGATCGAACTGCAGCGCGATGCCTCGCGCGCGTTGGATCGCGAGGCGCTGCTCTCACGCATCGAGCAACTGTCGTCGCGCACGCTGGAGCTGGCCGACGCCTTCATCGACCTGGCCCGCGCTGAATCGCAAACGCTCAAGCTGGTGGATGTGGATCTGGTGGGCCTTGTGCTCGATGCCGCTGACGAGGTCTGGCCGCTGGCGAATCGTCATCGGGTGGAAGTGCGCGTGGTGGCCGACATCGAAGCGCCTGTCCACGGTGAGCCGCGCTTGCTGGTGCGTGCGTTGGTGAACCTGCTCAACAACGCCATCAAGTTCAGCGCCGCCGGTTCTGTGGTGACGGTGACGGTGGAGCAGGACGACGCAGTGTTCTCGGTGGCCGTGGCGGATCAGGGTGCCGGCATTGCCCTGGCCGATCAGCCGCGGCTGTTCCAGCCGTTCCATCGCTTGCATGAGGAGGCGGCCAATGCGCCCTCCGGCAGCGGGTTGGGCCTCGTGTTCGTGAAGACGGTGGTGGATCGACATGGTGGGCGCATAACTGTGCAGAGCGCGCCGGGGCTGGGGTCCACTTTCACGCTGTGGCTGCCGCGCGGAACGCTTCGTCACGACGCCTGAGGCCAGCGAGGTCTCGTGTGGCCTTCGCCACATTCCCTTTTCAATCATTTGCATTTCGGCACAGCGGCGGCCCTACAGTTCATTGGCCGACCCGCGCAGCATGCACCGGTGACACACCGGTCGAGAGACGGCGGCACCTTGGAACAAACCGAGCACAGACACGCCCGAGGCGCCGCGTATGTTGAGCCAGACTGCAACCGATGTTTTGAGCGAATGCGATTACGAATGCATTCGCGCGCAACTGCATCACGCCCTGCGCGGTCACGGGAACCCGCCGCAGGGGAGTGGCTTCTGGCTGGCTGGTCGGCATGTAGCCGTGTGGTCCGGCGGCGGTGGAGACGATAGCAATGCACGGCACCATCGTCACACCGCCGCTTGACCGCGCCGCACGCAGTCCACTACGACACCGAGCCATGAAAATCGGTCTGATCGACACGCACCTCGCCCGCCAGCAGGCGATCCACTCGGCGCTGCGGCCCACGCGCTTTGAATGTGTGCCGCTGTTTCTTTCTCGCCAGGTTTTTGAAGCCATCGACCTGCACGGCATCAACCTGCTGATGGTCGGGGCACATGCCCATGACATGCCAGGCTTGTCGCTGGTGCGTACGGTTCGCGAACGCGTGGGGCCGGGCATGGCAATTGTCTACCTCGCCGACGGGCAGGCCGACACCGAAACCGCCGATGCGCTCAACCACGGCGCAGACCTCTGCTTTCAAGGTGATATCCGGCCGCCGGAATTGCTGGCGCGGCTCGATGCGTTGATTCGGCGCTTTGCCGTGAGCCGCGCCGTGCGGGCGTCGGAGATTCGCCTGGGCCCCTATACGCTGGATCGGCAGAACCGTTCCATCCGCCTGCGTGATACGTCAGTGTCGGTACATGCGCGTGAGTTTGAATTGGCGCTGTTGCTCTTTGCGAATGCTGGGCGCGTTCTTTCACGCTCCGACATTGAACTGGCGCTCTGGGGCCGAGAGCTGAGCCCGTATTCACGCACGCTCGATACGCACGTGTCACGCCTGCGCAAGAAGTTGCTGCTGGGTACGGAGAACGGCCTGCGCCTGCGCGCGATCTATGGACAGGGCTTCTGTCTGGAGCGCGTGATCGACGCCGAAGCAACGCACTGACAGCCTTGACCCGCCGGAGCCGCTGCCATGCAATTGCTCTGTATCACCATCCTCATCGGCTTTCTGGCCGGGCTTGTGGCCCGATGGGTGACGCCGCGCAGCGGTGCAAGCGGCTTCGTCCTCACCATCATGGTCGGCATTGCCGGTGCGCTGGCCGCGGCCTTTTTCGGTCAGTTGCTGCATTGGTATGAGCCAGGCCAACTGGCGGGGTTTGCCGGCACGATCGCAGGCGCCGCCATCCTGCTGGCCGGCTATCACGTGCTGGCGCGCGAACGCTGAGCCGGTCGTCTCAAAGTTAGAGCCCCGCAAGTCGGGGCTTTTTTGTGGGTAAAGCAGTGGAGGGGATTCGACCGCCCACCACCAAAAGAAACGCCCTGACACTCGGGACAGCAGCATCAGGGCCAAGAAGACCGCGGCTCTCTCTTCCGCGGCCGGAGCGCACCCACGAGGGGTCGGTGCAAGCTCAGGTTACGTGGCTGAGAGCGGGCGAATGCAAATCTTTATCAACAGCGCTAAGACCGGAGATTGTGGTCGGTGCCGAACGCCTGATAAGACGTCGTACAACCTGCCGCCGTATTGGCCCGCTCAGCTGCCTGTTGCGGTCGTTTGAGTGCCAGCCGCTTCGTGCGCCCGGCGCAGACGCTCGCGGCTGTTTGACAGGTGCATGCGCATGGCGGCGCGAGCGGCTTCGGGATCTTTCCGCGCAATGGCTTCGAAAACGCTGTGGTGCTCGCGGTTGACCGTGGCGCGCAGTTCGGGCGCGTTTAGGTAGCCGACCTGCGCCAGCCCCATCCGCGTGCGGGGAATGAGCGTCTTGCCGAGCTGGGCGAGGGCGCCCACGAAATGTTCGTTGCCGGTGGCGCGAGCAATGCTCAGATGAAATTGGAGGTCGGAGGTGGCGCTGTCGTTGCCCTCCGCCTGGTCCTGCTCGATAGCTTCGAGCGCCAGACGCAGCGCCTCGATCTCGGCCGCGGAGATGCGCTGTGCGGCCAAGCCTGCGCATTCCGTCTCAATGGCGACGCGCAGTTCCAGCATGCTCAAGATCTCGTGCATCGTCGACGCATCGCCCAGCGGGATGCTGTTGTCGATGCGTGGCGGCAGCACAAAGCTGCCGATGCCGTGACGCGTTTCGATCAGCCCCTTGGCTTGCAAGCGCGAAATCGCCTCGCGTACCACCGTGCGGCTCACGCCCAGCGCTTCCATCAACGCGGATTCCGTGGGGAGCTTGTCCCCAATCCGCAGAGATTCACTGGCAATGCGCCCTTTGACGTGGTCCACCACCACGTCCGCCAAGCTTTGGGTGCGGCGCACGAGCGTTGCGGGCGAGCTGACGGTGGGCATGCGGTCTCCGGAAAGGGGCGGGTTTACCAGGGGTGGTTCGACAAGAATGTGTCAATTATAGTCGCGTCCATGTTGTACGACGACTGATGACACACGTGATGACAATCAATCACCCAGCCTCCGAACGCGCAGTCAATACGCCCCGCGTCACACGCCTCCAGGTCATTCCCGTGGCGGGCCGCGACAGCATGTTGCTGAATCTGAGCGGCGCGCATGGCCCGTTCTTCACCCGCAATATCGTCATCCTGGAGGATTCCGCAGGTCACACTGGCGTGGGTGAGGTGCCCGGCGGCGAGTCCATCCGCAAGACCATTGAGGACGCGACGCCGCTGGTTGTCGGACAACCGATCGGCGCGTACAACAACGTTCTGAACAGCGTGCGCCGTCAATTTGCCGATCGTGATGCCGCTGGCCGGGGGTTGCAGACTTTCGATCTGCGCACCACCGTGCATGCGGTGACAGCGCTGGAAAGCGCGCTGCTGGACTTGCTCGGCCAGCATCTGGGCGTGCCCGTGGCGGCCCTGCTGGGGCAGGGGCAACAGCGCGCCAAGGTGCCGGTGCTCGGCTACCTGTTCTTCGTGGGCGATCGCAAGCGCACCGACCTCGACTACGCAGACGGCAGCGATGCCACGGACGACTGGACCCGCGTGCGTCACGAAGAAGCGCTCACGCCGGAGGCCGTCGTGCGCCTCGCCAAGGCCGCCCATGCGCGCTACGGCTTCAAGGATTTCAAGCTCAAGGGTGGCGTGCTGAGCGGCGATGACGAAATGGTTGTCACGACGGCACTGGCCGAGGCCTTTCCCGAGGCGCGCGTCACGCTGGACCCGAACGGGGCGTGGTCACTGGCCGAGGCCATTCGGCTCTGCCGCGACAAGCGCGACGTGCTCGCCTACGCCGAAGACCCTTGCGGTGCAGAAGGCGGTTACTCGGGCCGTGAGGTGATGGCCGAATTCCGCCGCGCCACCGGCCTGCCGACGGCCACCAACATGATCGCCACCGACTGGCGCCAGATGGGACACGCTATCCAGTTGCACTCGGTCGATATTCCGCTGGCCGATCCGCACTTCTGGACGATGCAAGGCTCGGTGCGCGTGGCGCAGATGTGCGACGACTGGGGCCTGACCTGGGGTTCGCACTCCAACAACCACTTCGACATTTCGCTGGCGATGTTCACGCACGTAGCAGCAGCCGCACCGGGCAACATCACCGCCATCGACACGCACTGGATCTGGCAAGACGGCCAGCGCCTGACGCGCGAGCCGTTCCAGATCGTGGGTGGCGAGATCGATGTGCCGGCAGCACCGGGCCTCGGTATCACGCTCGACATGGCGCAACTGGAGAAGGCTCACGCGCTGTACGAGCAGCACGGCCTGGGCGCACGCGACGATGCGATCGCCATGCGCCAACTGATTCCCAACTGGCAGTTCGACAACAAGCGCCCCTGCATGGTGCGTTGACCGCTATGGCGGAAATCGAGGCGGCGCCCGTTGTAGCACGCCGCCTCGTACATCGGTAACCAATAAAAAAATATCGGAGACAACACCGTGAAGACCATCAAGGGCTTGCGCTGGTGGATCATCGTGCTGGTGTGCCTGGGCACGATCGTCAACTATCTGGCGCGTAACTCGCTGGGCGTGCTGGCGCCCACCCTCAAGAGCGAGCTGGGGATGAGCACCCAGCAGTATTCCTACGTGGTCGCGGCCTTTCAGGTCGGCTACACGATCATGCAGCCCGTCTGCGGCTTTATCGTTGATCTGGTCGGTTTGCGTATCGGCTTTGCACTGTTTGGTGTGTTGTGGTCGTTTGCTGGCGTGCTGCATGCGGGCGCCACCGGCTGGCTGTCGTTGGCGGGTTTCCGCGCCTTGATGGGGCTGACCGAAGCCGCGGCCATTCCGTCCGGCATGAAGGCCGTGGCCGAATGGTTTCCGGACAAGGAAAAATCCGTCGCCGTCGGCTGGTTCAATTCGGGCACCTCGCTGGGTGCGATGTTGGCGCCCCCGCTGGTGGTCTTCCTGCATCTGCGTTACGGCTGGCAGTCGGCGTTTGTGGTGACCGGCGCCATCGGCTTCCTGTGGGCCGCGCTGTGGTTTGCCTTCTACCGTTCCCCAAAAGACCATGCCGCGCTGTCCGATGCCGAGCGCGAAAAGATCATCGGCGGGCAGCTCCGCCCGGTGAGCGCAGAGCGCGGCAAGCGCCCGGTCAAGGACGTCGTGACGTCCCGCCGTTTCTGGGCGATTGCGCTGGCGCGCTTTTTTGCCGAACCGGCCTGGCAGACGTTCAGCTTTTGGATTCCGCTTTACTTCGTCAACGAGCGTCACCTCGATCTGAAAGCCATCGCCATGTTCGCGTGGCTGCCATTCCTGGCGGCTGACCTGGGCGGCCTGGCCGGCGGTTACCTGTCGCCGTTCCTGATCAAGCGCTTCCGTATTCCGCTGGTGTGGTCGCGCGTTTGCGGCGTTGTGCTGGGTGCGTTCATGATGATTGGTCCGGCGTGCGTCGGGCTCGTGGCGTCTCCCTATACGGCCATTGCGCTGTTCTGCGTGGGCGGCTTTGCGCACCAGATGATTTCCGGCCTGGTCAATACGCTGTCTGCGGACGTGTTCGACCCGGAAGAGGTCGGCACCGCCAGCGGCTTTGCCGGCATGGCGGCGTGGATCGGCGGTCTGGGCTTCTCGCTGCTGGTGGGTGCACTGGCCGACAAGGTTGGCTATGGCCCGTTGTTCGGCATGCTGGGCGCGTTCGATCTGATCGGCGCGGTGCTGCTGATCGTGCTGATTCGCGGGCAATCGCAGGAAGAGCGCGCCGCGCGTCAGATGAGTCTCTCTGCTTCAAACTGAGTTGAAACCGATGTCCATGTTGCATCCCCCCCGATTCGAACTCCAGGCGCACGAAGGCAACCGGCTGCGCCTGGCCAGCAGCACGGGCGCTGCGATTGAACTCTTCGTGCTCGAAGAAGACATCATTCGCGTGCTGGTGCTTCCGCAGGGCGACCTGCGCGGCCCGGCCACGTGGTCGATTGCACCGGGCGGTGACGACACGCCGCTCGAAGGGCGCGACCGCCGGGACCTGGCCGGCTTCGCGCTCCCGGCATTCCAGCTGCGGAACGATGCCGACACGCTGCGCGTGGAAACCAACAAGGTTCGTCTGAGCGTTGCGCTCGCAGGTGGTTTTTGCACATGGCAGGTCCGCGGAGCCGGCGAGTGGCAGACCGTGCTGAACGATCGCCCCACGCAGGCCTACAACTTCGGCTACTGGGATGAGCAGGTCTACCACTACGTGCGCCGCGAACCCGGCGAAATGTACTTCGGCCTCGGCGAGCGCGCCGGCGACATGAATCGTGCGCACCAGCGCTACGAGATGCGCAACATCGATGCGATGGGCTACAGCGCGCGCACGACGGATCCGCTGTACAAGCACATCCCGTTCTACGTGACGTGGCAACCGGAAAACCGCACCGGCTTCGGGTTGTTCTACGACACGCTGTCAGATTGCAGCTTCGACATGGGCCGCGAGCTGGACAACTACCACGGTCACTATCGGTACTTTGTCGCGCCGCATGGCGATCTCGACTACTACTTCATCGCCTCGCCCGACACGCCGCTCGACGCCACGCGCCGCTTTACGTGGATGACCGGCCGCCCCGCGTGGATGCCGAAGTGGGGCCTCGGTTATTCCGGCTCGACCATGACGTATACCGACGCGCCCAACGCGCAGGAACAGATGGCCGAGTTCATCAAGGGATGCCGTGAGCACGACATTCTGTGCGACTCGTTCCATCTGTCGTCGGGCTATACGTCGATCGGGCCGAAGCGCTACGTCTTCAACTGGAACACCGACAAGTTCCCCGATGTGCGCGGCTTCGTCCAGAGCTATCTGGACGCGGGCATTCGCCTGTGCCCGAACATCAAGCCGTGCCTGCTTCGCGATCACCCGAAGTTCGAAGAAGCCCGGGAAGCCGGCCTGCTGATTTGCGACGCAAGCGGCGAGCCGGCCTGGGTGCAATTCTGGGACGAGGTTGGCGCGTATCTCGACTTCACCAACACGAAAACGCTGGGTTGGTGGAAAGCCAACGTCAAGAGCGCGCTGCTCGAGTACGGCATGGCGTCGACCTGGAACGACAACAACGAGTTCGAAGTCTGGACCCCCGACGCGTTCGCGCACGGGTTTGGCAAGAAGGCGCCCATCCGTGAAGCCAAGGTGCTGCACACCATGCTGATGATGCGCGCCTCGCGCGAAGCGCAGCTCGAATTTGCGCCGCAGCGTCGGCCGTTCCTGGTGTCGCGCTCCGGTGGTGTCGGCATGCAGCGCTATGTGCAGACGTGGTCCGGAGACAACTACACCTCGTGGGAAACGCTGCGCTACAACCTGAAGATGGGCCTGGGGCTAGCGCTGTCGGGCGTCTCGAACATCGGCCACGATATCGGCGGGTTTGCGGGCCCGGCGCCTTCGCCGGAATTGCTGGTGCGCTGGGTGGCGTTTGGCGTGTTCATGCCGCGCTTCTCCATCCACTCGTGGAACGATGACAAGACCGTCAACGAACCATGGATGTATCCGCAGGTCACCTCGCAAATCGCCTCGCTGATCAAGCTGCGCTACCGGCTGATTCCGTATCTGTATGAACTGTTGTGGCAATCCACGCAGGCCTATGAGCCGGTACTGCGGCCGACGTTTGCCGAGTTCCCGAACGACCGCCGCTGCTACGCCGAGTGCGATGACATGATGCTCGGCGCGTCGCTGCTCGTGGCGCCGACGGTGGACGAAGGGCAGACCCATCGCACTGTCTACCTGCCGACCGGCGCGCGCTGGGTGTCGTACTGGAGCGGCGAGGCGTTCGAGGGCGGACAGACCATCACGCTGCCTTCGCCGTGGGACCAACCCGTCATGCTGATTCGCGAAGGCGGCGTGATCGCGCTGAACGTGGCGGAGCAGCATTTCGATCGGCGCGCCGATCAACGCGGCTTCCTTGTCGTGCCCATGCAGGGTGTTGGCGAGACCTCTGGCGGCAGTGTTGAAGACGATGGCGAAACCGAAGCGTGGCGCAACGGCGAGCAGGGCCGCTGGAGCGTGCGTGCGGTGTCAGACGCGCAATCCATCACGCTGCACGTCTCGCGCGAAGGCAAGATGCCGGCGCCGGCCGACACGGTGGAGATTCACTTGCCCGCCGGCGATGCGCGGCCAGTACAGACGCCGCATGCCCGCGTGCTGGAAACCGTTGTTGCGGGTGGCTGGCGCCGCCTGACGTTGCAATTGCCGGCCTAGTGCCGCATTTCCGCTGCGCATCACGATCGGGTCCGCAGAGGCACGGTAATGCGCAGTGTTCCCTTGGTGTAGGAGATTTCCGAGATCACAACGATGAAAACCACACGAGCCAAACGTGCCGTTTCGATCCGCCCGGTCTACGCATCGGTTGCGCTGCTCTGCGCAGGCGCTTCGATGCAGGCTGCAGCACAAACGTCGGTCACGCTGTATGGCGTGGTCGATAACGCCTTTGCCTATTCGAGCAACCAGGGCGGCCATTCCAACACTTACATCAACTCGGGCGCCTTGCTGGCCAGCAAGTTTGGCCTGTACGGCACGGAAGACCTGGGCGGCGGCAACACGGCGCTGTTCCGGCTGGAGAGCGGTCTCAACGCCGCGACGGGGCAACAATCCCAAGCCGGCGTCATCTTTAACCGCCAGGCCTACGTCGGCCTGAGCAACACCAACTATGGCCAGGTCACGCTGGGCCGTGCGTACACGCCGTACTTCCAGTACGTGGCATCGCTGGGCCCGACCAACGTGCTCACGGGTGCGACTGGCGCGCACCCGGGCGATGTCGATGCATTGGATACCACGCTGCGCTTCAACAACTCCGTCACCTACACCACGCCGGTGCTGGGCGGTCTGCAAGCGGGCGTGCAATACGGCTTTGGCGAGCAGGCCGGCAGCATTTCGAATGGCAGCAGCGTGAGCACCGGGCTGCGTTACGACTTCCAGGCCTTCTCGTGGGGCGTCGGCTATACGCGCCTGAAGAACGTGTCGACTGGCACGACGGCCGGCAACTTCAGCAACGTCGGGACGTTCGCCAACAACTCGCCGGTCAACGCCGGCTATGCCACGGCAGACTCCGCGCAGCTCATCGCCACGGCCGCGCGTTATACGTTCGGCAAGTTGATGGTTGGCCTGAACTACTCGAATGTTCAGTACAAGCCGGGCGCGCTGTCGCTGTTCACGCAATCGGCCACGTTCAATACGGTGGGCGCGATTGCCACGTACGATCTGACGCCCGCATTGCGGCTCGCCTTCGGCTACAGCTACACGGCTGAGAAGGCACGCAACGGGATCAGCTCGCCGGCCAAGTACAACCAGTTCTCGATGGAGCAGCTGTATTCGCTGTCCAAGCGCACCGCGTTCTATGCGATCCAGGCGTATCAGCGCGCCAACGGCCAGACGCTGCGCGCTTCGGGGACGAGCACGTCCATTGTGGATGCGGTGGCGTCGGTGGGCGACTCGCAGAACGGCACGCCGTCGAACGGACGCAGCCAGTTCGTGGGCATGGTCGGCATTCGGCATTCGTTCTGATGCACAGCAAGACATGGCTTGCGCCTGGCCCGGTGCACACGCTGCGGGCCGGCGCGTTGACGATGGACGTCGCCCCGGCGGCAGGTGGACGCATTGCCTCGCTGGGTTCGGCCGGCGCGGGCGACCGGCGGGTCGATTGGCTCGCACCGATGTCGCCCGATTGCCTGCGCGATGGCTTTGAGGGACTGGCATGGCCCAAGGCCGGGTGCTATCCGCTGCTGCCGTTTTCCAATCGCATACGCGATGGTCGCTTCCAATGGGGCGGCCGTGAGATCCGTCTCGCGCCGCACCCGGGCCAGGCGCATGCCATGCACGGATTGGCGCACGCGCGTGCCTGGGTGGTGAAACAGGTCACTGCGTCTTCGATCGAATTCGGCTTGCGCTATGTGCCCGAGGCAGACAACTGGCCCTGGCCGTTCACCGCAACGCAAACGCTGGTGCTGACTGAATCCGGCCTGGATGCCGTCATGACCCTGCGCAACGATGGCGACAGCAGTATGCCGGCCGGTGGCGGCTTCCATCCATACTTCGCACGCACGGCCGATACGCGCGTGCAGTTCGATGCTGCGACGATGTGGCCGACCGACGCCGGTGAAGTTGCCGTCCGCCGCGAGCCGATCACGCCGCGGGAAGATTTTCGTCACGCCCGTGCATTGCCCGATGCCGCGCTCAGCGTCTACTACAGCGAATGGCAGCAACGTGCGGTGGTGTCCCGCGCGGGCGGCGAGCTCACGCTGAGCGCCGATGACCCGCTCGACCACTTCATCCTGCACGCACCGGACGCGCAGCCGTATTTCTGCCTGGAGCCCATTTCACATGTGGCCGACGCCATCAACCTGGCGGCCCAAGGATGGGAAGGCACGGGCCTGCGCACGTTGGCCCCGGGCGAGACGCTGCTGATGCGCATGCAACTGCGCATCGAAACAAGGGCCTGAAATGCGACGCTGCGCTAGCGGCGCGCCTCGACCCACGCGGCTTCCTTGCCGAACCACTCCGTCAGGAAGTCGATAAACGCGCTGACCTTGGCCGATAGATTGGCGCGTTCCGGATACACCGCAAAGATGTCCGCGACGGGCAGCGCCCAGTCCGCCAGGACCGGCACCAGCCGGCCGGCGCGCACGTGCTCGTGGATGTCCCATTCCGATCGCATCAAGATGCCGTATCCAGCCAGCGCCCACAACACGCCGGTTTCGCCATCGTTCGTGCTGAGCACGCCGCGCACCTTGATAGTTTCCTGTCGGCTGCCGCGCGTGAGGTACCACGTGCCGTAGGCCGCGTCGCTCTCGCGCAGCACGATGCACTGATGCGATTGCAGATCGCGCGGCACCTGCGGCATGCCTGCGCGCTTCAGATAATCAGGCGAGGCGCACAGCATGCGCTGATTGCTCACGATCTTGCGCGCGACCATGCGGGAATCCGGCACCGTGCCAAACCAGATACCGATGTCGAACGCCTTGTCGGTCAGGTTGACGGAGCGGTCGGTCAGTTCAAGCTGAACCTCCACCTCTGGGTACCGTCGCACGAATTCCACAATGGCGGGCGCCACATGCCGCCGCCCGAAGCCGAACGTGGCGTTGATGCGCAGCAGACCCTTGGGCGTGCCCCGGCTGCTGGAGACGACCTGTTCCAGCTCCTGCAGCTCTTCGAGCAAGCGTGCACCGGTGGCCAGATAGATTTCACCTTCGTGGGTGACGCTCAGCCGCCGCGTCGTGCGGTTCAGCAGCCTCACGCCAAGGCGTTTTTCCAACTGCGCGAGGCGGGCGGTGATGGCGGGCGGCGTCACGCCAAGCTCGCGCGCCAGCGCTGCCAGCGAACCCTGCTTGACCAGCTGGGTGAAAAACTCCAGATCCGATACGCGATCCATTATTCAATTCAAATGAAGAATAGATAAATTTATGAGCCAATTATAAAACCACCATGCATGGCTAAACTTCGTCTCGCCAGTGGTCCGGTCGCCTTTACTGAAGCGGCCGGCCACGCGAATGGGAGGAAGCATGGCGAAGACGCTGTATCAGAAGCTGGTCGAATCGCACACCGTTGCCCAGCTCGATGCGCAGAACGTACTGCTCTACGCAGACCTGCACATCATGAACGAGTACACCAGCCCGCAGGCCTTCGCCGGCTTGGCGGAAGCGGGCCGCACGGTGGCCGTGCCGGGCCAGCACATGGCCGTGGTTGACCACATCATCCCCACGCACCCGGTGCGCGTGCGGGTCATCCAGGACCCGGCGTCGGCGCTGCAGGCGTCCAATCTGGCGAAGAACTGTCGCCAGCACGGCATCGTCCTGTTCGACACCAACGATGCGCTGCAGGGCATTGAGCATGTGATTGCGCCCGAGTTGGGCATGATCCGTCCGGGCATGGTGGTGCTTTGCGGAGACAGCCACACAACGACCTATGGCGCGTTCGGCGCGCTCGGTTTTGGCATCGGCACGTCGGAGGTGGAACACGTGCTGGCCACGCAGACGCTCGTTTACCGGCTGGCGCAGGACATGCGCATCCGCGTAGAAGGTGAGTTGCCCGTCGGCACCACGGCAAAAGACCTGATCCTGCACATCATCAGCCGGATCGGCGCGCAGGGCGCCCGCGGCTATGTAGTCGAGTTCACGGGCAGTGCCATTGCCGCGCTTTCGATGGAGGCGCGCATGACCCTGTGCAACATGGCTGTCGAGGCCGGTGCACGCGGCGCCCTGATCGCGCCGGATGCCAAGGCGACGCGCTACGTGCTCGAACATGCGCGCGATGTGGCGCACACGCATGCAAGCGCCGCGCTGGCGGATTGGCGCCAGCTGTTCAGCGATGCGGATGCACTTTTCGACGTCGAGCACGCCTTTGATGCAAGCGAAGTTGCACCGTACGTGACATGGGGCACCAGCCCCGATCAGGCGATTCCCATCACCGGGAAGATTCCGCTGCCGAAGGCGGGCAAGGATGTGGCCGCGCGCACGGCTTCGGCCCAGGCATTGCGCTACACGGGCCTGCAGGCCGGTGCAGCCATCGAAGGCGTGCCGGTGCAGCGGGTGTTCATCGGCTCGTGCACGAACGCCCGGATTGAAGACCTGCGCGCCGTGGCCGGCATCGTCAAGGGGCGCAAGGTGGCGCAGGGCGTGCGCGCCATGGTCGTGCCGGGTTCCGGTGCCGTGCGTGTGCAGGCAGAACAGGAAGGCATTGCCGACATCCTGATCGCCAGTGGCTTCGAATGGCGTCAGCCCGGCTGCTCGATGTGCCTTGCCATGAACGACGACGTTCTCGCCCCCGGTGAACGCTGCGCTTCGACCACGAATCGCAACTTTGAAGGGCGCCAGGGGCGAGGCGGCATCACGCACCTGATGAGCCCGGCCATGGCGGCGGCCGCTGCCATCACCGGCCGCATCACCGACGTCCGCCAACTGCAATCGCGACCGGCGCAAGCGGAGGCAGCCCATGTCTGATACCAAACGTATCGACGGCACAGCGGCACCGCTGCCCACGCCCAACCTCGACACCGATCAGATCATGCCCAAGCAGTTCTTGCGCGGCATCGATAAATCGGGGCTGGACAAGGGCCTGCTCTACGACCTGCGCTACGACGCCGATCATCAGTTGCGCAGCGATTGCGTGCTCAATCAGCCGGCGTATCAGGGCGCGTCCATCCTCGTCGGAGGCAGCAACTTCGGGTGTGGTTCCAGCCGCGAGCATGCGGTGTGGGGGCTGCAGCAATTCGGCATCCGCGCCGTCATCGCGCCGAGCTTTGGCGAGATTTTCTACAGCAACGCCATGAACAACCGCCTGCTGCTGGTGATGCTGGACGAGGCGACTGTGGAACGGATCCTTGCCGATGTGTCGGACCCGGCGACGAGCCACATCGCCATCGACGTGGAATCGATGACCGTGCGCAGCCACAGCGTGGAGGCATCGTTCGCCTTGTCGGAGCGTCACCGCCACATGTTTCTGCGGGGGCTCGACATGATCGGCGCGACGCTGGCGCGGTGGAACGACATCGACGCCTTCCAGCAAGCGCATTGGAAGACGCGCCCGTGGCTGCAAGACATCGCCGCCACCACTCGTGCACGTCTGGCGGCGATGGCGCCGGGCAGCGGCCTCTGAACTTTCCAAATACGTTTTCGAACCCCACCCAGCGACGCCGGTGCTTATTCACCTCGCTTGAAGACGAGGCGCGCCGCGCGGCAGCTCAGGAGACATCATGGAAGCATCCATTCGGGCGCAGGAGAACACGCGCGCGGGCCTTTGGCGCACGCTCAGCGGCTACAGGATCGGGCCGTTGCCTCTTCCCGTGTACGCTGCAATTGCCGCCATCACGCTGCTCGCGGCGCTCAACAAGAAGTTGCCCGACGACATGATCGGCGGTTTGGCCGTGCTGATGCTGCTCGGTTTCCTGCTGGGCGAAATCGGCACGCGGTTGCCGGTGCTCAAGCATATTGGTGGCGCGGCAATCCTGTGCCTGTTCGTGCCGTCGGCGCTGGTCGGCTACAAGGTGATCGACCCCGAGATGCAGAAGGCGCTCACCACCACCATGAAGACGGCCAATCTGCAGTACCTGTACATCGCCTGCTTGGTGGCGGGCAGCATCCTGGGGATGAGCCATCGCGTGCTGGTGCAAGGCTTCATGCGGATGTTCATTCCGCTCTTGATCGGCACGATGGCGGCCATCGTGGTGGGCGTAACGGTCGGGCTGTTCTTCGGCTATGACCCCAAGCACACGTTCTTCTTCATCGTCATCCCGATCGTCGGGGGCGGCATTGGCGAGGGCATTTTGCCGCTGTCGATCGGGTATTCCGAGATTCTCGGCCGGCCGCAGGCAGAGCTGATTGCGATGCTGGTGCCGGCGGCGCTGCTGGGTAACGTGATCGCCATCCTGTCGAGTGGCGTGCTCAAGTCGCTGGGTGACAGGCGACCGCACCTGACCGGCCATGGCGATCTCGTCAGATCGGGCAGCGACGCCGATCTGCTGGCTAATGACCACACCGAAGCGCCGCTCAATCTGAGCCTCATGGGCGCGGGCTTGCTGATCAGCTGCGCATTCTTCATCTTCGGCGCACTGCTGTCGCGCTTCACGGGGATTCCCGGTCCGATCCTGATGATCATCAGTGCTGCGCTACTGAAGCTATCGAAGGTGCTTCCGAAGAACATGGAGCTGGGCGCTTACCAGATGTACAAGTTCGTCTCGACCAACCTGACCTTTGCAATCCTCGTCGGGCTTGGCGCGTTGTTCGTCTCGTGGAAGGAACTGGTAGCGGCGTTCACGCCAGGCTATTTCGCGATCTGCGCGGCCACGGTGCTGGCGCTGGTGGCGTCAGGCTTCTTCGTCGGCAAGTGGCTGGGGATGTATCCGGTGGAGTCCGGCATCGTGACAGCGTGTCATAGCGGGTTGGGCGGCACGGGCGACGTGGCGATTCTCTCCGCGTCGAATCGCATGGGTCTGATGCCCTTCGCGCAGATTTCGACGCGCATTGGCGGTGCCGCAATGGTGGTGGTCGCGACGATCCTGCTCAAGCTGCTGCACTGAGCAAGCGGGCGACGGTAAGTCTGAGGAACGACCGGCCGGCGCGCAGAGCGTCGGCCGTTTTGATTTCCGTGCACCGAGGCGAGAGCGCATCGCAGATCGCAGAAATGAAAAAGGCCCGACAGTTGTCTGTCGGGCCTTCCATATTCTGGTGGGGCGTGAGTGACTCGAACACTCGACCTACGGATTAAGAGTCCGCTGCTCTACCAACTGAGCTAACGCCCCGCGAAGAAACGAGACTATATCAACCTTTTTTGGATCGCGCTAGTCCCCTGCGCAAATTTTTTTCGAATCGACGCTGTGACTGCGTAGCACGTCGATGAATTGCGTGAGCCCGTGCGTGGGGTGCTTGTCGCGATGGCGCACGATCAGCAGCGGCCGGGCAATGCGCGGGAGGCCGCTGTCGACTTCCACTAGGCGGCCGTCACGCAGCGCGTCGGCCACCACGTGGCGCGACAGGCAGCTGATCCCGTAGCCGGCCGCCACGGTCCGCTGGATGGCCTCGGAGTGTCCGAGTTCGAGCGCGACGTGCAGCGGCCCGACCACCGAAGCGATGCGGCTGTCGACCAGTTCGCGCGTGCCGGAGCCGGGTTCACGCATCAGCCAGCCCGCTTCGCGCAGCGCCGCATGCGAGACGGGTCCCGTTCCTTGCGTGAGCGGATGCCCCGGCGCGGCAACGATCACCATCTCGTCGTCGATCCACGTTTCGATTTCCAATGCTTCGCCGCGGCACGTGCCTTCAATCAAGCCGATGTCGACCTCGAAACGCTGCACGGCATCGACCACGTCCTGCGTGTTGCCGATCAGCACGTCGAGCTGGCTGTCCGGCGCGATCTCGTGCCGGAAGCCCGCCAGCAGGGCTGGCAGCACATAGTTGCCGATCGTGCTGCTGGCGGCCAGCTTCAGGCGCACGTTCGGCTGGGCGGTCGCGTTTTCCAGCGCATCGGCGTGATCGAGCAGCGCCTGTGCTTGCGGCAGAAGTTGCCGGCCCAGCGCATTCAGATGCAGGCGCCGCGCATGCCGGTCAAACAGCGGATGCCCGAGCGTGGATTCCAGTTCGGCCAGCGCCGCGCTCACAGCGGATTGCGACAGGCCGAGGAATTCGCCGGCAGCGGTGGTCGTCTCACTTTGCGCGATGGCGGCGAAGACGGCCCACTGCCGCAATGTGACGCGAGGCGCTTTGTTATCCATAAAAGTGGTTGGAATTACGAAAATTACCTGTTTTACATGTTATCACGGTCCGCATATCGTTATGCGCATACCGAATGGGAAGGCGGATGTGATGACGACTGCGCAGAAACAGCTGGCACCCTCGAGCATGGCGGCGGGGTTCGATGGGCGGACGCTTGCCAGCGTGACGGTGTTGTTCGGCTGCGCGGGCGTGGCCGTAGCGCTCGGTGCCATGCCGTGGGCGGAGCATCTGGGCCTGAGCGCATTAACGCTCGCCATCCTGCTCGGCATGGCCGTGGCTCATGTCCCTGGTCACCAGCGCTGGCTGACGCCAGGCGCGATCCAGTTTGCGCGACATACGCTGCTGCGGGCCGGCGTGATTCTCTACGGCGCTCGGCTGACGCTGGCGCAGATCCAGGATCTGGGTACGTCAGGCGTGGTGATTCCCCTGGTGGTGTTGGCCGCGACGATGCTGGCCGGTACGTGGATCGGCACGCGCTGGTTTCGCCTCACGCGCTCGCAAGCCGTGCTGGTGGCGGCGGGCAGTGCGGTGTGCGGGGCCGCGGCCGTGCTGGCCGTCGCGCCGGCGGTGAAGGCGTCACCGCGTGAGACGGCCGTAGCGATCGCCAGCGTGGTCCTGTTCGGCACGGTCGGCATCTTTCTGTATCCGTGGCTGTACGCGCTGGTTGCGCATGCTGGTGCGGCCGTCACGCCTGAGCACTTTGGCGTCTACATCGGTTCGACGATCCACGAGGTCGCGCAGGTGATTGCCGCTGCGCGTCCGTTGGGCGACGACGCCACCAACGCGGCCGTGGTCAGCAAGATGGTGCGCGTGCTGGCGCTGGCTCCGCTGCTGGTGGTGCTGGCGTGCACGACGCCTGCTGAAGCGCCGGCTTCCGCTTCGGCGTCTTCCGAGAGCGCACTTCGCAAGGCCGCCGGCCATGCCTGGAAGGCGATGCCCTGGTTTGCGGTGGGCTTACTCGCCGTGACACTGCTGAATTCCGCTGGTGCGATCCCCGCTGCATGGCATGCCCCCATCGACGCCATCGACACCGCCATGCTGGCCTGCGCGATGTTTGCCATCGGCACGCAAACGCATGTGCCGATGCTGCTGACGTCCGGCGTGCGACCGCTGCTGTGTGCCGCTGTGCTGTGGGTAGGTCTGGTGGGCGGCGGCGCGCTCATCAATGTGGGCGTGCGGTTGCTGATGGGCTGATCCTACACCTGAAGTTGCGTGTGCAGAGACGGCTGGTTCTCTTTCATGGCGCTCAAGTTGCATCCGCTTGGCGACGTGCGCGCCGCGGCTTTTCATTCGAGTGCGGCCGCCTAGTATGAAGTCCTGAGTCTTAGACAAGGGGCAATCATGCAAGCGCATCCCGTCGTTTCAAGAGACGAATGGCTTATCCAACGCCGAGCGTTGCTGGCGCGCGAGAAAGAGGCCATCCATCTGCGCGACGCCATCAACGCCGAGCGCCAAGCGCTGCCGTGGGTCAAGGTCGATGCGGCATACGTGTTCGAGTCGCCGGAGGGCAAGAAGACGCTGCTCGACCTGTTCGACGGCCGCAGCCAACTGATGGTCTATCACTTCATGCTCGGCCCAGACTGGGATGCGGGCTGTCCGGGGTGCTCCTTCCTGTCCGACCATATTGGCGGAATGCTGCCGCATTTGAACCACCACGACGTGACGTTCGTCGCGGTGTCCCGCGCGCCGATGGACAAGATCGCCACCTACAAGAAGCGCATGGGCTGGCGATTCCCGTGGGTGTCGTCGTTCGGCTCGACGTTCAATCACGACTATCGCGTGAGTTTCTCGCAGGACGAACTCGCAAGCGGGTCGATCGACTACAACTACACGGCTACGCCACGCGAAGACGCCCACGACGAACTGCCTGGAATGAGCGCCTTTTATCAAGACGAGGCGCGCAATGTCTTCCACACGTACTCGACGTATGCGCGCGGCTTGGAGGACATGGTTGGCACGCTGCTGCTGCTTGACCGCGCGCCGCTTGGTCGCAATGAAAACGGCCCGATGTCATGGGTGCGCCGTCACGATGAATACGAAGACGCGCCGAAGGCGCAGGGCTGTTGCGCGACGTAACACGCTGGTGCGGAGGAGGGGAGGAAGCGACGAGGGGATTGGTGCCCGGAGCCGGGATCGAACCGGCACGCGCCGATTAGGGCGCAGCGGATTTTAAGTCCGCGGTGTCTACCAATTTCACCATCCGGGCATGACGATCGGTGCAAACAATACACGCACCGATGCCACAAATGAAAACGCCCCGCACGAAGCGAGGCGTTTTGTTATTTTGGCTCCCCGACCTGGGCTCGAACCAGGGACCTACGGATTAACAGTCCGGCGCTCTACCGACTGAGCTATCGGGGAATCGCTGCAACAGCGAAGAAATGAATTCTAGCTAGTTTTCGATCTACCCGTCAACACCTTTTTTCGTGATGCTCTACAAAAAGTGTGCGGGCAGTTGGCTTGAGCGAGTTCAGCCGCGGTCGAGATACTGTTCCTTGTCCTTCACGTCCTTCCAGTCGTCGGCGTCGGGCAAGGGTTGCTTGGTCTTGGTGATGGACGGCCAGCCGGCTTGCGCCAGCTCTGCATTGATGGCGATCCATTTCTGCTGATCGGCAGGCACGTCTTCTTCGGCGTAGATAGCGTTGACCGGGCACTCGGCCACGCAGACGGCGCAGTCGATGCACTCATCCGGATCAATGGTCAGGAAGTTCGGGCCTTCGCGGAAGCAGTCGACGGGGCAGACGTCCACGCAGTCGGTGTACTTGCAGCGGACACAGCTTTCGGTAACGACGTGAGTCATTTCGCTTGGAAGTTGATGCTAGGAATTCGTGGGGCGCGCGGTCACGGATGCTTGTGCGTTCCCATGCCGGCAATCCCGCATTGTAACGCACCGGCCGTGCCCGACCGCCGTGACATCCGTGCGCGGTCAGACAGTTTTGGCATGTGTTTATGCGCAGGCGCAAGGTTTAGCCACGCCGCTATTGCGCATGCTCGATCACCATCTGCACCCGCGTGACGCCATTGAACGTGTTGTTGTCGAGCCGGTAGGCCACATAGGCGGACGCGCCGAGCGGCTCGGCGTGGTTGAACCAGATCGCGTCGAAATGCTGCTTGCCCCGGCCCAGCTTGAGCTTGAGGTGCTTTTCCTTCAGAACGGCCTGCGACAGCACGTCGAACTCGCCGCAGAAGCTCGGCGCCGGAAAGCCCTGACCCCAGACCTGGGTTTCGAGCAGCTCGACGAACTGCGGCGTGAAGCATTCCGGGTCGGCTTCGCCATCGGTTTCGAGCACGCGCGAGAGCAGGGCCTCGGTCAGCCATTCGCGGCCGACGGCCTCGAAGCTGGCGACGAATGTCTCGAAGCCGTCTTCGCGCAGCGTGAGCCCCGCCGCCATGGCGTGGCCGCCGAACTTGACGATCAGCCCCGGGCTGCGCTTGTGAACGGCGTCCAGCGCATCGCGCAGATGGAAGCCCGGTATGGATCGGCCCGAGCCCTTGATGACGCCGTCGTCGCCGGGCGCGAAGGTGAAGACGGGGCGGTGAAACTTGTCCTTGATGCGCGACGCGACGATGCCGATCACGCCCTGGTGCCATGTCTCGTTGTAGACCGCGATGGTGTGGCGGCCGGCGCCATCGATGGTGTTCATGCTGTCGAGGATGGCCAGGGCCTCCTGCTGCATGCCGGCTTCGATCTCGCGGCGCTCGCGGTTCATGCCGTCAAGTTCGGCGGCGATGGACATGGCGCGGTCGTAGTCGTCGGTGAGCAGGCATTCGATGCCGAGCGACATATCGGCCAAGCGCCCGGCGGCATTCAGGCGCGGGCCGAGGCCGAAGCCCAGATCGAACGTCGACGCGCGACGTGCCTCGCGGCCAGCCACGCGGAACAACGCGGCGATGCCCGGGCACATCCGGCCGGCGCGCATGCGCTTGAGGCCCTGCGCGACCAGCAGGCGGTTGTTGGCGTCGAGCTTCACCACGTCGGCCACGGTGCCGAGTGCCACCAGGTCGAGCAACGCATCCAGGCGAGGCTGATCCTGCGGCGTGAACACACCGCGCTTGCGCAATTCCGCCCGCAGCGCCAGCAGCACGTAGAACATCACGCCCACGCCCGCCAGGTTCTTGCTCGGGAAGCCGCAGCCCGGCTGGTTCGGATTGACGATCACGCGCGCCTCGGGCAACTGCGCCCCGGGCATGTGGTGGTCCGTCACGACCACGTCGATACCCAGCGCGTTGGCGGCCGCCACGCCCGCCACATCTGCGATGCCGTTGTCGACGGTGACCAGCACGTCCGGCTTCTCGCGCGCGGCCAGTGCGACGATTTCGGGCGACAGGCCGTAGCCGTACTCGAAGCGGTTCGGGACGATGTAGCTGACCTGCGCGCCCAGCATGCGTAGGCCGCGCATGCCCACGGCACAGGCGGTGGCGCCGTCGCAGTCGTAGTCGGCGATGATCAGCAGCCGCTTCTTGGCGGCGATGGCATCGGCGAGGTAGCGCGCAGCGTCGTCAATGCCCTTGAGTTGCGCCGGGGGCAGGAGGTCGGTCAGCTCGGTCGACAGTTCGTCGGGCCGGGCGACGCCCCGGGCGGCGAGGATGCGTGCAAGGACAGGGTGGATGCCGTGGCCGGCCAGCGTGGTGGCGGCGTCAGCAGAATGCGAACGGACAGCGATGCGGGTCATGCGGGATCAGGCTCAAGCGGCCATCGAAAGCGGGGAGAGCGCATCACGCAAGGTGCGCGGACGACTGAAGCGGCGCAGCCAGCCGAACGGGCCAATGGCGAGTTCACGGCGGGTGACGCGGTAGTGGGCGTAATGCGAGTCACCGGTCAGCACGAGCGAGACGGCGTCGATGCGGCCGCCGGCCAGCGCATCGGCGGCCGGGGTAAACCAGTCGCGATCGTAGGCGCGCAAGGTTTCGATCCAGTCGTACCAGTCGGCGGAAAGATACGGCTTGCCGGCGTCGCCCAGCAGCGCGGCGGCGCTTGTGTCGTCGAACGGCACGGCGGACAGCGTTTCGGCGCACAGCTCGGTGGCGTGGCCGGCGTGGCACAGGCCCGCGAAGAACGCATCAGCGCCGATCATGCGCTCGGCAATCGGGCGGGCATCAACCAGCGCGCCTTGGCCGAATAGCCAGACCGAATTGACCGGCAGCAGGCCACGGGCTTCGCGTGCCTGGTTGACGGGGTGGTCGTACCACGTCATTTGGATCTCGTTCTGGAACTTGCGCCAGGCGCGCTCCTGCTCGCCCTTGTGCATCCAGATGTCGATGTTGTGGCCGGTGGCGCGCTGCGGCGCGGCGGCAATGAGGTCGCCAAAGGGCGAATCGGCGACGTACCAGCGCGCGGCGTGCGTGGCATCGAGCGTGATCCCCATCTCGTCGACCAGGGGGGCGATGGCGGCGCGCAGGGTGTCGGCGTCAGCGGCCTCGAGGCGGAGCTGGGCTGGGTCTAGCATCACCAGGTGGTCCCGGGCGGCGTGGATGTGGACCGGCTGCAGGCAGGCCCAGGTGCGCGTGTCGGCGGCGCCGCCGTCTGCCAGGCGCATGTAGGGCGCGGACGGCAGCGGTGAAATGGGCAGCCCGGCGTGCTTGGCCAGCCAGCGCTCGTGCGGCAGCGTGGGCAGGTAGGCGTCGTCGTGCCGCTCCCGCTCGGCCTCGCGCGCACGCGCGAGCAACCTTTCCAGGCCCGGCAAGGTCAATTGACGGTAAGCGTCGTCGGCCACCTCGGCGGCGGGCGCGCAAAACGGGACAATCAGGGTGAGTTCAGGAATCATGGCTCCGAGATTGTAAACTTCCGGCTCGTCGGCCAGTGAGCCGGACAAATCACACCCACGGGGAACCCCCTTTGAAACTTCCATACGAATGGCAGATCGGCTGGCGGTATACACGCGCAAGCAAGCGCGCCAGCCGCAACAGCTTCATCTCTTTCATTTCGCTCATCTCCATGCTCGGCATTGCGCTGGGGGTGGCGGCGCTGATCATCGTGCTCTCGGTCATGAACGGCTTCCAGAAGGAAGTGCGGGACCGCATGCTCTCGGTGCTGGCGCATATCGAGGTGATGGCGCCGAACAGTCTGCCGGATTGGCAGCGTACCGCCAATGAGGCGATGCAGAACAAGGAAGTCATCGGCGCGGCGCCCTACGTGGGCGCGCAGGCCATGATCACGCGGGACGAGGCGGTGCGCGGTGTGCTGCTGCGCGGGGTGTCGCCGGCGGACGAGCCGAAGGTGTCGGACATTGCCAAGGATTTCAAATCAGGCACGATCGACGATCTGAAACCCGGCGAATTCGGCATCGCCCTGGGGAGCCAGCTGGCCAACGGCCTGGGCGTGCATCAAGGGGACAAGGTCACGCTGGTGGCGCCGCAGGGCACCATCACGCCGGCGGGCGTGCTGCCGCGGCTGAAGCAGTTCACCGTGACGGGCATCTTCGAATCGGGCCACTACGAGTTCGACAGCTCGCTGGCGCTGGTCAACATGGACGACGCTGAACGCCTGTTCCGCCTCGATGGCCCGACCGGCGTGCGCCTGAAGCTGGTCGACATGGACCGCGCCCCGCAGGTGGCCGAAGCCCTGTCGCGCACGTTGTCCGGCGAGCTGTACATCCGCGACTGGTCGCGCCAGAACCGCAACTGGTTTGCCGCCGTGAAGACCGAGAAGAAGATGATGTTCATCATCCTCACGCTGATCATCGCCGTGGCGGCGTTCAACCTGGTATCCACACTGGTGATGACGGTGACGGACAAGCAGGCCGACATCGCCATCCTGCGCACCATGGGCGCACAACCGGCGTCGATCATGAAGATTTTCATCGTGCAGGGTGTGGCGATCGGGTTTATCGGTACATTGCTGGGGGTCGGTTTCGGCACGCTCATCGCTTACAACATCGACGTGATCGTGCCGTTCATCGAGCGTCTCTTCCACGTGCAATTCCTGCCGCGTGACATCTATTTCATCAGCGAACTGCCCTCGGACCCCCGCGTGAACGACATTGCGACCATTGGCATCATCTCTTTCATCCTCGCGTCGGTGGCGACGCTGTATCCGAGCTGGCACGCCTCACGCGTGAATCCGGCGGAGGCACTGCGCTATGAGTGAGGCCGTCATGACTTCCATGGAAGCGCCGGCCGCGGCGCCGCAGGGTGTGGTGGTGCAAGCCGAAGGGCTGTCCAAGTCTTTCCGCCAGGGCGGCCTGAACGTCGATGTGCTCAAGGGTGTGGACATCCGCATTGGCGTGGGCGAGAAGGTGGCCATCGTCGGCGCGTCGGGCTCGGGCAAAAGTACGCTGCTGCATGTGCTGGGTGGGCTGGATGAGCCGACGTCGGGTCGCGTCTCGCTGCTCGGCAAGCCGTTCACGGCCATGAAGGAGCGCGAGCGCAATACGCTGCGCAACCAGGCGCTCGGCTTCGTCTATCAGTTCCACCATTTGCTGCCGGAATTCACGGCGCTGGACAACGTCGCGATGCCGCTGCGCATCCGGGGCGTGGAAGAAGCGCAAGCGCGCCACACCGCACAGGCGATGCTCGAACGCGTGGGTCTGGGCCCACGCACGGCTCACCGTCCGGGCGAGCTGTCCGGCGGCGAGCGCCAGCGCGTCGCAATTGCGCGCGCGCTGGTCGGGTCTCCAGCTTGCGTGCTGGCTGACGAGCCGACCGGAAATCTCGACGATCACACCGCCGGTGAAGTGTTTGACCTGATGCTGGAACTCACGCGCACGCTGGGCACGAGCTTTGTCATCGTCACGCACGATATCGAGCTGGCCGGCCGTTGCGACCGCATCTTCCGCCTGCGCGACGGCCATCTGCACCAGGAGCGCTAAGCCCGGCAGCATGATCGGAAAAGGCGGATTCCAGAAGTCCGCGCTTTCCGGTAGGTTGCCGCTTTTCCCAACGCAGAACTGACCATGTGGATCGACACCCATTGCCACCTCGACGCAAGCGACTTTGATGCCGACCGTGATGCGGTCGTCGCGCAGTCGCGCGCGGCGGGCGTCGATCACATCGTCGTGCCGGCAGTCGCGCGCTGGAACTTCGATACGGTGCGCGCGTTGGCCCATCGGCATGCCGGGTGCAGTTATGCGCTGGGCATCCATCCGATCTACGCTGCGCAGGCCAGCGACAATGACCTGCTCGAACTGCGCCGCCAGGTCGCCGCGTCCATGGACGACCCGCGCTTCGTGGCCATCGGCGAGATCGGCCTCGATTTCTTCATCCCCGACTACGACGTTGAGCGTCAGACCGCCGTGTTCCGTGCGCAGTTGCGTATTGCACGCGAATTCGACCTGCCCGTCCTGATGCACGTGCGCAAGTCGCAGGATCAGGTGTGCAGCGCCGCCGGCAAAGCGGGCGTACGCGGCATTGCGCATGCGTTCAACGGCAGCCCCGAACAGGCGCATCGCTTTGTCGATTCCGGCTTCAAGCTTGGGTTTGGCGGCGTCTTTACCTTTTCGCGCGCCAATCGTGTGCGTCGGCTGGCGCAGGACATGCCGATCGAGTCGATCGTGCTCGAAACCGACGCACCCGACCTCGCGCCCGCCTGGCTCGCCGACGACCAGTTCGGCGAACAGGGTGGTGTGCGCAATGCGCCCTCGGAAGTCGCGCGCATTGCCGGCGCGATGGCGCAACTGCGCGATATCTCGATCGAAGCGCTGGCCGAGCAGGCTCGCCGCAACAGTATCGACGCCATTCCTCGTCTGGCAGCGCTCTTGACAGCCTGACGCTCGCACATGCGTCTGCGGTTGATCGGCTTTGTCGCCGGCTGCGTGGCATTGCAGATGCAGGCGACGCTGGCGCCGGTGTGGCTGCCGCTTGGCGTGCTGGTGCTCTGTCTATTGCTGGCGGCGGTCTCGCGGCGTCGGCTAACGCTGTTTCACGTGTTGCTGGTCGCCGCCGCCGTTGCGGCAGGCTTTGGCTGGAGCGATTGGCGCGCGCAGCAGCGCATGGCCGTGGCGCTCGGCCCTGCGTGGGAAGGCAAGGACATCGTCGCGACGGGCGTGGTGGCCGAGTTGCCGCAGATCAGTGATGACGCCACCCGCTTTCTCTTCCACATCGAATCCAGCAATGCGGGTGATGCCGTGCCGGCCCGCGTGCGCCTGTCCTGGTATGGCACACGCACGTGGGGCAACGCGGGCGAGGAAGATGCAAGGCCGGACCGACGCGTCGGCATCCCTGATCTGCAGCCCGGCCAACGCTGGCAATTGACGCTGCGGCTGAAGCGTCCGCACAGCCTGATCAACCCCGGCGGCTTTGACGGCGAATACGCGATGCTGGCCGACAACATCCGGGCCGTCGGCTATGTGCGTACAGGCAAGCGTGCGCAGAACATTGCACTGGATGAGGCGGGCACCGGTTTCGGAATCGGCGTGGAGCGCTGGCGCGCCAGCGTGCGGCACCGCATCCTCGATGCCTTGCCCGATGGGCGCTACGCGGCTGTCATTGTCGCCCTGGTGATGGGCGACCAGAGCGGCATCGCCCCCGACGACTGGGACATGTTCCGCCGCACCGGCATCAGCCACCTCGTCAGCATTTCAGGGCTGCACATCACGATGATCGCCGGGCTGTTTGCAGCGTTGTGGATGGCGCTGTGGCGTCGCTCGTTCTGGCTGGCCCGCTGGGTGCGGACGCCATTGCCGCTGCGCATGCCGGCCCCGCGCGCAGGCGCCATCGCGGCCATGCTGGCGGCGTTCGTCTACTGCCTGCTCGCCGGGATGGGCGTGCCGGCGCAGCGCACGCTGCTGATGCTCTCCACCGTAGCCATCGCCCGGCTTACCGATCGGAATGTGCCGGCCAGCCTCTCGCTGTGCTGGGCGGCGGCCGCGGTGGCGGTGGTGGACCCGTGGGCGGTCATGTCGGCGGGGTTCTGGCTGTCGTTCGGCGCGGTGGCGATCATCTTCATCGCGGCGCAGATGGCGCTCGATGGCCATCGCAGTGAAAACGCAGACGGCTGGTTTGGAACCACGCGCCGTGCGCTCGCCGGCGGTACGCGGATTCAGTTCGCGGTCACATTCGGGCTGTTGCCTTTCACCTTGCAGCTGTTCCAGCAGACGTCGGTCGTCTCTGCTGCGGCGAATGGGCTGGCGATTCCAGCGGTGAGTTTCGTGACGACACCGCTGGCGCTGATCGGCGCGGCCCTCCCGGACCCGCTGGCGCAGCCAGTGCTGGCGTTGGCCGAAGCGAGCTTCCGGTGGCTGGTCGTTTGGCTTGAATGGCTGGCGACGCCGCGCTGGTCTGTGTGGGTTGCGCCGGCTGGGCCCATCTGGGCAGTGTTGCTGTCGATGGTTGCGGTGGCACTCTTGCTGATGCCGGGTGGCCTGCGTGCATGGGCGTGGCGTGCGCAGGGTGCCTTGCTCCTCTTGCCGTTGGTCCTGACGCGCGAGCCACTGCCATCGCCCGGCGAATTTCGGCTCGTGGCGTTCGACATCGGCCAGGGCGCTGCGGCCTTGGTCGAAACGGCCAACCATCGCCTGCTGTTCGACACCGGCCCGCGCTACGGAGACCATGCGGACGCCGCCGCCCGCGTCATCGCTCCCTATCTGCGAGCACATGGCGTGGAAGCGCTCGACACGCTTGTCGTCAGCCACGAAGACAACGACCACGCCGGTGGCACCGAAACGGTGATCGGCGCGGTGCCGGTGCGCACCATGTTGGCGTCTTTGCCTCCGGGGCACGCCCTGCGCGGCACGACCGATGCCAACAACATCGGTTTTGCCGATTGTTTGGCTGGGCAAGCATGGACGTGGGACGGCGTTGTCTTTGAGGTGCTGCACCCGCGGCGTTTGCCGCCTGAAAGCGAGCGCGTGTCCAGCAACGCCCGCAGTTGTGTGCTGCGTATCGCCAATGGCCGCCACGCCGCCTTGCTGACCGGCGATATCGAAGCCGCTCAGGAAAGCGCGCTGATGGCCGCAGAAACGCCTGGGCGACTGATGGCAGACATCTTGCTTGTGCCCCATCACGGCAGCAAGACAAGCTCGAGCGGCGCGTTCTTGGACGCGGTTTCTCCGCAAGTGGCGGTTTTCCAGGTCGGCTACCGCAATCGGTACGGACATCCGCATCCGCAGGTTTGGCAGCGCTACGTAGCGCGCGACATCGACGGTTTGCGCACGGACAAGACCGGTGCCGTCGTCATTCAGACCGACGGCGATGTGCTGGACATCCAGACCGCGCGTGCCATGCGGCCGCGCTACTGGTCTTCCGCACGCGAAGTGGACCCCCTGGCAACGGCCGCCGGCGCCTTCGATGCCCCGCCGTGAAACTTGGTGGCATAACGGGTTGGCCCCATTGTGGGGGGCAAAACCGCTGTGCTATAAAAACCACGTGCCGCGTACATCGCGCGGCGCCGTCAGGGGAGAAAAGCATGGCAGTCCGGTTCTACGATGAAATGCTCAAATGGCATGACGGGGACCGCAGCCCCCATGCCGCCGAACCGGCCCCGGCAGCGCTCGTCCAGCAGGGCGAGGTTCGCAGCCACTACGGACGTTTCGCCGAATGGCTGGGCGCGCAATCCGCCACGACCCTGCAGAACAAGCGCGCCGAGGCAGACCTGATTTTCCGCCGCGTCGGTATCACGTTTGCCGTGTACGGCGACAAGGACGAATCGAACAGCGGCACCGAACGCACGATCCCGTTCGACATCATTCCGCGCATCTTTCCCGCAAGCGAGTGGGCCACGCTCGAGCGCGGCCTGCGGCAGCGCGTTGATGCGCTGAACCGCTTCCTGCACGACATCTACCACGAGCAGAACATCCTGCGCGCGGGCGTCATCCCGCCCGACCAGATCTACAACAACGCGCAATACCGCCCGGACATGCTGGGCGTCAACGTGCCGCGCGACATCTACGCGCACGTGGCCGGCATCGACATCGTGCGCGCCGGCGAGGGCGAGTTCTACGTGCTGGAAGACAACCTGCGCGTGCCTTCCGGTGTGTCGTACATGCTGGAAAACCGCAAGATGATGATGCGGTTGTTTCCGGAGTTGTTCGCACGCAATCGTGTGGCGCCGGTCGCGCATTACCCCGACATGCTGCTCGACATGCTGCGCAGCGTCTCGCCCCAGAACATTGCCGACCCGACCGTGGTGGTGCTCACGCCCGGCATGTACAACTCCGCGTATTTCGAACATGCGTTCCTCGCTCAGCAGATGGGCGTTGAACTCGTGGAGGGGCACGACCTCTTCGTGCAGGACGATCATCTCTACATGCGCACGACGCAGGGCCCGCAGCGCATCGATGTGATTTACCGCCGTGTGGACGATGACTTCCTCGATCCGCTCGTCTTCCGGCCGGATTCTTCGCTCGGCGCGGCGGGGCTGCTGTCGGTCTATCGCGCGGGCAACGTGACGATCTGCAATGCCATCGGCACCGGCGTGGCAGACGACAAGTCGATCTACCCGTATGTGCCGGACATGATCCGCTTCTACCTGGGCGAGGAGCCGATCCTGAATAACGTGCCGACGTACATGTGCCGCCGGCCGGATGACTTGCAATACGTCCTGGACCACATGGGCGAACTGGTGGTCAAGGAGACGCACGGGGCAGGCGGCTACGGCATGCTGGTCGGTCCGGCTGCCACGCAGGAAGAGATTGCCGCTTTCCGTGAGGTGGTGAAGGCGCGCCCCGATCAGTACATCGCCCAGCCCACCTTGGCGCTGTCGACTTGCCCCACGTATGTGGAAGCCGGTATCGCGCCGCGCCATATCGATCTTCGGCCGTTCGTGCTCTCCGGCAAGGACGTGCGCATGGTGCCGGGCGGCCTCACGCGTGTGGCGTTGCGGGCCGGTTCGCTGGTGGTCAACTCATCGCAGGGCGGGGGAACGAAAGACACGTGGGTGCTGGAGCGCTGAACGCACGCGCGCCGACGCAACCTGCCAATCGCTCAATCGATCCACCGCATATCGAATACGTAGAAGGGAACGCCATGCTCAGCCGCACCGCAGACCACCTTTTCTGGATGGCGCGCTACACCGAACGCGCCGAGAACACCGCTCGCATGCTCGACGTGAATTACCAGACCTCCCTGATGCCGCAATCTGCGGAAGTGGCGGAGCAGGGCTGGTGGGCGATGCTTGATATTTCCGAACTCACGCGGGTTTTTGCCGACCGCTACGGATTGCTTTCGCGCGACGACGTAATTGATTTCATGGTGCGCGACATGACCAACCCGTCGTCGATCATGAGCTGCCTGCGCGGCGCGCGCGAGAACGCCCGAGCCGTGCGCGGCTCCCTCACAACGGAGGTGTGGGAAACCATCAACACCACGTGGCTGGATGTGCAGCGCCTGATTGCTGAAGGCATGCTGCGCGACGATCCATCGCAATTCTTTGAATGGGTGAAGTTTCGCTCGCATCTGTCGCGCGGCGTGCAGGTCGGCACCATGCTTACCGATGACGCATTCCACTTCATGCGGCTGGGGACCTTCCTGGAGCGTGCCGATAACACGGCCCGGCTGCTCGATGTGAAGTTTCAGTCGACGCCCACGCGCGATGAAGCGGCCGCCGAGCAGGGCGACTTCTATCACTGGGCCGCCACGCTGCGTTCTGTGTCGGGCTTCGAGGTGTATCGCAAGATCTATCGCAATGTCATCACGCCGACGCGCGTGGCTGAGTTGCTGATTCTGCGCAGCGATATGCCGCGCTCTCTGCTCGCCAGCATGGACGAGGTGGTCAGCATTCTTTCGACCGTGCGCAATAGCCAATCGGCGGAGACGGAGCGGCGCGCTGGTAAACTGCACGCCGACCTGCGGTACGCCCGCATCGAAGATATCTTTTCGGTTGGCTTGCATGCTTGGCTGACCAACTTCCTGGAGCGGATCGGCGACCTGGGCAACGGCATCAGCCAGGATTTCCTGGTGCCGCTTGAGGTGGCCTGACGTGCAGGGCATTGTGCATACATCGGGGCGCCGCTTTCGGGTGGCGCCCGTGTCATCGTGAAATACCAAATTCGACATACGACGGTCTACCGTTATGCCGAGCCGCTACGCCACAGCGTGCACGAGTTGCGGCTGACGCCTCGCAGCGGCGAGCTGCAACAGGTGGATAGCTGGCAAATCCATGCGCCCGGCAATCTCACGCGGGCCACCGACGGTTTCGGCAACGTCGTCCATCACTTCACCCTCGGCACGCGTACGGAAGACGTCACCATCGATGCGCGCGGCGTCGTCGAGGCGTTTCCCGCGGGTTCCCCCGGCAGCCAATGCTTTGTCGACGCGCCAGGGCAAGGGCGCTATCGCGTGTCGCCGCTGTATTTTCTGAGCACAACGCCGCTGACTTCCGCGCCGCCAGAGATGATCAGCTTTGCGCGCGAGCACGCGCTGGCGCCTGGCGACGCCGCGTCGGCGCTGCGCCTGGCGCAAGCCATCGCCAAGCGCGTGCGCTACAAGCCGAACACCACCCACGTCGGCACGGCCGCTGCGGAAGCATTTGGCCTTGGCACCGGCGTATGCCAGGACCAGGCGCAGGTGATGGTCGCCTGCTGCCGCGCGCTGGGCGTGCCGGCGCGCTATGTCAGCGGCTATTTCCACGCGGTGGGCGAAGAAGACCTCGCCAGCCACGCCTGGGCGGACGTTTGTCTCGATGCCGAATCCCACACGTGGTGCAGCATCGACGTCACCCACCAGTGCTTCACTGATACGCGCCACATCCGCTTGGCGGTCGGGCGCGATTACCAATCCGCTGCCCCGGTTCGCGGCGTGCGGCAGGGCGGAGGTGCCGAGACGCTCGACGTCCGTATTTCCATCGAGCCGCTGCCACTCGAGGCTGTTGACGTGAATTGAGCACCTCTTCCAAGCGCGGATGGGTTCCGACCGGCGCGCTAGAATGCCTGCAACCCACCGTTTTCGTTTCCGTTTGCCGTTTCGCCCATGACCTATTGCGTCGCCATGCGCCTGGACGCAGGCCTTGTATTCCTGTCCGACTCCCGCACGAACGCGGGCGTGGATGCCATTTCCACGTTCCGCAAGATGACCGTCTTCGAACGCGAAGGCGATCGCGTCATGGTGTTGCTGACGGCTGGGAATCTGGCAATCAGCCAGGCCGTGCGCCAGGTGTTGACCGAAGCACGCGGCAAGCCGCGCTCGCTGTGGACTGCGCGGGACATGTTCGAAGCCGCCACGATCGTCGGCGAGGCCGTGCGCGACGTGTATGACCGCGACGCCGCGGCGCTGGCCAAGGCCAAGATCGACTTCAACGTCAGCATTATCTTCGGTGGGCAGATTGGCGAAGAGCGGTCGCGCCTGTTCAACGTCTATGCAGCGGGCAACTTCATTGAAGCCACGCCCGAGAACTGCTACTTCCAGATCGGCGAGGCCAAGTACGGCAAGCCCATCATCGACCGCGTGGTCAGCCCGGGGCTACCGCTGGACGAAGCCGCGAAGTGCGCGCTGATCTCGATGGATTCGACGCTGAAGTCGAATATTTCCGTGGGTTTGCCGTTGGATTTGCTGGTCTACGAGGCGGACTCCCTGCAGGTGACGCGCTTTGTCGCCATCGACGAAGACAACCCCTATTTCGCGATGATCCGCGGCACGTGGGGCAAGCGTCTGCGCCAGGTGTTTGCTGAAATCGAGGATCCGGATTGGGAAACCGGCACTTCGCCGGCGCACCCGTTGCGCCGCGAGGGGCACCCTTCAGCAGAGGTGGGACCCGTCCGCATTGCGCCGCCCGCCGCCGAAGCCCCGGCCACACCGGAGCGCGCCCCCGGCCCGGCGTTGGAGCAGGTGTCCACGATCCAGCGCGTGGCCGGCGGGTCGCAGAAGTCGCGCTGAACGGCACAGGATCCGAGATGCGCGACGTGATGCTCTTTTCGCATGCCAACGGCTTTCCGGTCGGGACGTATCGCAAGATGCTTGGCGTGCTCGGTGACGAATTTGACATTCGTGCAGTGGAGCGCTTTGGGCACGATCCACGTTTTCCGGTCACGCGGTCCTGGCCCGGGCTGGTGAAAGAACTGCTTGCGGAAATCGACGCGCAGGCTGAGCCGGTCTGGCTGGTCGGCCATTCCTTGGGCGGCTTCCTGAGCCTGATGGCGGCGCTGCGCCGGCCCGAGCGGGTGCGGGGCGTCGTGATGCTCGATTCGCCGATCATCGCGGGATGGCGCGCCAAGCTGCTGCGCGTGGCGCAGTGGCTCGACATCGACGAGAGCCAATCACCTGCCGCGGCGACAAAGAACCGGCGCCATCTATGGCCCGATCTCGACGCCGTCTGGAGCCACTTCAAGGCCAAACGCAAATTCGACCGGTGGGACGAAGACGTGCTGCGCGACTATGTCGAGCATGGCACCGAGCCCACTGGGCGTGATCGAGAGCGCACACTGCGCTTCTCGCGCGAAATCGAATACCAGATCTACCGCACGTTGCCGACCAACATGGGGCGCAAGGTCGCGGGCGGCACGGCATTCCCGGTCAGCTTTGTGGCAGGCACACGATCGCGCGAGATTCGCCAGGTCGGACTGGGCGCCACTCGGCGCATCGTCGGCGGTAGACTGCGCTGGATTGAGGGCAGCCATCTTTATCCGATGGAAAAGCCGCTCGAAACGGCCGCGTTGATCCGCGAGTTGATCGACGAAATGCGCGCCAACGCAGGCGCCATGCGGCACGCCGCATAGACGAGACTGCGCTCGGGCAAATTCCACCGTTCTGTCACGGAACGGAGGGGGACCTTTGCTATAATCCGGCTTTCCCCGGCAAGCTAGGTCATGACCAAGTTCGTATTCGTTACCGGTGGCGTAGTGTCCTCACTCGGCAAGGGCATCGCCGCCGCCTCGCTCGCGGCCATTCTCGAGTCGCGCGGCCTCAAAGTCACCCTCCTCAAACTCGATCCTTACATCAACGTCGACCCGGGCACCATGAGCCCGTTCCAGCACGGCGAAGTGTTTGTGACCGAGGACGGCGCAGAAACCGACCTCGATCTTGGCCATTACGAGCGTTTCGTCTCGGCCAAGATGCGCAAGGCGAACAACTTCACCACAGGCCAGATTTACGAATCCGTGATCCGTAAGGAGCGTCGCGGCGAGTATCTCGGCAAGACGGTGCAAGTCATTCCGCATATCACCAACGAAATCCAGGCGTTCATCGAGCGCGGTGCCGCGGCATCGCACGACGGCAAGGCCGACGTGGCGATCGTGGAAATCGGCGGTACGGTGGGCGATATCGAATCGCTTCCGTTCCTGGAAGCCGCACGCCAGATGAGCCTGCGCCTGGGCCGCAACCAAGTTGCGTTCGCCCACCTGACCCTGGTGCCGTTCATTGCCAGCGCCGGCGAGCTGAAGACCAAGCCGACCCAGCACTCGGTGCAGAAGCTGCGTGAAATCGGTGTGCAGCCGACCGCGTTGCTGTGCCGCGCCGACCGCCCGATTCCCGACGACGAGCGCGCGAAGATTTCGCTCTTCGCCAACATGCCCCAGGACGCCGTGATCTCGGTGTGGGATGTCGACACCATCTACAAGATTCCGCAGATGCTCAACGAGCAGGGGCTGGATCGCATCATCTGCGAAGAACTGCGCATCGAAGCACCGCCGGCGGATCTGTCCGTCTGGGCGCGCATGGTGCATACGCTGGAAAACCCCCAGCACGAGATCACCATCGGCATGGTCGGCAAGTATGTCGACCTGACCGAGTCGTACAAGTCGCTGATCGAGGCGCTGCGCCACGCCGGCCTGCATACGTCGACGCGCGTCAATATCGAGTACATCGATTCCGAAGAGCTGGAGTCGGGCCATACGCAGGTTCTGGACACGCTCGACGCGGTTCTGGTGCCGGGCGGCTTTGGCAAGCGCGGTACGGAAGGCAAGATCCGCGCAATTCAGTACGCCCGCGAGAAGGGCGTGCCCTACCTGGGCATCTGCCTGGGGATGCAGTTGGCCGTGATCGAATTCGCCCGCCATCTGGCCGGCATGAAAGACGCCAACAGTACCGAATTCAACGATGAGACCGAGCACCCGGTGGTCGCGCTCATCACCGAGTGGCTGGATCGCGATGGCCGCGTCGAAAAGCGCTCCGCCGACTCAGATATGGGCGGCACCATGCGCCTGGGCTCGCAGCGCGTGCCGGTTCAGCCGGGGACCAAGGCCGCGGCGATCTACGGTGCGGAAGTCAACGAGCGCCATCGCCATCGCTACGAGGTGAACAACCACTACGTGCCGCAGCTGGAAAAGGCCGGCATGATCATTTCGGCGCGTACGCCGTCGGAAAACCTGCCGGAAATGATGGAACTGCCAGCGTCGATGCACCCGTGGTTCGTCGGCGTGCAGTTCCACCCGGAATTCACCTCGACGCCGCGTGACGGCCACCCGCTGTTCAAGGCCTACGTGGAAGCCGCGCTGGCGCATCGCAACCAGACCGCGCAACGCGCTGTCGCCTAACGCGCTGGCGCACGGGACATACGATGAAACTCTGCGATTTCGAAGTCGGCCTCGACCAACCGTTCTTCCTGATTGCCGGCACCTGTGTGATCGAATCCGAGCAGATGGCGATCGACACCGCCGGCACGCTCAAGGAAATCACCGGCGCGCTCGGCATTCCGTTCATCTACAAGTCGTCGTTCGACAAGGCGAATCGTTCGTCCGACGCTTCGTTCCGCGGCTTGGGCATGGAAGAAGGCCTGCGCATCCTGGCGGAAGTCCGTCGCCAAGTGGGTGTGCCGGTGCTGACCGACATCCACGAGATCGACGAGATCAAACCGGTGGCCGAGGTCGTCGACGTGCTGCAGACGCCGGCGTTCCTGTGCCGCCAGACCGATTTCATCCGCGCGTGTGCGCAGAGCGGCAAGCCGGTCAATATCAAGAAGGGTCAGTTCCTTGCGCCGCATGACATGAAGAACGTCATCGACAAGGCGCGTCACGCGGCCCGCGATGCCGGCCTGCCGGAAGACAACTTCATGGCCTGCGAGCGCGGCGCCTCGTTCGGTTACAACAACCTCGTGTCGGACATGCGCTCGCTGGCGATCATGCGCGAGACGGGCGCGCCGGTCGTCTTCGACGCGACGCATTCGGTGCAATTGCCGGGCGGCCAGGGCACCAGTTCGGGCGGTCAGCGCGAGTTCGTGCCGGTGCTGGCCCGGGCAGCCGTCGCGACTGGCGTGGCGGGTGTCTTCATGGAGACGCACCCCGATCCCGCATGCGCGAAATCAGATGGCCCGAATGCCGTGCCGCTGCGCCGCATGAAAGACTTGCTGTCAGTACTGAAAGAACTGGATGCGCTCACCAAGCGCAGCGGTTTCCTGGAAAATCAGTTCGACTGATTCTTCTGACCATCGGCGGCTTCACCAGCCGCCGCTGTCGTTTTCGGTTCAGATCGGTTCAGCTTTCGTTTTGGCTTCCGGAGAGAGACACATGGCCGCTGGCTACATCCTTGCGTACGTGGACGTGACAGACCCCGTGCAATACGAGCAATACAAGACGCTGTCGACCAAGGCCATGCAAGCGCATGGCGCCGAGCCGCTGGTGCGCGGCGGCAAGACGGAGCAACTGGAAGGCGAGTGGAACCCCACTCGCATCGTCGTGCTCAAGTTCCCGAGCTACGACGCCGCCAAGGCGTTCTATGACAGCGAGGAATATCTCGCTGCGCGCAATGCCCGCGCCAAGGCTGCCAACATGAACATGATCGTGGTCGAAGGCGTTTGAGCTGCCTGTCGATCGCGTAGCGTTACCTGCTTTAAGACACCAAGAGGGATTTTCATGAGTGCCATCGTAGATATCATCGGTCGCGAAGTGTTGGACTCGCGCGGCAACCCCACCGTCGAATGCGACGTGCTGCTGGAATCGGGCGTGATGGGCCGTGCAGCGGTGCCGTCTGGCGCCTCGACGGGCTCGCGCGAAGCCATCGAACTGCGTGACGGCGACAAGTCGCGCTATCTGGGCAAGGGTGTGCTCAAGGCCGTCGAGCACATCAACACCGAAATCTCCGAGGCCATCATGGGCCTGGACGCGTCGGAACAGGCGTTCCTGGACCGCACCCTGATCGACCTGGACGGTACCGAGAACAAGAGCCGCCTGGGCGCGAATGCCATGCTGGCGGTGTCGATGGCGGTTGCCAAGGCTGCCGCTGAAGAAGCCGGCCTGCCGCTGTACCGCTACTTTGGCGGTTCGGGCGCCATGCAGATGCCGGTGCCAATGATGAACATCGTCAACGGCGGCGCGCACGCCAACAACAGCTTGGACATCCAGGAATTCATGGTGATGCCGGTCGGCCAGTCGAGCTTCCGTGAAGCCCTGCGCTGCGGCGCCGAGATCTTCCACGCGCTGAAGAAGATTCTGGCTGACAAGGGCATGAGCACGGCCGTGGGCGACGAAGGCGGCTTCGCACCGAACTTCGCCAGCAACGAAGAGTGCCTGAACACCATCCTGTCGGCGATCGAGCAAGCTGGCTACAAGGCCGGTGAAGACGTGCTGCTGGCGCTGGATTGCGCCGCGTCCGAGTTCTACAAGGACGGCAAATACCACCTCGAAGGCGAGGGCCTGCAACTGTCGTCAGAAGACTTCGCCAACTATCTGGCGAACCTGGCTGACAAGTTCCCGATCGTGTCGATCGAAGACGGCATGCACGAGAGCGACTGGGCCGGTTGGAAGGCACTGACCGAGAAGCTCGGTAAGAAGGTGCAGCTGGTGGGCGACGATCTGTTCGTCACGAATACCAAGATCCTGAAGGAAGGCATCGAGAAGGGCATCGCCAACTCGATCCTGATCAAGATCAACCAGATCGGTACGCTGACCGAGACGTTCGCAGCCATCGAGATGGCCAAGCGCGCCGGTTACACCGCCGTGATCTCGCACCGCTCGGGCGAAACCGAAGACAGCACGATTGCCGACATCGCCGTTGGCACGAACGCCGGCCAGATCAAGACGGGCTCGCTGTCGCGGTCGGACCGCATGGCCAAGTACAACCAGCTGCTGCGTATCGAAGAAGACCTCGGTGATATCGCCAGCTATCCGGGCAAGTCGGCGTTCTATAACCTGCGATAATCCCTCGCAGTTTTGCTCCGCATGACTGTGCGACCGCCGCTCTGGCGGTCGCATGGTATTTGGAGCCCGAGTACCGCCAACGCTTGTCCTTATGCGCCTGATTACGCTGTTCCTGCTGCTGTTGCTCCTTGCTATCCAGTACCCGCTTTGGCTGGGAAAGGGCGGCTGGCTGCGCGTGTGGGACATGCAAAAGCAGGTGACGGCCCAGAATCAGCGCAACGCTGAACTGAAGCTGCGCAACACCAAGCTAGAAGGCGAAGTGAAGGATTTGAAGGAAGGCACGGGCGCCATTGAAGAGCGCGCGCGCTATGAGCTGGGGATGGTAAAGGACGACGAGGGCTTCGTGCAGTTCGTCGCCCCGGCGCCGAAAACCAGCGAAACTCCACCGCCTCCGCCGCCTCCGGCGGGGCAGCAGCCGCATCATTGAGTCCGCTACGCGAACGCGTCCTGCCGACGCGCTCGTCCTGAAGCCAAGGGCCGGGATCTACCAGTAATACGGATAGCCCCAAACGGGTGCGCCGTAACTGACGCCCCACCCGCCGCGGTGGCGCCATCCGCTGCCGTAATACACCGAATAGCCTCCGTAATACGGATACGGCGCGTAGTACGGCGCGGCCGCGTAAGCGCGCGCTTGCGCATCACGCTGGATCGCTTGATCCGATTCGCGCAGCGCCTTGGCATTCAGCGCATCCAGCTTCTTGCGCTCTTCTGCCGACAGCGTTGCCGGCGCCGCAGCCTGCGAATCGTCCGACAGCCGGGCAGTGTAGGGCGTGCCGCCCGGACCACGCGGTACGGCAACGCAGGCCGACGCCAGCAGCGCCACGCCAATCGGCAATGCCAGCGCAGCAGCGCGAGTGAGACTCAACGATCGCAATGACGAGGAAGTGGACTCAGACATGATGCGTTCCGCAGCAGGCGGCAGATGAGGAAACTGCCGACTTAGAGCGTGGGCGGCCCCGATAAGTGCCGCGCGCCACCCGTACTTCATACTATGTCGCCTTGTTCAGTGGCGCTGGTCAGATGCGCCCTGTATGCCCTGCGCGACGGTCTCCTGTGCGAAGAGCTGTGCACAATCCACGGCGTCGAAACTGTAGTGCTGGCCGCAGAATTCGCAGTCGATTTCCACTTTGCCTCGCTCTTCCAGAATGCTGTCGACCTCGGGTTGACCGAGCGTACGCAGCATGGAACCCACACGCAGGCGCGAGCATGAGCAGCGGAAGCGCGGGGTGTGCGGCTCGAACATGCGAATGCCGGCCGCTTCCATTTCTTCCCAGTACAGGCGCTTGATGAGCGTGTCGATCGGCTGCTCGAGCAGTTCGTCGCGGCGCAGCGTCTTGCCGAGCTGGCAAACACGTTCCCACGTGTCGAGGTCTTGCTCCTGTACGTCCTTGTGCAGCGGCTGGCCGGTCTCACCGACCTGCGCGGGCGCATGGCCGCTGCGGCCTTCCATTGCCCCGCCGTAGGAAGGCAGGCGTTGCAACAGCATGCCCGACGCGACCTTGTTGTTGGCGGCAAGCCACAGGCGCGTGTCAAGCTGCTCGGAGCTTTGCATGTAGTGCTCGAGCACTTCGGTGATGGTGGCAAGCGGCCCGTGCTCATCCGACAGCGGTACGATGCCTTGATACGGCTGTTGGCCGGGCAGCTTGTCTTGCGGATCGAGCGTGATGGCGAAGCGTCCGTTGCCGTGCACGTTGACCATGGCGGCCAGCGTGGCGTCGTCCGCAATCTCGGCGCCTTCTGCAATCTTGGCCGTCGCACGCATCGACAGATCGGAGTTGCACTCCACGACGAGCATGTGCACCGGACCATCACCGTGCAGTTGCATGACGAGCGCGCCGTTGAACTTGAGGTTGGCTGACAGCAGCGCGGCGGCGGCCATCATCTCGCCCAGCAGCGTGCTGACCGGGGCAGGGTAGCGGCGGCGGTTCAGCACCTCCTGCCATGTCCCTTCCAGGCGCACCAGTTCACCGCGCACGGGCGCGGCGTCGAATACAAATTTCTTCAGCTCGTCAGTCATCCATCGATCCGTTTCAGTTGCTGCTTGTACATCGCCTGGCGCACCGCATACGTTTCGGTGTTCAGGTGCATCTTAGCAATGTCGTCTTCCGTCAGTTTGCGAACAGCCTTCGCGGGGGCACCCAGAATGAGTGTGCCGTCTTCGAAGACCTTGCCCTCCGTGACAATCGCTCCAGCACCCACCAGGCAGTTCTTGCCGATCACCGCGCGATTGAGCACCACCGCCTGGATGCCGATCAGCGAGCCCTCGCCGATGGTGCAGCCGTGCAGCATGGCCTGGTGGCCGATCGTTACGCGGTCGCCGATGTTCAGCGGGCAGCCCGGGTCGGTGTGCAGTACCGAGCCTTCCTGCACGTTGCTGGCCTCGCCCACGGTGATCGGCTCGTTGTCGCCGCGGATGACGGCGCCGGGCCACACGCTTGCACGTGCTTTCAACTCCACGCGGCCGATAACGGTCGCTTCCGGGGCCACATAGGCGTTTGCGTCAATGTTCGGGGCAACGTCGCCGAGTTGGTAGAGGGCCATGCGATCGGTCTCCAGGATCTGCGTAGATGAGGAAAAAGGGCGCGTCTTCAAGCTTGCCGGGCGAGGCAGGCCGATGCGTCGAATTAAAATGGCGGAAAGTCCAAATTGTACGCTGATGACCGCTTCGCAGCCCTGCTCCAACATGCCCACTGCCACGCTACGCCATGCCGCCTTGGCCGCGCTGTGTCTCACTGATCCGGTCAGCAAGGTGGACGCCACGCTGCGTTTGAGCGAGCGCGCCAAGTGTGCCGATGACGCGAACTGGGGCATTGATGACGCCATGGTGGCACCGGAAGGCGGCGTCCCCGGCCGCCCAGCCGCGCCCGTGCTTGTCCCGCCTGCCGAAGTTCCACGCCGCCGTGCGATCGATACGCCACGTGGCCGCGGCGCTCTGCTGCACGCGCTGGCGCACATTGAATTCAACGCCATCAATCTTGCGCTCGATGCCGTGTGGCGTTTTGCCGGAATGCCCGCGGCGTTCTACCAGGACTGGACGCGCGTGGCGGCGGAGGAAGCGACGCACTTTTCGCTGCTTTCCGCGCATCTGGCCACGCTAGATTGCCGCTACGGTGATCATCCCGCCCACGACGGCTTGTGGCAGATGACGGAGAAAACCGCCGCCGATCCGCTCGCGCGCATGGCGCTGGTGCCGCGCACGCTGGAGGCGCGTGGACTCGACGCCTCGCCGCCGATTCGGGCCAAGCTGGCCCAGGCCGGCGATATGGCGGCGGCGGGCATTCTCGACATCATCCTGCGCGACGAAATCGGCCACGTTGCGGTGGGCAACCGCTGGTACCGCTGGCTCTGCGAGCGCGCCGGCCTGGACCCCGTGCCGACCTATCGCAAACTGGCTGAGCAATACGGGGCGCCGCGATTGCGCGGGCCATTCAACCTGGAAGCGCGCCGGCAGGCCGGTTTCGACGACGACGAAATCGCCGCGCTGGAAGCCTCGTTCTGAGCGCTACGGGGTTGTCCACTCGCCGCTATAATCGCTGGAAAAAGAACGATCGTTCGATTTCTATTCGCTGACGGAAACCATGGACTCCACCACGCAGCCGGCCGCCCGCCAGGCCTCCCGCTCGACCTACCTGCCCGTGCGCGGACTGCGCTACCACATCCGTGAATGGGGCGAGCCCGGTGCGCCCATCCTGTTCCTGTTTCACGGGTGGATGGATGTGTCAGCATCGTTCCAGTTTCTGGTCGATGCGCTGCGCGAGCGCTGGCATATCGTGGCGCCGGATTGGCGCGGCTACGGCCAGACCGCCCGGCCGACCGATGCCCCCGGCGTGGAGAGCTACTGGTTTGCCGATTACGTGGCCGACCTCGAAGCGATCATCGATCACTACCAGCCGGAAGGGCAGGTGACGCTGGTCGGTCACAGCCTGGGCGCCAACGTGGTGTGCCTGTACGCAGGCATCCGGCCCGAACGCGTGCGGCGCGTGGTGGATCTGGAGGGCTTTGGCATGTCGGCGTCAAAGGCATCGCAGGCGCCGCGCCGCTACGCGCGATGGCTCGACGAGCTGAAGGACAAGCCGCGCCTGAACACCTACGCGACCGTCGAGGACGTCGCCGCGCGCCTGCAGAAGACCAACCCACGCCTGCCCGCCGACAAGGCAGCATTCCTGGCGCAGCACTGGTCGAGCCGAAACGCCGACGGCCGCTGGGAGATACTCGGTGACCCCGCGCACAAGATCATCAATCCCCAGCTTTATCGGCTGGATGAGGTAATGGAAATCTGGCGCCGTGTTACCGCCCCCGTGCTGCACGTCGAGGCAGTCGATTCGCCCACATTAAAAGCCATTGCAGGCGACGTGCCGCTGGCTGAATTCAAAACCCGCTTTGCGGCGTTTCCAGATTTCCGGGAGGTGCTGATTGCGGATGCGGGCCACATGCTGCATCACGATCAGCCGGAGCAGGTGGCCGCGCTGATCGAAGAGTTCTGCTTGCAGCGCTAAGCGGCAGGTCAATCAAGAAACCGCTGCGCCGCGCCGGGCGGCGGCAGGATGCAGGTATCCGACCGCCCAAACCACCGATAGCGATTGCGCGCAACGCGGCGATACAACGCGTCGCGCAGCGTTGCAGGGATCAACCAGCCGATCCACGCCAAGCGCCACGGCCAGCCAAGCGCATGCAGGATGCGCAGGATGGCGGCGCTTTCACGCCACGCACGGTCGTCTCGCACGAAGAGCACGGTATCCACGTCATCCGGATTTACGCCGGCCTGCGCGAGCAGCTGCCGCCCGGTTTGCCCCTGCATGGACGCGTAGCGCAGCAAGCCTTGCCGGTCATGCCGCAGCAGAAACTGGATGGAGCCGCTGCACAGCAGGCAGTGCGCATCGTAGACGACGATCATTCGCGCTCCATCGTCCTCAGGTCGAGATAACCTCGATACGCCGCAACCACGCCAAGCAACGGCACGCTGGCGCGCACGTTGAAGTGGAAGCGGTCACCGTCGCCGGATTCCTCGGCCAACACGGCGGGCCGCAGCCAGGCAGGGCAAGGGATGCCGAGAAAGCGCAAACCTTGCAGGCGCATCCGCAACATGCCGTAATGTGTCTCCAGCGCAAAGAACAGGCGCACCGCGCCGAGCCGCTCTGTGAGGTACCCCCGGTGCAGCGACAAGGTCGAGCGCATCGTGTGGCGGGGAAATTGGCGCGTCCAGATTTCTTCCGTGCCGGCAGTGTCGAGCGTGATTCGGATCGGGCCGCGCGTCGGTGTCCGCGGCGTGCGAATGCACCATGCAAGCACGCGTGCGAGGTGCGTGGCTGGCGGTTCCGTTTCGACTTCGCCGTGCAGCGTCACCGCGCCGGTCAGGCGGTGGAAGGTCTGCACGGCCGGCGCCAGTTCCGCATATCGCGCGCCAAGCACAGTTTCGTAGAGCGACGGTGCGCGCATGTGGGACTCATTCCGCCGTTACATGCAGTTTCGTCTGCAGCCCGGCGTCGTTGCTCGAATGCGTATGCACCAGGGTCTTGTCCGGATTCGCATACCGATAGGCGCGCCGCAGCGCCATCGCCACTTCATGAAAGCCCGACAGAATCAGTTTCTGCTTGTTTGGATACAGCGCGATATCGCCCGCTGCAAACACGCCAGGGCGCGATGTTTCGTACGCCGTTGTTTCCACCGTGATGCGGCCCGCGCGCATCTCCACGCCCCAGTTGACAATCGGGCCCGGCTCGGAAACCAGACCATACAGGGCGATCAGTTCGTCGCAGGGCAGAACGGTTTCGCCGTCGCGCCCGCGGATGGCTGCGCCGGTGAGCGTGCCGTCGGGCGTGCTGTCCAGGCGCGAAAGCATGCCGAGCACGAAATCCATTTCGCCGGCGGCGACGGCGGCGCGCATTTCAGCGACGCTCGCATCGGCTGCACGGAAGCCCTCTCGCCGATGCACCAGTGTCACGCGTGCGGCGACTTTGCGCAGCGCGAGCGCCCAGTCGAGCGCGGAATCCCCGCCGCCGGCGATGACGACGCGCTTGCCCGCAAAGCGCGCGGTGTCGCGCACGGCATAGTGCAGATGGCGACCTTCCAGAGCGGCCGCTTCAGGCAAAGCCACACGTTGTGGGGTGAACGCACCGTTGCCTGCCGTAATGAGTACGGCGGCGCAGTCGAAGACGTCGCCGGCGCTGGTGGTGACCCGAAAGCGCCGGCCGTGCTCGCTTTCCAGTGTTTCCACGGTTTCGGCCCTGCGACCACACAGGATGGGGTAGTTGAACGGCGCGCACTGGGCCATCAGCCGGTCGACGAGTTCCTGCGCCGTGCACGAGACCAGCGCCGGGATGTCATAGATCGGCTTTTCCGGGTACAGCTCCGTGCATTGGCCGCCCGGGCGGTCCAAGGCATCCACCAGCACGCAAGACAAGCCGAGCACGCCTGCCTGGAACGCCGCGAACAGGCCGACTGGCCCGGCGCCCACCACGAGCACGTCGATACTTTGCTCCACGGGCTGGGGGGAATTGGCGACGAGTGTGGTTGCGGAAGTCATGGCAAAGCGAAGGGGACGAAACAATGCGGCCACTATAGCGTGCAGCACGCGGCGCGCCGCGAACACCGCCACGGGCAGTCGGGTCTTCCGGGAGCCAACCCGTGGCGAGGCAGGGTCCCTTGTTGCGCGCCGCAGCAGTAAAATGACGGAATGCCGAATATCTCTGCCGCCTCCGCCCGAAATGCCGATCTCCACTGCCATTCCACGGTGTCGGACGGCATGCTCGCGCCGCACGAAGTGGCAGCGCGCGCTGCAGCCCACGGTGTGACGCTCTGGGCCTTGACCGACCACGACGAACTGGGTGGGCAGGCCGCTGCACGCGAAGCGGCGACAGCCTTGGGCATGGACTATCTCGCGGGCGTCGAGATTTCAGTGACGTGGGCTGGACGCACGCTGCACATCGTCGGCCTCGGCATCGATCCGGAGAACGCCGATCTGGTGCAGGGGCTGGAACGCACGCGCTCCGGCCGCTGTGCGCGCGCCGAAGACATCAGCGCCGCATTGGCCAAGCTCGGCATCGAAGGCGCTTACGAAGGTGCGCTGCGTCACGCGGGCAATCCGGACATGGTTTCGCGCACCCATTTCGCGCGCTTCCTCGTCGAGCAGGGCCACTGCCGCGACATCCACGAGGTGTTTGACCGCTATCTGGGCGATGGCAAGCCGGGCTACGTGCCGCATCGCTGGGCGCGCCTGGCTGATGCGATCGACTGGATCAAGGGCGCGGGCGGCGTCGCGGTGATGGCGCATCCGGGGCGCTACACGTTGTCGCTGGTCGAGCACGGTGCGCTGTTTGATGAATTCAAGGCGCTGGGCGGCGAGGGGGTCGAAGTCGTCACCGGCAGCCATACCCCCGACCAGTACGCGCTGTACGCCGACGTAGCCCGCCGCTACGGCCTGCTGGCGTCGCGCGGTTCAGACTTCCATGGCCCGGGCGAGGGCCGCGTCGAACTCGGCACGCTGCCGCCGCTGCCCGATAACCTGACGCCGGTGTGGAGCCGGTGGATGTCCTGACCGCGCGGCTGCCATGTCCCAGTTCTTCCAGATCCATCCGACCACGCCGCAAGGGCGCTTGATCCGCCAGGCCGTGGAGATCATCCGCAGCGGTGGCCTGGTCGCACTGCCCACGGATTCCTGCTACGCGCTCGCCTGCCATCTGGACGACAAATCCGCCGTCGAGCGCCTGCGCCGCGTGCGCGGCATTGACGAAAAGCACCACCTCACGCTGATGTGCCGAGACCTTTCCGAACTCGCCACGTTTGCGCGCGTCGACAACAAGCAATACCGTGTGCTGAAGGCGGCGACGCCAGGGCCCTTCGTTTTCCTGCTGGAGGCGACCAAGGAAGTGCCGCGCCGGCTCTCGCATCCGTCGCGCAAAACCATCGGCCTGCGCGTACCGGAACACGCGATTCCCCTGGCGCTGATGGCCGAGCTGGGTGAGCCGCTGCTCTCCGCGACGCTGCAACTGCCCGGCGATGACGAACCGCTCAACGAGGCCGAGACCATTCGGGATCGGCTTGAAAAGCAACTCGAACTTGTCATTGACGGCGGCCCGGCCCCGGCAGAGCCGACTACTGTCATCGACCTGACGAGCGGCGAGCCCGAACTTGTGCGCCAGGGCCGGGGCGATCCCGCCCGCGTGGGCCTGTAGGCGGGCCCTAGACACGCGCTTCGGTGGCGCCGTGCCGAGGCGCGCGCTTGCTACAATAGCCGGCCTATGGACCCCACACTGATCCAGAATATCGCGGTTTACGCGATTCCCGTGCTGTTTGCCATCACGCTGCATGAGGCGGCGCATGGCTATGTCGCCAAGCATTTCGGCGACGATACGGCCTATGTCATGGGCCGCATCAGCATCAATCCGCTGCGGCACATCGATCCCATTGGCACGATTGCGATGCCGTTGCTGCTGTATTTCGCCACCAAGGGTGCGTTCGTGTTCGGCTATGCCAAGCCCGTGCCAGTGCGCTTTGGCCGTCTGCGTGATCCGCGCTGGCATGGCATGTGGGTGGCGCTGGCCGGGCCCGCCACCAATTTTGTCCAGGCGATTTTCTGGGGCGTGCTGGCAGTTGTGTTTGCGGTGGGCGGCGTGAACGAGCCGTTCCTGATCGGCATGGCGCGCGCCGGCATTCTGGTCAACATGGTGATGGCGGCGTTCAACATGTTTCCGCTGCCGCCGCTCGATGGCGGGCGAGTGCTGGCCGCACTCCTGCCGCCCCGGATGGCGCTCGGCCTGTCGCGCATCGAACCATTCGGCTTCTTCATCGTGATGGCGTTGATCATTTCCAACGTCATCACCAATGTCTGGATGCGCCCCATCATGGCGCTGCTCTTTCAACTGCTGCAGTGGATTCTGAGCCCACTGCAGATGCTGTTTTCTTGAGTCTTCAACTCTATTTCCCACATGTTTCCTGACCGCGTTCTCTCTGGCATGCGTCCGACCGGTGCACTGCACCTGGGGCATTACCACGGCGTTCTGAAAAACTGGGTCCGGCTGCAGGCCGAGTATCCGTGCTTCTTCTTCGTCGCCGACTGGCATGCGCTGACCACGCACTACGAGTCGCCCGAGGTGATCGAGGAATCGGTGTGGGAAATGCTGATCGACTGGCTCGCAGCCGGCGTCGATCCGACACAGGCCACGCTGTTCATCCAGAGCCGTGTGCCCGAGCACGCCGAGCTGTTTCTGCTGCTCTCGATGGGCACGCCGCTCGGCTGGCTCGAACGTGTGCCGACCTACAAGGACCAGATCGAAAAGCTGAAGGAGAAGGACCTCTCCACCTACGGCTTCCTCGGCTACCCTCTGCTGCAGGCCGCTGACATCCTGATTTACCGCGCCGGCTTCGTGCCGGTGGGCGAAGACCAGGTGCCGCACGTCGAGATGACCCGCGAAGTTGCCCGCCGCTTCAACTACCTGTACGGCCGCGAACCCGGCTTCGAAGAGAAGGCGCTGGAGGCGGCAAAGAAACTGGGCGGCAAGCGCGCCAAGCTGTATCTGGAACTGCGCACGGCTTACCAGGAGCGTGGTGAAGACGAAGCCCTGGAGCAGGCGCGCGCACTGCTGGCCGAATCGCAGAGCCTCTCGATGGGCGACCGCGAACGCCTGTTCGGCTACCTGGAAGGTTCCCGCAAGATCATCCTGCCCGAGCCGCAGGTGCTGCTGACCGAGGCATCGCGCATGCCCGGTCTTGATGGCCAGAAGATGTCCAAGTCGTACGGCAACACGATCCGTATGCGCGAGGACAAGGAAACCGTCGAGAAAAAGGTTCGCACCATGCCGACCGACCCGGCCCGCGTGCGCCGCACCGATCCGGGCGACCCGGACAAGTGCCCAGTCTGGCAACTGCACCAGGTCTACTCCGACGCCGACACGAAGGAATGGGTGCAGAAGGGCTGCCGCAGCGCTGGCATTGGCTGCCTGGAGTGCAAGCAGCCCGTGATCGAGGGCATTCTGCGCGAGCAACAGCCGATGCTCGAGCGCGCTCAGAAATACATGGACGATCCGTCTCTCCTGCGCGCCATCATCGCCGACGGCTGCGACAACGCCCGGAAGGTCACGCAAGAGACCATGCGCGAGGTGCGCGAGGCGATGGGCCTGACGTACAGCTGATAGGCCGTCGATGTCTGCTGCCGCATCGGACCCGCATACGCTTGCTGCGCCGTCGCCCTGGGTGCTGCGCTGGGCGGCTGAACTGCCGGCGGGCGCCTGCGTGCTGGACGTAGCGTGCGGCAGCGGCCGCCACGTGCGCTGGTTGGCCACGCGTGGTTTCCGCGTGACGGGCATCGACCGTGACGCGGCGGCGCTTTCGGGCCTCGCGAGCGTTGCCCAAACCATCATCGCCGACATCGAAGGGAACCCGTGGCCGTTGCCCGCCCGGGCCACTTTCGATGCCGTCGTCGTCACAAATTACCTGCACCGGCCGCTTTGGCCGCGCTTGCTGGCGGCAGTTGCGCCGGGAGGTCGGCTGATCTACGAAACCTTTGCCGTCGGAAACGAAACCGTCGGCAAACCGTCGAACCCGGCATTCCTTCTGGCGCCGGGTGAATTGCTTGACGCGGTGCGAGGCCAGTTGCGGGTGATCGGCTACGAAGACGGTTTTCTCGCATCGCCCCGGGAGGCTTACGTGCAGCGGGTTTGCGCGGTTCGCGAGCCTGCCGGAGCGGTGGCGCCGCGCTACGCACTTTGAAGTTGCTGAGGACGGCGGCTTACCCGTCTCTTGGCGGGTCTCAGATGTAGCGAATCCGTTCTGACGATCCGGTACAATCCGACTGTTTACGTTCACGCTTTTGTCTGCTTTCGAAACCATGATCCAGATTTCCGGCAGTCTCGTCGCCATCGTCACGCCCATGCACGAGGACGGCAGCCTTGATTTCCCGTCCCTGCGCAAGCTCATCGACTGGCACATCGCCGAAGGCACCGACGGCATCGTGATCGTCGGCACGAGCGGCGAATCGCCCACCGTGTCGGTGGAAGAGCACCGTGAACTGATCAGGGTGGCGGTCGAGCAGGCCAACAAGCGCGTTCCCATCATCGCCGGCACGGGCGGCAACTCCACCACCGAGGCGATCGAGCTCACGGCGTATGCCAAGCAAGTGGGCGCCGACGCTTCGCTTCAGGTCGTGCCGTACTACAACAAGCCGACGCAGGAAGGGATGTATCTGCACTTCCGCAAGGTGGCCGCGTCGGTGGATCTGCCGGTCATTCTGTACAACGTGCCGGGCCGCACGGTGGCCGATATGACGGTCGAGACGATGCTGCGTCTGGCTGAAGTGCCGGGCATCATCGGCGTGAAGGAAGCGACCGGCAACATTGACCGCGCTGCGCAACTCATCAAGGGCGCGCCGGGCTCGTTCAAGATTTACAGCGGGGATGACCCGACCGCCATCGCGCTGATGCTGCTGGGTGGGCACGGCAATATCTCCGTGACGGCCAACGTTGCGCCGCGTGCCATGCACGAACTGTGCGCAGCGGCCATGCGCGGCGACGTGGAAACGGCTCGTCGCATCCACATGCAACTGCTGTCGGTGCACAAGAATCTGTTCGTCGAATCGAACCCGATTCCCGTCAAGTGGGCTCTCCAGGCCATGGGCAAGATGGAAGGCGGCATCCGCCTGCCGTTGACGCCGCTGGCCCCCCAGTATCACGAGGTTGTGCGCGCATCCCTGAAGGATGCCGGGCTGCTCTCCTGATTGTTTCAAGGCGCTTCTCAGGCCCTTAAGCCATCGTTCTCATCTGAAGGATCGCAAGTCAATGAAACTGCACCAAACCCGTCGCGGGGCTATGGCGACGTCCGCTCAACTGTTGCTGGCCGCGTTGTCGGTTGCCCTGATTTCCGGTTGCGATACCGTCAATGAGGTGATGCAGCCGGACCGCATCGATTACAAATCACAGGCCAAGAAGGGTCCGACGCTCGAAGTCCCGCCCGACCTGACCGGCATCCAGGCCGATCGCCGCTATGCCGCACCCGACACGGGCACGACCACGCTGTCGGCCTACACGTCGACTGCGCCGAAGGTCACGACGCCAGGCTCGGGCACCGAGAACGTGCTGCCCGCCGTGTCCGACATGCGCATCGAGCGCGATGGCAATCAGCGCTGGCTGGTTGTGAAGACCACGCCGGACGCCCTGTGGCCGCAATTGCGCACGTTCTGGCAAGAACTCGGTTTCCTGCTGGTGATCGACTCGCCCGAGACCGGCATCATGGAAACTGACTGGGCCGAGAACCGCGCGAAGATTCCGCAGGACATCATCCGCCGCACCGTCGGCAAGGTGTTCGATGGCCTGTACTCGACGTCGGAGCGCGACAAGTTCCGCACTCGCATCGAGAAGGGGCCGAATGGCTCGGTCGAGGTCTATATTTCGCACCGCGGCGCGCAGGAACAACTGGTGGGTTCGTCCAAGGACCAGACGGTGTGGACGCCGCGCCCGGCCGATCCGGAACTGGAAGCGGAATTCCTCTCGCGCCTGATGCAGCGTCTGGGCGCCAGCAAGGAAGCCGCACAGCAGAAGCTCGCACAAACGCAGGCTGTGCACCCGGTGCAAGACGGCGCCAAGGCCGAGCCGGCCCCGCGTACCGGCCCGTCACTGCTGACGCAATCGAATGGCCAGCCGGCTCTGCAGGTGCCGGAACCTTTTGATCGCGCCTGGCGTACCGTGGGCCTGGCGCTGGATCGCGTGAACTTTACCGTGGATGATCGCGACCGGTCGCAAGGCGTGTACTTCGTCCGCTACGCTGACACGCGTGCCGAAGCGAATGCACCGGGCTTCTTCTCGCGCCTGTTCTCCGGCACGAAGATCGAAGACCTCAAGCGTGCCAAGCGTTACCGCGTGGTGGTGAAGGATGCCGGCTCGTCGTCGACGGTGCTGGTGCAGAACGACGATGGCTCCGCGCAGACCGGAGACATCGGCAAGCGCATCCTGTCGCTGCTCGACGAGCAATTGCGGTAAGCGGCATCATGCAGTACGGCTGCCTGGGTGGGCGATGACACTGAGATTCGCCAGCCTTGGCAGCGGCAGTGAAGGGAATGCGCTGCTCGTCGAATCCGCGAGTGGGACGACGTGCACGCGCATTCTGCTGGATTGCGGATTCGGTATCCGCGAGACCGTGCGGCGGCTCGAACGGCTGGGCTGCACGCCGGAATCCCTCAGCGCGATCCTCGTAACGCACGAGCATAGCGATCATGTTGGCAGCGCCTATGCGGTCGCCGCCAAATTCAATATTCCCGTCTGGACCAGCCACGGCACGTATCGCGCGACCGAAAACCTGCGCGGCGCCGACCGTGCAGCTTTGCGTTTCTGCCGCGCCGACGACGCGTTCTGTGTCGGCGATCTGCACATCTTGCCTTACACCGTGCCGCATGACGCGCGCGAGCCGCTGCAGTTCGTCTTCAACGATGGTGGGCGACGCTTGGGCGTGCTGACCGATGCCGGCATGTCGACGGATTATCTCTGTGCCCATCTGACGGGCGTGCATGCGCTCGTGCTCGAATGCAATCACGACCGGGAAATGCTGGCGAACTCAGCGTATCCGTGGTCATTGAAGCGTCGTATCGGCGGGGATTTCGGTCACTTGGCCAATGACATTGCCGCTGCGATCCTCACGCGCGTGCGCCACGACGCCTTGCATACGGTCGTAGCTGCGCATCTGTCCAAGCAGAACAACACGCCGTTGTTGGCTGCCGAAGCGATTGCCGTGCCGCTGGGGGCTCGCGTTGAAGACGTGCCGATCGCGGATCAGGAAGAGGGCCTACTTTGGCGCACCGTTTGAGGGCGTCAGGTCCGTCCGAAGCGGCTTGTAAGATTCAGAAACAACTTTGTATGGCGGAAGGGCGCGGCGTTGCGGCTGTATTGAGACCTAGATTGCACCCATGAAAAAAGCCGACCCGAAGGTCGGCTTTTTGTCTCGCGAGAAACGCGATTATTGCTTAGCAGCCGGAGCCGAAGCGTCAGCAGCCGGAGCCGAAGCAGCCGGAGCCGAGGCGGCGGCGTCCGAGGCAGCCGGGGCGGCCGGAGCTGCAGCAGCGTCCGAAGCAGCCGGTGCCGGAGCAGCAGCGGCGGGAGCCGAGGCTTCCGGAGCAGCAGCCGGAGCAGCAGCTTCTTCCTTCTTACCGCAAGCAGCCAGAGCCACAGCAGCCATCAGCGAGGCGATCAGGAGAGACTTTTTCATTTTTTCGATCCTTAAACTGAATATGGAAAGCGAACAACAGAAAGGGCGATGAATAATTACCGGTAATTATCGCTCAGGTACTACACCTTCTTCTATGCTGGCAGCCAAGCCACACGAGGGCTGCTCGGCTTGCAAGCTAGCGTCGGATTATAGCGACCTTTACCTACCCTGTGTAGCGGAGTCGGGCCCGACGCACGTTCGATTCAAACGCTTTTGTAACGATCTGTTTCAACACGAAATCATCGCTGCGCGGGTCCAGCCAGCCTGAGCCAGCCTTCTTCGTACCATGCGTGGAGCGTGTCCATTAGATCCGGCATGCCAGCCGCCGCATCCACCGACGCTGCGCTTGCACGACGCGCGTCAGCCAACGCGGAAAGCCACGCAAGCAACGTTCCCGAGGGCTCGAACGTGTCGCCGTTGATCCAGAAGCGTTGCGCGTCATACAGCGCCTGCGTTCGCGCATCGAGGACGATGCCTTCCTTGCGCGCCCGGGCCGTGAAGCGTGCGAGCGGCAAGCGAGGCTGCGTGATGAAGTCGACGTGATCCTTCGGCTCGGACAGGTACGCGCCGAGGAATTCACCAACGAGATCAGGTGTCCAGCGCAACGCGTTGAGCTTCTGCGCAAGGGCCTTGACCATGGCGGCGGGCAGTTCGCCGGGGTGTTCGGTCGGCTTTTGGTCCGGGTCTGCGTAGCGGCCTTCAAAGTTGGGATCGTCTTCCAGCGTTTGCGACAGGAAGCCCAGAAAGTGGCCCGCCAATTCTCGGTACGACGGTGAGCGGAAACCGATCGAGTACGTCATGCACTCACCCTCGGCCACGCCGTCGTGCGCGTAGTGCGGGGGCAGATAGAGCATGTCGCCGGGTTCGAGCACGAACTCCTCTTCGGGCTGGAAATTGGCGAGGATCTTCAGCGGCAGATCGGGCACGAGCGTGAGATCGTCCTGCGCGGAGATGCGCCAACGGCGTTTGCCGTGCGCCTGCAGCAGGAACACATCATACGAATCGAAGTGCGGGCCGACGCCGCCGCCGTCGGTCGCGAAGCTGATCATCACGTCGTCGAGCCTCGCATCCGGAATGAATCGGAAACGCTGCATCAGCGCCTCGACTGCCGGCTCGACGAGATTCGCGCCTTGCACGAGCACCGACCAGTTGCGTGTCTTGCGTGAAGGCAGCGGGCGTTCGTCGAAGGGGCCGTGGTTGAACGACCAGCGCCCGCGCGATTGCGCAATCAGGCGGGACTCGACATCGGGGCGTGCAGCCAAGGCAAGTACACGTTCGGGCGATAGCGGAAAGTGCAGCGCACGCATCTCCTCAGGTGAGAGTGCCTGACGGATCAGCAGCGGCTTTTTCTGCCAGTGCGTACGCATGAAATCGCGCGGTGACAGACCGCCCAGGAGTTGCGCCGGATGCCCCGCTGGAAGAGCGGGTTGGACGCCGCCATCGGCAGCGTATAATGGGACTTCGTTCATGGAGTGCGCAATTGAAAATCGCGAAGAATACGGTGGTGTCGGTGGCATACAAACTGTCCGACGCGCAGGGCAACGTCATCGAGGAATCCGATGAGCCGATGGTGTATTTGCACGGCGGCTATGATGGCACGTTCCCCAAGATCGAGGAAGCGCTAGACGGCCAGGAGCAAGGCTACGAGACCAAGCTGCAGCTCGAGCCGGACGACGCTTTCGGTGACTACGATCAAGAACTGATCAAGATCGAGCCGCGTGACCGCTTCCCCGAGCCGCTCGAAGTCGGCATGCAGTTTGAGGGCGTGCCCGAAGACGGCGACGAGGAAGACGCCATCGTCTACACCGTCACCGACGTGGCGGAGGATAAGGTTGTGCTGGATGGCAATCACCCGCTGGCAGGCATGGCCCTGCGCTTCGAGTTGAAGGTGACTGAAGTGCGTGAGGCCACGGCTGAAGAAATCGAGCACGGCCACGTGCACGGCGAAACGGGCCTCGAAGTGGTGGACGAAGACGAAGACGACGACAAGCCGCACACGCTGCACTGATCGGCGGTTTATCGAGATACGAGAACGGGAGCTTCGGCTCCCGTTTTTTATTGCGCCGGAGCAGGCGTGATTTCCGGCGCCGGGACGGGTGTGTTGTCGATGCGGCGGCTGCGGATATGGAAGAGCGGCGTCCGGCCCGGGGTGACCGACACCTCCAGCCAGCGGTCGAGCACCGGCGAACCATAGCTGCGCGCGCGCATGACGTGCGGGTCTGGGCGGCCGTCCTCGTCCTTGAGCGGGCGGTCGAGCATGAAGGTCTGGCTGGCACCGTGGATGAGCAGAACGGCACCGTCGTAGTCGCGCGTGAGCGCTCGCAACTGGCGCTTGAGCACCAGATAGCCGTCATGCGAGCGGCGGCGCAGCAAACCGTCCAACAGGTTGGGTGCTCGACGTCGCTCCCAGCCGTCTTCGAAGAGCGGATCGGCTTGCATCATGACGACCACGCCGGCCATCTTGCGCTGACGCGCGACGGCAAAAGCCCGGGCGAGCCACTGGCGATTGGCTTCAAGGCGGTCTTCGTATTCGCCGTTGCGCCCGCCCGCGGTCTTGTAGTTATTGTTGTCGCCGGGCACGTTGAGGGTGACGAACAGAACGTCGCTCATCGTCCAGCGCGTGTTTTCGCGGTAGCTGCGGAACTTGGCCTGATCGGACTGGCGCATGACCGTCATGGTGCGCTGGCCAAGGGTGTTGTCGTCGGGGTAGAACAGCTCGCGCAGTCGCAACAGGCGTTCCACCGGATCGAAGCTCCCGGCTGCGGGGCGCTGGCAGTCGCTCCAGTCGTGGTCGCCCGGGATGTAGATCACGGGGGCGATCAGGCTGTCGAGCAGGTCATGGCGCGCTTCGAGCAGCGTGTCGGAGCATGATTCATCACGCCCCTTGAGGTTGCCCAGGTGGACGACGAAGGCCGGATGCTCGGCGTCGATGGTGTCCAGCAGTGCGCGCACCGAGGCGACATCTTCGGCGCGTTCGGGCACGTTGCCGATGACCGAGAAAGTGAGGGTGGACGGCGCGTCATTTGCAGACTTCGCCCCTTTGGGCGCCGCCGCAGCAGCCATCGGCAGCAGCGTCGCCAACGCCAAGGCGATGCATTGAAGCCTGCGGGAAGTTGCGCCGAGCCGTGTCATCGGGATCAAGCGGACGGAGTCGCCAGCGCCTTGAGCCGGTACAGCGCATCGAGCGCTTCACGCGGCGTCATGTCATCGGGATCGATGCCGGCGAGTGCCTCCGTCAGTGCGCTGTCGGGTGCTTCGGCGTCGTCGTCTTCGTCGTCGATGGGCGTATCGGCGGCGAGGGCGAAGAGGTCCAACTGAGGCGTGGCACCGGTGTCGGCCGAATGCTGCTCCAGCCACGCGAGCCGCTTGCGCGCGGCGCGAATGACCGGCTGCGGCACGCCCGCCAGCTGCGCGACCTGCAGGCCGTAGCTTTGGCTCGCCGGCCCTTCCTGCACGGCATGCAGGAAAACAATGCCGTCACCATGTTCGACTGCGGAGAGGTGCACGTTCGCAGCCTGAGCGAACTCCTGCGGCAGTTGCGTCAGTTCGAAATAGTGCGTTGCGAACAGCGTGTGGCTGCGGTTGTGCGAGAGCAAGTGACGCGCAATTGCCCAGGCGAGCGCCAAGCCGTCGAATGTGCTCGTGCCTCGCCCGATTTCGTCCATCAGCACGAGGCTGTTGGGCGTCGCGCGGTGCAGGATGGCAGCGGCTTCGGTCATTTCGACCATGAAGGTCGAACGCCCGCCCGCCAGATCGTCCGCCGCGCCAATGCGCGTGAAGATGCGGTCGATCGGTCCGATGACCGCGGCTTCCGCCGGCACAAATGCACCCACGTAGGCGAGTAGCACGACCAGTGCGGTTTGCCGCATGAAGGTCGATTTACCACCCATGTTCGGCCCCGTGATCAGGAGCAGTTTGCGGGTGTCCTGCAGCATGCAGTCGTTGGCGACGAACTGTTCGACTTGCTGTTCGACCACGGGATGGCGTGCGCGCGTCAGCTCAATGCCCGGTGCATCGGTCAGCGTTGGGCGCGACCAAGACAGCGCATGCGCACGCTCAGCCAGCGTCGCGAGCACATCGGCCTGTGCGAGGGCGGCGGCGATGCGTTTGAACTCGGCCAGATGCGGCAGCAGTTTCTGCAGCAACTCTTCGTAGAGGACTTTCTCGCGCGACAGAGCACGGTCCTGCGCGGACAACGCTTTGTCTTCGAACGCCTTCAGTTCGGGCGTGATGTAGCGCTCGGCGTTCTTCAGCGTCTGGCGGCGGCGGTAATCGTCGGGCACCTTGGCGGCCTGGCCGTTGGTGACTTCGATGTAGAAGCCATGCACGCGGTTGTACTCCACGCGCAGATTGGCAATGCCGGTGCGCTCGCGCTCTCGGGCTTCCAGATCGACGAGGAACTGGCCGCAGTTTTCGGAGATGTCGCGCAGCTCATCCAGGTCGGCATCGTAGCCGCGGGCGATGACGCCGCCGTCGCGCACCATGGCTGCCGGCTCGGCCATCACGGCGCGCTGCAGCAGGGCGTGGGCGTCTTCGGGCAAGCTCAGTGCGGCGTACAGCTCGGTCAGCAGCGGAGCCGCGTCACTCTGCGGCAGTTCTTCGCGAATCTCCGGCAGACGCGCCAGTGTGTCGCGCAACGACGACAGATCCCGCGGGCGCGCCGACAGCAGCGCCAGTCGCCCCGTAATGCGCTCCACGTCCGACAGTGTGCGCAGCGTCGCACGCAACGTTTGCCAATCGCTGCCGAGCAGCACTTCAATCGCTTGCTGCCGTGCTTGCGGCACAGCGCGATCCCGCAGCGGATGATGCAGCCAGTGGCGCAGCAGGCGGCTGCCCATGCTGGTCGCGCAGGTGTCGAGCAGCGAAAACAGCGTCGGCGATTCCTGCCCACGAAGCGTTTCGGTCAGCTCCAGGTTGCGGCGCGTGGCGGTGTCCAGACCGATGAATTCGCTTTCATGCTCGACGGTGAGGCCGATCACGTGGCGCAGGGATTGGCCTTGCGTGGCCGCTGCGTAGTTCAGCAGCGCACCGGCAGCGGCCAATGCGGCCGTCAGCGTTTCCGCGCCAAAGGCGACGAGGCTCGCCACGCCGAGTTGTTCGCGCAGGCGGCGGGTGCCGGCTTCCACGTCGAAGTGCCAATCCGGCAGGCGCGTGCGGGCAACATCCACCTGGAGGGTGTTGAGCGTTGCATCGTCGGCCAGCACTTCGGCGGGGCGGATGCGTTCGAGTTCGCGGTCGAGCTGGTCGGGGCTGCATTCCATCACGCGCAATTCGCCGCCGACGAGGTTGAGCCACGCCAGGCCCATCAGCGGCGCCGCGCCGCGTTTGCCAGGCACGTGCGCGATGGCCAGCAGATGGTTGTTGATCTTGTCGGAAAGCAGCGCGGCGTCCGTCAAGGTGCCGGGCGTGACGACGCGCACGACCTTGCGTTCGACCGGCCCCTTGGTTGTGGCCGGGTCTCCGATTTGCTCGCAGATGGCAACGGATTCGCCCAGCTTAACCAGCTTGGCAAGGTATTGCTCGGCAGCGTGGAACGGGATACCCGCCATGCGGATCGGATGCCCGTTGGAACTGCCGCGTGCGGTGAGCGTGATATCGAGCAGCCGCGAGGCTTTTTCGGCGTCTTCAAAGAAGAGCTCGTAAAAGTCGCCCATGCGGTAGAAGACAAGCGTGTCCGGATGCCCCGATTTCAGCCTCAAATATTGCTGCATCATCGGCGTGTGCTTGTCGAACGGGCCGTATTTCGGGTCGATCTCCAGAACCGGAGCGGAGTGTTCAGCCATGAGTGCTCAAAGCGCAGCGCGCCGCCCGATGTGATCCGATCAGGCCGCGCGCGGAAGGTGTGGAATCGCGCAATTGTTGCACACCCGCGATGCGGATTCACCGCTCATCGTCTGCGAGCCGGGCTTCGAGAAAGTCGAGAAAGCAGGCGATCCGCGAAGCCAACTGGGTGTTGTGGTAGTACACCGCGTGAATCGGTTGCAGCACCTCCACCGTGGCGTCCGGCAGGACCTGCACAAGGTCGCCTGAGCGCCGGTCTTCCACGGTCATGAAATCCGCCAGACAGACGATGCCGGTGCCTTGCAGTGCAAGCTGGCGCAGGGTTTCACCGCTGGAGGCTTTGAGCGTGGGTTCGATGCGCAGGCGGTCGCCGTGCGGGCCGCGCAGGGGCCACAGGTTCAGCGATTCCGGTTGAACGAAGCCGAGCAGGGCGTGCGTTAGCAGGTCATCGACATTGCGCGGGCGGCCGTGCGCTTTCAGATACGCGGGGCTCGCGAGGACGCGAAGCCGCCGCGTGCCAAGCAGGCGTGCCCGCAGGGTGGAATCGCGCAGTGTGCCGATGCGGATTGCCACGTCGGTGTCCTCTTCCAGCAGATCGATGATCAGGTCGTTGGTGTTCAGCTCCAGGTCGATCTGCGGATACCGTGCGCGGAAGTCGGGCACCAGGGGCGCCACCACATGCAGCATGAACGGCATGGCCGCATTGACGCGCAGGCGGCCGGCAGGCTGCTGGCGGCGCAGGGCGATCAGCTCCTCGGCCTCGTCGACGGCGGCGAGGATGTTGCGCGCATGCGCAAGAAATGACGTGCCCTCGTCGGTCAGCGACAGCCGCCGCGTGGTGCGAGAGAGCAGGGTGGTGTCCAGCTTCTCTTCCAGACGGCGCAGTGCGCGGCTCACGCCAGATACCGTCTGGCCCAGCTGCTCAGCCGCTGCGGTGACGGAGCCCGTATCGACGACGGTGCGGAAGGCAAGCAGTTCTTCGAGCGTGGTTTTCATCGTCGATTATCCATTCCAGATCAACAGAATTCTGCCCAATATGGCTTCCTCTGCAAAGATCGCGTGCGGCGCGGGGCGCGGTGGACGGGCGCAAAGGCAGCGATGCGGGCCATTGCCCGGGGTCGCCCCCTCAAGGTTGGCGGCCGGCCTGCCGATAGACCATTCGGACCCCTAAAACCATAGTGGGAACGCATTTGCGCAAATGGCGCCTTGCGATTCCGCTTCCGGAGACTCTGGAATGAGCAAGCTCAGCTTTCGCCAAAAGCTTTGGCTGCCGCTGGTCATCAGCCTTGTCGCGCTGACGTTGATCTCGGTATTCAACGCGTATCAGGCGCGCGAGATCCGCGTGGAGGAGCGCAAGAACAACCTCGTCAGCGTGACGACCATGGCCATGAACCTGGTCAAGCAGTACGACGACCTGACCAAGAACGGCACGTTGAGCAAAGACGCCGCGCAAAAGCAGGCGATCGACCGTTTCAAGGCCCTGCGCTACGACAAGGACGGCTACTTCACCATCACCAGTTCCAACAACGTGGTGGTGATGCACCCGATCAAGCCGGAGTTCATCGGCAAAGACCAATCCGGCTTCAAGGATGCGCAAGGCAATGCGGTCTACGCGGGCTTGACCACTGCCGCCAAAGATCCGAAGGGCGGATTCACCAGCTATGTGTGGCCGAAAGTCGGCGGCACGGATCCGGTGCCCAAGACGGCATTCGCGATGCGCTATGAGCCGTGGGACTGGGTTTTCTCGACCGGCGTCTACATGGACGACATCAACGCTGCATTCATGACGTCGCTTTACCAGACCGGCGGCCTGCTTCTGCTGGTGGGCGGCTTGCTGGTGCTGCTGGGCAGCGTTGCGAACCGCAGCCTGCAGCGCACGCTGGGCGGCGACCCCGCCTACGCGGCTGACGTTGCCAACCGCATTGCCGGCGGCGACCTGACGGTGGAGATCGCCACCCGTGCTGACGACAACGACAGCCTGCTCTACGCGATGAGCCGCATGCGCGGCGCGCTGGTGGACACCATCGGCCGCATCAAGGGCGCGTCGGAAACCATTGGCACCGCCACGCGCGAGATCGCCAGCGGCAACCTCGACCTCTCGTCGCGCACCGAACAGCAGGCCAGCTCGCTCGAAGAAACGGCTTCGGCCATGGAGCAGCTGATGTCGACCGTGCAGCAGAACGCCGACAACGCGCAGCAGGCCAACCAACTGGCCGCGTCCGCCTCGGATGTGGCCGTGCGCGGCGGCGATGTGGTGACGCGCGTGGTGGAAACCATGGGCTCCATCAACGCGTCGTCCCGCAAGATCGTCGACATCATCGGCGTGATCGACGGCATTGCGTTCCAGACGAACATCCTTGCGCTGAATGCGGCAGTGGAAGCCGCCCGTGCTGGGGAACAGGGCCGTGGTTTTGCCGTGGTGGCCGGTGAGGTGCGCAGCCTTGCGCAGCGCAGCGCCGCTGCCGCCAAGGAGATCAAGGCGCTGATCGACGATTCCGTCGTCAACGTGGATGCAGGCAGCGCGCTGGTGGAAGAAGCGGGCACGACCATGCGCGAGATTGTGGCGAGCGTGAAGCGCGTGACCGACATCGTTGGCGAGATCTCGTCCGCCAGCCAGGAACAGCGTTCGGGCATTGAGGAAGTGAGCCACGCCGTCACGCAGCTTGACGACGCCACGCAGCAGAACGCCGCGTTGGTGGAGCAAGCGGCTGCCGCAGCGCAATCCCTGGAAGAGCAGGCGGTGAGCCTGACCCAGGTGGTGGCGCAATTCCGCTTGGATGCGCACGCGCTGCGTGCCCCCGCCATGGTGGCCAGGGTTGAACCGGTGGTTGCGCCGGTCAAGCCCGTCGCAGTTGCTGCTCCGGCGGCGCCCAAGGAAGAAGCGCCGCGCCGCGAAGCCGCCAAGCCGAGCACCGAAGCCGCCAGGCCCAAGCTGACGTCGCGCAAGCCGCCTGTGCTGCGAAAGGCTGCTGCCAAGCCGGTCGAGCGAACCGAAAAGAAGCCGGCTGCACCGGCAGCGATCCCCGCGAGCCTGACCAAGGCGAAGCCTCTGGTCGCCGCTGGAGGCGACGCCGACTGGGAAACGTTTTGACCCACGATTGACCTTCACCTCGTTGACCCCGCACACCGCAAGCATGTGCTTGCCTGCGGGGACCCCGGAGACAAGATGGACCGCGTTTTGAAGAACACCAGCGTGCGCGCTGGCCTGCTGGCGATTCTGATCACCTTTGCACTGATGATTGTGGTCGGAGCTGCGGTGGGTGTGCTGGCGCTGCGTATCACCAACGCCGCGACCGAGCGCGTGCACGCGATTTCCGATCGCAGCATGCTGCTGAACGACGCGTACAAGGACATGCAGCGCGCACGCACCGGCATGTCACGCTTATACAGCGTCCTGCGTGAAAACATGGACGAGGCTGCCAAGACGGCAGCGCTTGCCAGTTCGGAGAAAGGCCTGAAGAAGGCAATCGAGCAGGTGGAAGCATTCAAGAATGCGCCACGTATCGAAGGTGTCGACGAGTCGCTGCGCCAGGCAATCGTCCAGGCCGCGCAGACGCACATCGAAGCCGTGCAGCGCGCTCTGGCGGCGTTGCGGACCGGCGACGCCGCTGCGTATGCGCAGCTCAACTACAAGGACGTGACGGATACCGGCGCCGCGTGGTCGGTGCAGATCGAAAACTTCCAGCAGCTCGTCAAGAAGCTGGCCAAGGACGAGGCAGACGATGGCCGTGCGCGTTACGAAACGATCCTGAAGTTCGTGGCGCTCGGCATTGCCATGGCACTCGCGTTGATCGTGGCGGTGTTTTACGGTCTCAAGGCCTTCGTGATCACCCCGCTGAACGAAGCCGTCGCCGTGCTCAGCCGCGTGGCCGAGGGCGATTTGGCCGTGCACGTCAAAACGGGTGGCCGCAATGAACTCGGTCGCCTGCTGGCTGCCGTGGGCCGCATGCGTGAGAGCCTGGTGAACACCGTGCGCCAGGTGCGCAACAGCTCGGACTCGGTCAACACCGGCGCGCACGAAATCGCCAGCGGCAACCTCGATCTGTCTTCGCGTACCGAGCAGCAATCGGCCTCGCTCGAGAAGACGGCTGCCAGCATGGAGCAGATGACCTCCACCGTCACCAACAACTCCGAGAACGCCCGCCAGGCCAGCGCGCTGGCGTCGAATGCCGCAGACCTGGCTTCGCGTGGCGGCGAGGTGGTGCGCGGCGTGGTAGCCACGATGGACGACATCAGCGCCGGCTCCCGCAAGATGGCCGACATCATTGGCGTGATTGACGGCATTGCCTTCCAGACCAACATCCTCGCCCTGAATGCGGCAGTGGAAGCCGCCCGCGCCGGCGAGCAGGGCCGCGGTTTTGCCGTGGTGGCCGCCGAGGTGCGCGCGCTGGCTCAACGCAGTGCTGCGGCCGCCAAGGAAATCAAGACGCTGATTGATGATTCGGTGTCGCGCGTGCAAGCGGGGCACTCGCAGGTGGCGCAAGCCGGCGAGACCATCTCCGAGACGGTGGAAGCCGTGCGCCGCGTCGCCAATATCGTTGAAGACATTGCTTCCGCCTCGGCCGAGCAGACGCAGGGCATCCTGCAGATCGGCCAGGCCGTGACGGAAATGGAGCAGGTGACGCAGCAGAACGCCGCGCTGGTCGAACAGGCGGCCGCTGCCGCGCAGTCGCTGGAAGAACAGGCGCAGAACCTCACGCAGGTGGTGTCGCAGTTCCGGCTGGATGGTGCCGAGACCGCCGCTGTAGCCGTGCAGAAGCCGGAGAAGGTTGCCAAGCCTGCGGCCAAGGCTCCTGCCAAGCCGGTCAGCGCAGCCAAGCCCGCACGTGTCGCGCTGCGCAAGCATGAAGCGAAGACGGCAACTCAGCCGGCGGCGCCCGTCGCCGCGCTCGCGGTCGCTTCGGCTGCCGCTCCCTCACGCAAGCAACCGTTGGCTGTGGCCGGCGGAGGCTCCGACGCCGATTGGGAAACGTTCTGATCGGTTGAGAACTCAAGCGTCGAGCGCTGGGCCATCGATGCGTTTGGCCCAGCTTTCCACCTCACCACGCGCGAGGCGGCCTTCCACCAGCTTGCGCCACGACGGCGTGAGGGGCAGCCTCAGCATGTCGGTCAGCGCCGCACGGTCGAGCATGTTGCAGTAAAGCACATCGAGCACGCGCGACAGCGGCCATTGCGGCCACGGGCGCTCGAGCCATTCCAGCGTGTCGCCGGCGCGCAGCGTGCCGCCTTCCAGAACCCGGTAATACCAGCCCGTGCGGCCCGTGTGTTGCACGCGGCGCGCCATGTCGCGCGTGTTGAAGCGGTCGTTGAGCTTCCAGCACGGCTGGCGCAGTTGCGACACTTCCAGCATCACACTGCCCGCGCGCAGACGGTCGCCCACGCAGATGTCCGCTTCGGTGATGCCGGCGGTGCTCACGTTCTCACCAAACGCGCCGGGCTGGGCAAGCACGGGTTGCGCGCCAATATCCGCTTGCCAGGCCGCGTAGTGGTCGAATGGGTAGTGATGAATCGCCTTGTCAGGGCCGCCGTGCACACGCAGATCACCTTGCTCATCGCCCACGATGCCGTTGATACCGACCTCCACTGCGTCGCGCACGGGCCGCTTGTTGATGGCGCTGCGTGAGCCTGGGCGCGTGTAGTCGACCACGCGTCCGGCGAGGAGGGAATCAATGCGGATGGGGCCGGGCAGCCTCATGCGGCCTCCACGCGGTCCAGCCAGGCAGCGAAGACCTCGCGTGCTCGTGGCGTCAGGCGTTGCGCTACCGCAGGCGCCTGTGCACGCAACGTGCGCGGGTCGATACCCGCTGCGCCGAGTTCTGCAGCATGCCCGATCAGCCAGGCTTCCAGTTCCTCCAGATTGGCCTCCAGATGAAATTGCAGCGCGAGAGCGTGGTTGCCGATGGCGAAAGCCTGTTCTGCACAACCTTCCGTGAACGCCAGCCGTCTTGCGCCGGGCGGCAGGTCATATCGATCGCCATGCCAGTGCAGCACTGGCGTGCCGTCGGCCAGGGGCGCGAGCGGTGAGGCGGCACCTTCGGTGGTGAGCGTGATGGGTGCAAAGCCGATCTCCTTCACGCCCATCGGCTTGACCGCCGCCCCTAATGCCCGCGCCATCAACTGCGCGCCAAGACAAATGCCGAGCAACGGCTTGCGTGCGGCCAGTCGCCGCGCGATGGCGGTCGCTTCATCGCGTACGAACGGATACGTCGCATCGTCATACGCGCCGATGGGCCCCCCGAGCACGATCAATAGATCGGCATCCGCCATGTCGCCGGTCGGCACCGGCTGCACGCCCGCGTCAACGGTCCGCACCGTGTAGCCGCGCGCTTCCAGCAGCGGCTGCAGGATGCCAAGGTGCTCGAATGGAACGTGGCGCAGGGCGAGGGCGGTCTTCATGGCAGGCGATGGCGTTGAGGGTGGGACTCATTGTGAATGAGGGGCTCGGCGCGCAAAACCCGTGCGGTTTGCGGGGTATTGTCGCGAGGCGTCGTGAGTTCAATTGCGCGAACTGCGTTTCTGAGTTGCGGCTTGCTGCTGTGTGCCACAAATAAAAAAGCCCTCGAACTAGGCGAGGGCTTTTCGCTGCAAGCTTGAAATTATCAAGCGTCAGCCTTCGACCGCGAGAACGGCGAGGTGATCTTGATCATCTGCACGAAGGCCTTCGGGTTGCCGGCCAGGATTTCACCCTGGTCGAGATAGCCCGATTCGCCGGTGTAGTTGCCAACCAGACCGCCCGATTCCGTCACGAGCAGCGAGCCGGCGGCCATGTCCCACTTGCTCAGGCCTTGCTCGAAGAAACCGTCGAGGCGGCCGCAGGCGACGTAGGCGAGGTCAAGCGCGGCGGCGCCGGGGCGACGCAGGCCGGCGCAGTTTTCGGTCATGGTCGCAAACAGGCGGGTGTAGTCGTACAGGCCTTCCAGGTCGCGGTAGGGGAAGCCTGTGCCGATCAGGCAGTCAGCCAGCTTGTCGCGGCGCGTGACGCGGATGCGGCGGTTGTTCAGGAATGCGCCGGCGCCCTTGGAGGCGGTGAAGAGTTCGTCGCGCGTCGGGTCGTACACCACGGCCTGCGTGACGACGCCACGCTGCATCAGCGCGATCGAGACGCCATATTGCGGAAAGCCGTGGATGAAGTTGGTGGTGCCGTCGAGCGGGTCGATCACCCAGACGTTTTCGCTGGCGGTTTCGCCGTCGGCCCAGGATTGGCCGGACTCTTCCGCTAGAATCGCATGATCGGGGTAGGCAGTCTTGATGACTTCGATGATCGCTGCTTCAGCTGCGCGATCGACTTCGGTGACGAAATCGTTGTGTTGTTTGCGCTCGGTGCGCAGGCTATCGACGTCGAAGGACGCGCGGTTGATGACGGTGCCGGCCTTGCGAGCAGCCCGGACGGCGATATTGAGCATCGGATGCATGTGGGATCTCCGCGCCTGACGCGCCGATTTTCGGAAGCGGCCGCAGGCGAAACAACACAACGAATTGTAGAAGAACGAGCGGCGGGCCAATCTTGCGATCCTGCCCGCCGTCAAAAGAGTGGCCGTATTGTATATGAACCCCGCATCCGGCGCCCCGCGAATTGCGCCAATCAGCACACCGAACACCACCCCTGCCGACCCGGATACGCTGCGCCAGTGTGCTGTGCGGTGCCGTTTCGTATTGGTCGAGACAAGCCATCCCGGCAATGTCGGCTCCGCAGCACGTGCGCTCAAGACGATGGGGTTTGGCGAGCCCGGCAGCTTCGTGCTCGTGCGCCCGCGCGAGGCTGACGCCCAAAGCCACGCCGATGCCGTTGCCATGGCAAGCGGCGCCGATGATGTGCTGGCTGGCGCCCGCGTGGTCGACGACATTGGCGAGGCGCTTGCCGGTGCCTCGCTCACCATCGCGCTGACAGCCCGTCCGCGCGAATTCGGGCCGCGCCGCATCGGCCCGCGTGATGCAGCGGAAGAAGTGGCCGCGTTGCTGGCCGCGCCGGACACCACCGTCGCCTTCGTCTTCGGCAACGAGCGATTCGGGTTGCCTAATGAGGTGGTCGAGCGCTGCCATGTGGTCACGCACATTCCGGTCAATCCGGCGTATGCCTCGTTGAATCTGTCGCAGGCAGTGCAGTTGATTGCGTACGAAGTGCGCATGGCGCTGCTGGCCGGCACCGGCACGGGCGACACGCGCATGGATGGCGTCGGCTTTGTCGGCGAGCCGGCCACCGCCGAGCAGATCGACGGGATGTTCGAACATCTGGAGCAGGGCCTGGTCGAGATCGGTTTTCTGGACCCCGCCCAGCCGAAAAAGCTGATGCCGCGCCTGCGGCGTCTATTTGCCCGCACGCAGTTGGAGGCCGAAGAGGTCAACATCCTGCGCGGGATTGCCAAGCGCATGCTTGGCCGCCGCGCCGAAGCTGCCGCGCCGCCCACCGGCGCTGCCGACGACTGTCGCTGATCGCCCTGAGAGCCGCCCGTTGTTGATCCGACTGGGCGGCATCCCCTGCATGTCTGGTTAAAACCCTTGCCGCAGCGCGGTGAGGCAATGCCTTACACTGCCCTCAGCGCATTGCGCATATAGATATAACGATTCACACACCTCAAGATGTTCACACGCATTCGCGAAGATATCGGCGCCATCATGGAGCGAGACCCGGCCGCGCGCAGCCGCTGGGAAGTGCTGACCTGCTACCCGGGTCTGCACGCCATCATCGTCCATCGGGTCGCGCATGCGTGTTGGCACGGCGGCTTCCGGTGGCTGGGTCGGTGGTTCTCGCACCTCGGCCGTTTCCTTACCGGCATCGAGATCCACCCCGGCGCGACGGTCGGCCGGCGCGTGTTCATCGACCACGGCATGGGCGTCGTGATTGGCGAGACGGCCGAAATCGGTGACGACTGCACGATCTACCAGGGCGTCACGCTGGGCGGCACGTCGCTCTACAAGGGCGCCAAGCGGCATCCGACGCTCGGCAAGGGCGTGGTGGTGAGCGCGGGCGCCAAGGTGCTGGGAGGCTTTGTCATCGGGGATGGGGCGCGTGTCGGGTCCAACGCGGTCGTGCTCAAACCGGTGCCGCCGGGCGCAACGGCGGTTGGCATACCGGCGCGCATCATCGAGCGCGATGCCGCGACCGAGGCCCAGTCTGCGCTCAAGCAGGAGTTTTCCGCGTATGGCATCACGCCCGACGCGGACGATCCGGTATCGCTGGCGCTCAAACGGCTGATCGACCACAGCGAGCTTCAGCAAGAGCGCATCGAGTCGATTCTTTCTGCGCTCGATCGCCTCGGCGCGCACCTGGAAAACTCGCCGAACGATCCGTTCGATGCGAGCGAGCTGAAGCGGATGCTCAAGTAGGAAAAGGGTGGGTGACGACAGCTTATGCCGTCACTTGCTCGACCGTCAGCGCGCCGTCCTGCAACTTGAGGAAGCTGCCGCGCGGCTGTGCCTGATCGAAATCCCAGTCGGAAAGAACCCAGCGTTCACCGCTCGCCTCGTGATGCAGTTGCGGGCGATGGGTGTGGCCGTGGATCAGCGTGCTGGTATTTGATGCCTCGAGCAGCGCGTCCACCGCTTCCTGTGCGACGTCGCCCATCATCGCCGCGGCGCGGGGCTCGCCCGCAACATTGGCGGACATGGCGCGGCCGGCTTCGCTTTCTGTGCGCATCTTCTGCGCGATTTTCAGCCGCCACCGCAGCGGCATCGTGAGGAATATCCGCTGCACCCAGCGCTTGCGCGTCCAGTGCCGAAAGCGCATGTAGGCCGTGTCGCGCGTGCAGAGGGCGTCGCCGTGCGTAAGCACGATGCGCTTGCCATCGTCCGCTTCGAGCACAGTGGGATCGGGCAGCAGCGTGGCGTGCACGGCATCCAAGAAACGCTTGCCGAGCAGGAAATCGCGATTGCCGTGCATAAACAGCACGCGCGTGCCGGCCGCTGCAACCTCAGCGAGCAGGTTGGCGATCTGCCGGTGGAACGGATCAGCCAATTCCTCATCGCCGACCCAGTATTCGAAGAAGTCACCCAGGATGACGAGCGTGCGGGCTTCGCGGGCGCGCGTGCGCAGGAAGCGCTCGAACGCGGCGGCGGTGGCCGGCATGCTGGCCGTCAGGTGCAGATCCGAAATAAAAAACACCGGCCCGGAAACCCGGACCGGTGCTTTCAGCGCGGAGGCCAGTGAGGCGTGCGCTGCGTCGATCATTCGATCACTTCAGCGCTTTCGATGATCACGTCTTCCAACGGCACGTCTTGGTGGAAGCCGCGGTTGCCCGTGCGCACCGAGCGGATCTTGTCGACCACATCCATGCCTTCGGTCACCTTGCCGAACACGGCGTAGCCCCAGCCTTGCGGCGTCGGCGACGTGTGGTTCAGGAAGTCGTTGTCGACCGTGTTGATGAAGAATTGCGCGGTGGCCGAGTGCGGATCGTTGGTACGCGCCATGGCAATCGCGCCGCGTTCGTTCTTCAGGCCGTTGTTGGCTTCGTTGTCGATCGGTGCCTTGGTGGGCTTCTGGTTCATCTTCTCCCCTGGCTCGAAGCCGCCGCCCTGAATCATGAAGCCCTTGATGACGCGGTGGAACACCGTGCCGTTGTAGTGGCCATCCTTCACATAGGCGACGAAATTGGCAACCGACTTGGGTGCCTTCTCAGCGTCCAGGGCCAGGGTGATGTCGCCGTGGTTCGTGTGCAGCTTGACTTGGGTCATGGTGAATTCCTTGGGTGGGGCAAAAATGCGTTACTTGGAGACAACGGTGGCCGATTCAATCACGATCGGCTTCACAGGCACATTCTGGTGCGGGAATTTGGTGGTGGTTTCCACCGCCTTGATCTTGTCGATGGTATCGGTGCCCTCGACGACCTTGCCGAAGACGGTATAGCCGTAACCGTCCTGACCAGGGTAGTTCAGCATGTTGTTGTCGACCACGTTCACATAGAACTGCGCCGTCGCCGAGTTCGGGTCCATGGTGCGTGCCATGGCGATCGTGTACTTGTCGTTCTTCAGGCCGTTCTTCGATTCGATTTCGACCGGCGGGCGGGTGTCCTTCTGCTTCATGTCAGGCGTGAAGCCGCCGCCTTGGATCATGAAGCCGTCCATCACCCGGTGAAAGATCGTGCCCTTGTAGAAGCCGTCTTTCACGTATTGCAGGAAGTTGGCGACCGTCTTCGGTGCCTTGTCCGGGTACACCTCCACGGTGAAGTTACCCATCGAGGTCTTGAATTGGACGCGCGGCGCGGACGCGGTGGCTGCCGTGGCTGCGGTGGCGGTTACGGCCAGTGCACACAAGAGCCCGGCAAAGAGGGAGCGAATACGGAGCATGGTCAGGAAGAGAAAGCTTGTGGGTGGGAAAGCAGGATCGGGCCGCGTCTTCTTATTGACGCTTTGCCGGCTTGGCGCTCACGCCGCTGGCTGCGGGCAGCGTGGTCGAGGCGGGTTTGGAAGCCGGGTGCACGCCCGGCAGATCGGGCAGGGCATCCAGACGTGCGCGCGCGGCAGCATTCTTGGGGTTCAGTTTGAGCGCACTTTGGTACGACTGTGCGGCCAGGCGAACGTAGACATCGCCAAGGTTGGATTGCGCCAATGCATTTTCAGGCGCCACCCGGTTCGCCATGAGGAGGCTGTCGCGGGCGCGAAGCAGTTCACCGCGCTCGGCGTACAACGCGGCCAGGTTGATATAGGGTTCGGGCAGTTCCGGGAAGTCCTGCGTCATCTGGCTGAAGGCGACGATGGCATCGTCAGCGCGGCCCAGGCCGGCAAGTGCCACGCCGCGCTGAAAGCGTGCCTGCGCGTTACGCGGCTGAGAAGCGACGTCCTTGTCCAGCTCGGCCAGTGCCTCGGTGTATTGCTTCTTGGCCAACGCATCGTCGATGCGTTTCTGGCGCGCGACCTGCGGCGCCTGCTGCGTGCTGGGCATCAAGTCGGCCGGCAAGGCAAAGCCGGCGGTCTGGGCGAAGGCCGGTGCCGCGGACATCGCAAGCAGGCTAGCCAGGGTTGCAGCGGTCTGACGCAGCAGTCTGTTCATGAGAATCGGTTCCGTTATACTCCGCCGCATTCTAACAAACCGTCTTTGTGCGCAGCAGCGGCCGTGCGCGCCAGGAAAGGTTCTTGACGGGGAGCATGCCGGGCACACAGGCAGGCCGCCCCGTCGGCGCAGTTCCGGTAAGATATGCCGCTAGTTTTTCAGGCGCCTCGCCGGCGCCGATTGCCTCCAATTTGGTCCGCCCGCAACGTTGTACCTCGCATGCGCGGCGCGCTGAGTCTCCCGACACCGCTTCATGGAATCACTCAAGATCTACAACACGCTCGCGCGTGAGAAACAGACGTTCGTCCCCATCGAGCCAGGCCGCGTGCGCATGTACGTGTGCGGGATGACGGTGTACGACTACTGTCACGTCGGGCATGCGCGGGTCATGGTGGTGTTCGACATGGTGCAGCGTTGGCTGCGCGCGGCAGGTTACGACGTCACCTACGTGCGCAACATCACCGACATCGATGACAAGATCATCAAGCGTGCGGTCGAGAACGGCGAGACGATGAGTGCGCTGACGGGCCGCTTTATCGCTGCCATGCACGAAGACGCCGATGCGCTTGGCGTGCAGCGCCCCGATCACGAACCCCGCGCCACCGAATACGTGCCGCAGATGCTGGGCATGATCGGCAAGCTGCAGGCGAACGGCCTCGCCTATCAGGCGACCGACGGCGACGTGAACTACGCGGTGCGCAAATTCCCCGGTTACGGCAAGCTGTCCGGCAAGTCGCTCGAAGACCTGCGCGCCGGCGAGCGCGTGGCGGCCAATGATGCCAAGCAGGACCCGCTCGACTTCGTGCTGTGGAAATCCGCCAAGGCCGAGGAACCTGCAGAATCGCGCTGGGCTTCGCCGTGGGGCGAGGGGCGTCCAGGCTGGCATATCGAGTGCTCGGCGATGAGTTGCGAACTGCTGGGCGAACATTTCGATCTGCACGGCGGTGGCGCAGACTTGCAGTTCCCACACCATGAAAACGAAATCGCCCAGTCCGAAGGCGCGACCGGCAAGACGTTCGTCAACACGTGGATGCACAACGGCTTCGTCCGCGTGAACGACGAGAAGATGTCGAAATCGCTCGGCAACTTCTTTACCATCCGCGATGTGCTGAAGGTGTACGACGCAGAGGTCGTGCGTTTCTTCATCCTTCGCTCGCACTATCGCAGCGACCTGAATTACAGCGACGCGCATCTCGACGACGCGCGCCATGCGCTTACGCGTTTGTACACGGCGCTCAAGGACGTGCCAGCCGCAGCGGGCGCCAAGCCTGACTGGAACGAGTCGCATGGCAAGCGCTTCCTGGAAGCGATGAACGACGACTTCAATACGCCGGTTGCCGTGTCGGTGCTGTTTGAGCTGGCGAGCGAAGTGAACAAGACGCGCTCGCCCGAGCTGGCTAGTCAACTGGCCGCGCTGGCGGGAGTGCTGGGCCTGCTGGGCCGCGATCCGCATGCGTTCCTGCAGGGCGGTGTGTCGCCCGATGGCTTGGACGCCGCCGAAGTGGAAGCGCGTATCGAAGAGCGCCGCGCCGCCAAAGCCGCACGCGATTTCGCCCGTGCCGATGCGATCCGTGCCGATCTGCTCGCTGCAGGGATTGTTCTGGAAGACAAACCGGGTGGGGTGACCGAATGGAGACGCGCATGAACGCGGTGGCCAAGAAAGCCAACGTAGTGCGCAGCACCGTCGCCAAGAAAGCGCCGGCGGTGAAGGCCCCGGCTGCCAAGAAAGGGGTGGCGAAGAAAGTAGACGGCGTAGCGAGCAAGACGGTTGCCGCCAAGGGCGTGCCGGTAAAGGTTGCCAAGGCTCCGGCTAAACGCGTGCCTGCGAGCAAGGTGCCGCTGCCGGAAACGCTTCCCACCAGCGAGGCGCTGCCCGTGCCGGCGGAAGTGGTGCTCTCGGGCCCGCCGGAGTACTGGCAAGAGGCTTGCGCAGACTTGATGAAGCGCGACCGCATCCTGCGCAAGATCATCCCGACCTACGGGCCGGCTCACTTGGCTTCGCGTGGCGACCCGTTCGTCACCCTCGCACGCTCGATTGTGGGTCAGCAGATTTCGGTCAAGGCTGCGCAATCGGTGTGGGAGCGCGTCGTGGCTGTGTGCCCCAAGCTGGTGCCCGCCCAGTTCCTGCGCGCCGGTCAAGAGAGGCTGGCGGGTTGCGGTTTGTCCAAGCGCAAGGCCGAGTACATCCTTGACCTTGCCGATCACTTCCGCAACGGCACCGTGCATGTCGCTAAGTGGGCGGAAATGGAAGATGAGGATGTGATTGCCGAGCTGACGCAGATCCGCGGCATCGGCCGATGGACGGCAGAAATGTTCCTCATGTTCAATCTGATGCGCCCGAATGTGCTGCCGCTGGACGACATCGGGCTCATCAACGCGATTTCACAAAATTATTTCAGTGGCGAACCCGTCACTCGCAGCGAAGCGCGCGAAGTGGCCGCCAACTGGGAACCGTGGCGCACCGTGGCCACTTGGTATATGTGGCGCAGCCTAGACACGGCGACCACCTATTGATCTGTTCATTTCGATGAAACGGAGCGCGTCGCCGGGCGGTCAAATTCCGGTAGAATGCGCGCCTTCAAGAGCCTTTCAGAAGATCCATGAAAACAACCTTCCTGGAGTTCGAGCAGCCGATCGCAGAACTTGAGGCGAAGATCGAAGAACTTCGCTTCGTACAAGACGATTCCGCTGTCGACATTTCTGAAGAAATTTCCCGCCTGGCTTCCAAGAGCCAGCAGCTCACCAAAGATCTGTACGCCAACCTGACGCCATGGCAGGTCGCGCAGATCGCCCGGCACCCGCAGCGTCCGTACACGCTCGATTACGTCCGCGAAATCTTTACCGACTTCCACGAATTGCACGGCGACCGTACCTTCGCGGACGACCTGTCGATCGTAGGCGGCTTGGCGCGCTTCAACGGTCAGCCCTGCATGGTGATCGGTCACCAGAAGGGCCGCGACACGAAGGAGCGCGCGCTGCGCAACTTCGGTATGTCCAAGCCCGAGGGCTACCGCAAGGCCAAGCGCCTGATGGAGCTGGCAGACAAGTTCGGTCTGCCGATCTTCACGTTTGTCGATACACCGGGCGCGTTCCCGGGCATTGACGCGGAAGAGCGCGGACAATCCGAAGCCATCGGTCACAACCTGTTTGTGATGGCCGGTTTGAAGGTGCCCCTGATTGCCACCATCATCGGTGAAGGCGGTTCGGGCGGCGCGCTGGCCATTGCCATGGGCGATTCCGTGATCATGCTGCAGTTCGCCACCTACGCCGTGATCTCGCCGGAAGGCTGCGCGTCGATCCTGTGGAAGACCGCAGAGAAGGCGCCGGAAGCCGCCGAGGCATTGGGCCTGACCGCGCATCGCCTGAAGGCACTTGGCCTGATCGACAAGATCGTCAACGAGCCGCTGGGCGGCGCTCACCGTGATCCGAAGGGCATGGCAACGATGCTCAAGCGCGCGCTGGCGGAATCGCTGCGCCAGTTCCAGGGCATGAAGACGTCGGAACTCCAGGCGCGCCGTCACGAACGCCTGATGGCTTATGGCAAGTTCAAGGAAACCGACGGTCGCTGATTCGTCGGCTGATCTCGTCAACAAGGTCGCACAACGCGTTGCCGCGTGTGCGGCCTTTGTTGCTTCTGGCGGGGCCGAGACGCCGATAGTGGCGATTGCCCTGTCAGGCGGGCGGGATTCTGCGGCGCTGCTGCACGCGTGTGCGGCGTGGCGGGCTGCGGGCGCACGCGTGCAGCTCGTTGCGCTGCATATCCATCACGGCCTGCAGCCCGATGCCGATGTCTGGGAATGTGCCTGCCGGGGCATGGCGGAGTCGGCTGGCGTTGCGTTCCATGCGCGTCGCGTCCATGTCGCGACCGATGCGGGGCAGGGCGTAGAGGAGGCTGCGCGCGAAGCGAGGTATGCGGCGCTCCACGCGCTCTGCGTAGAGACGGGCGCCTCCATCCTGCTGACGGCGCACCATCAGGATGACCAAGCTGAAACGGTGCTGCTGCAATTGATGCGCGGCGCCGGTCTCGATGGCCTGGCCGCCATGCCGATGGCTCGGGTGGGCGCTGTGACAGTGTTGCGTCCATGGATCGACGCACCGCGTAGCGAAATTGAGCTGTACGCACACACCCACGCACTCAGTTGGATCGACGACCCGTCCAACGCCGATGCGCGCTACGCGCGGAACGCGTTGCGTCCGCTGCTGACGGGCATGGCGGATCATTTCCCGGCGTATCGCGAAGCGCTGTCCCGCAGCGCCGCGCACTTGGCGGATGCCGCCGCGTTAATCGAAGAGATTGCGCGAGCCGATTTGAGGCAGATCGCCTCTGCGGATGGCTTGGACGCGGCGGCGCTGATGGCGCTGTCCGTGCCACGCCAGCGTGCGGTGCTGCGTACCTGGTTGGCCGATGCGGGAATGCGCGCGCTGTCAACGCGTCGGCTTGAAGACCTGCGTACGCAACTGGTTGACGCGCGAAGCGATGGCGCGCTGTGCGTCGAATTGCCTGCGGGGCAGGTTAGGCGTTACCGCGGCGTTGTGCGGATCGAAGCTGGTGCCAACGACGCATCGGAGCCGATCGCGGTCGCCATTCGGTCAACCCAGTTCGAACCAGCGCATCGAGTCGAGCAACGCGTGAATGTCGCCGCATGGGGCGGGACGCTGCTTTTTGCGCCCGTGGACAGAGATGGCGTGGCGGCGCAAGCGTTGCAAGCGCCGCTGTCGCTGGCACCCCGCCGTGGCGGCGAACGCATTGTGTTGCGCGCCGGCGCACCGTCTCGCGCGCTCAAGCAGGCTTACCAGGAGGCTGGCATTCCGGCCTGGGAGCGCCAGCGGTTGCCGCTGCTCTATGCGGGCGAAACGCTCGTGTTTGCGGCGGGTCTGGGAATGAATCAAGTGGTCACGCACGACGGCGCTGGCTGGCGGATCACATGGTCAGCGAGCGCGGAAGGTGCCTCCTGACACACATCGTCGCCGGCGAATTGCTTGCCGATCGGCGCAAATTGCTGTATTTTCAAAAGCTTTTGCACCGCTTCGGCTCCTCCTGATCTTTCCAAGATGGCTCTCATCGTTCACAAGTACGGTGGCACCTCGATGGGTTCGGTTGAACGCATCAAGAATGTCGCCAAGCGCGTTGCCAAGTGGCACCGTGCAGGTCACCAGATCGTGGTCGTTCCATCGGCCATGTCCGGTGAAACCAACCGCCTGCTGGGTATGGCCAAAGAGATTTCGGCCCAACCCGACCCGCGTGAACTCGACATGATTGCCTCGACCGGCGAGCAGGTGAGCGTCGGCCTGCTGGCCATTGCTCTGCATGCAGAAGGTATCGATGCCCGCAGCTACACCGGCTGGCAAGTCCCGGTGAAGACCGATTCCGCCTACACCAAGGCGCGCATCCAGTCGATCGATGACGAGCGCGTGCGCGCTGATCTCGATGCCGGACGCGTTGTCGTCATCACGGGGTTCCAGGGCATCGACAGCGAAGGCCATATCACGACGCTGGGCCGTGGTGGTTCGGATACCTCGGCCGTGGCGGTTGCCGCTGCGCTCGAAGCCGAGGAGTGCCTGATCTACACCGACGTGGATGGCGTTTATACGACCGATCCGCGCGTGGTGGACGACGCGCGTCGCCTGGACAAGATCACCTTCGAAGAGATGCTGGAAATGGCCAGCCTTGGCTCGAAGGTGCTGCAGATTCGCTCGGTGGAGTTTGCCGGCAAGTACCGCGTGAAGACCCGCGTGCTGTCGTCGCTGACCGACCCGCTGATGCCGCTCGACGTTGAGATGAACTCGGGCACGCTGATTACTTTTGAGGAAGATTCGAACATGGAAGCCGCCGCCATTTCCGGCATCGCCTTTGCCCGCGACGAAGCCAAGATCACCGTGATCGGTGTCCCGGACAAGCCCGGCATCGCCTATCAGATCCTGGGCCCGGTTGCCGACGCCAACATCGACGTCGACATGATCATCCAGAACCAGTCGGTGGAAGGGAAGACGGACTTCACCTTCACCGTGCCGCGAGGCGAATACCAGCGCGCCCTGGCGATCCTGAACGATAGCGTGAAGGCGCATATCGGCGCGGCCAGCGTGTCGGGCGATCCGAAGGTGTCGAAGGTGTCGGTGGTGGGCGTGGGCATGCGCTCGCACGTAGGCATCGCCAGCAAGATGTTCCGCACGTTGTCGGAAGAGGGGATCAACATCCAGATGATCTCCACCTCGGAAATCAAGATCTCGGTGCTGATCGATGAGAAGTACATGGAGCTGGCCGTGCGCGCACTCCACAAGGCGTTCGAGCTGGACCAGGCGTAATCGGCTGATCGGCCGGATGGCCGGGGTGGCGACCCCGAGAGCCCCAGATTCTCGCCGCGTGTCATGCAGTTGTCGTTGACCGGGTGGGGTGAAGTGGCTAGAATACGCGCTTCGTTGCACGGGCTCCTTCGTGCGACGCGAGTTTGGGAGACGTGGCCGAGAGGTCGAAGGCACTCCCCTGCTAAGGGAGCATCCGGGCCAAAACCTGGATCGAGGGTTCGAATCCCTCCGTCTCCGCCAGAAATGGCGGGAAAACCCCGTAGAGTCGCGGCTCTACGGGGTTTTGTTTTTTCCGACTATCAAATCGGCTATCAAAGCATATCTTCCTTGCGGGGCGCCCTCGGGGACGTTTTGAGCGCACTTCCCGTCTCTACCCGCTAACCCCATCCTTTTCTTTCAAGCGGCTCGTGGGCAGTTTCTGCCCCTCCTAGCAGCTTTCCGGCAGGGCATGCGGCCGCCCCTCTGTGGGGCAGTCCGGCCGTCAATCAAATTTGCACCAAAACAGTGAATTTCAAGTTGCCCGATCCCCTCGGGTGCTGGTTTCTCGGACCGATTTCATGTTAATCTGGGCACAAATATGCTATTTGCATGTGTTTTAATGGCTTATTTTGCCTAAGTGTGCGAGATTTTTAGGTGATTCTATCGTCATCCTTACTGGCGTGACCTGACCGTCCTCCCGCAGCTTCCTGTGGCGTTCGCCGCGTCTTCTTCCCGATTTTCCCCCAGGCTTGCCGTTCGCCGATCCGAACTCCTTCGGAGGCACAAACTCGCCTGGCCTTTTTGGAGCGTTGTCATGAGTGAGTCTGCCGCTGTCCCGTCGTCTGTGCCGCTGTTTGCCCTCGGGCACGTCGTCGCCACGCCCGGCGCCCTAGATTTGCTCGACCGCACCGGCATCAATGCATCCGCATTGCTGCATCGCCATCGACAGGGTGATTGGGGCACGGTCTGTGCAGAAGATGCGCAATCCAATATCGAAGCAGTTCTAGTGCGCGCCCGCATTTTCTCCGCATACGAGCTGGGGTCTCGGTGCGAACGGTTGTGGATTATTACTGAAGCTGATCGGCGCGTGACAACGCTGCTGCTGCCAACGGAGTACTGATGGAGCGCACCGTGCAAAAACTCCATCCTGCGCTCGCCGCTGGTCAGCGCTTGACCCTGAGCGGCAGCAGTACCCCAGCGTTTTCGTTTCAGGGCTCCTGGGACGGTGGCTGCGCCCTGCACGCCGCTGCAATGGCTTTGGCGATGCTGGGGCTTCTGACGCGCCCCTTGTATATGTCGCAATCTCGGAACTGGGCGGAGGCCATGTTCTGGAAGCGGGCCCAGCCTTACTACCTCGACGGCATTACTTTGGATGAACTGGCGATCGTAATCTGGGAGTTGAATTGGGGCCTGCGGCCGGTGCTCTTCGAGGGGGCGCATACCCAAGTCTTCCAGTTCTGCGAGCAGGAAATCTTGCGCGGCTGGCCGGTGGTCGTGAGTTGGCGGGAATTGCGTCGTTCGCAACTGCACGCGGTGCTCGTGGTCGGCATCGAAGGGCAGCAGAGCGGAAGGGCATTCACGCCCCCCACGCTGCTGGCGCTAGATTCCGCCGCCGCCGAACCGTCGCTGGCGACATACAATGCTCGCCTGACCTACAGGGCACCAGGCAAGGGAACCGGCAAGCGTAGCGCACACGCACAGTATGTGGCGGCGCATGGGCGGCACACCATCGAACTCGTGGGGGCGCTGTCATTCCGCCCCACCGCAACGGCCCTGACCCGAGCCAAGAAGCCGCCGTAGCTACCCCCGCGTTTTGCGCTCGCTCACTGGCACGTGGATATTTGAGCGGCGCTCTCCCGTGGGTTTAAGGGCAATTGTCAGCGGCTCGAACAACCGCGACAACGTGATGCCCATGCAATAGCACAGGTTAGCCAGCGTCTCGACCGACGGATTGGCAACGCCGCGCTCGATCGCGCTGACGTAGGAACGGTCAATCAGGGCTTCGTGAGCGAGCTGTTCCTGCGTGAACTCCGCCTCAACACGACACACCTTCACCCGCTTGCCAATGGCGGTGGAAATGGGATTGCGCTTGTCTTTGGCGGCTCTGGGTTTCATGCCGCAAAGCATGCCTTTCTGACGACTAATTCACCACTTTGTATACACGTCACAATGACTTGTTTACGCTACACTGCATCCCGCCACTCTGCGGCGGGGGCGCGGGGAGGAAACACCATGAAGAACCACGAACTCTGCAAAATCGATGTCGCGAACCGGGTTAGTTTGCTGCCTTTGGCCGGCACCGGAACGCTGGAGCAAGTTGCTGGCCGCACCGCTGTATGCGTGGTCGGTGTGGGGGCTACTGGAATTCGATTGCTGCATGTCTTCCGCGCACATGAAGCCAAAGAGAGCGAAACGTTCCTTGCAATCGGAGCAACAGCGGAGAACGCGTCCTCCGACCCCGACGCTCGGGAGTTTGGTGGCGCTGCGCTTGTGGTCATGCTTGCCAACACAAACGATGCGGGGGTGCTGCGGGATATGGAAGCCATGGGCCGTCGCGCGTCGTCGGCGGGGGCACTGGTATTCGCGGTGCTCGCGCAGCCGGCAGCATCGGGGGCGATGGCAAGGAATGCAGCATCGGCTATGGCCGGCTACGTGGATGGTGTCATTTTCGTACCGGCGGCACCTCATGCGTCCCTTCTTCGGCACGTCTTGGATGCGTATACCGCGGTGTGTACGCAAGGGGATGCCAGCCATCCCTGCCGAGCCCCTATCGGAACGGATTTTCTCGACTTGAGCGCCTCATTCACCGGAACAGGTCAAGCATCTGTTGGTGTCGGGCAAGCAACGGGCGCCGCTCGCTCGGATCGGGCTAGCCGAGCCGTGGACCAAGCCATCGCGAGCATCGGCACTGCGCAGCTCGCGGCCGCCGCCGGCGTGCTGATCCTGCTGATCGGTGGTCGCTCACTACGGCTGCACGAAATCGCCGACACGACATACGCGGTTCACGCGGTCACCGCTCGCGGCGCGGCTCAAGTGCTCGCGGTGCAGAACGACGAGCGGTTGGGCGATGCACTGCGCGTCACCGTCATCGCCGCCGAGCCAAGCAACTAATACCACCCAACAAACCACCCTGGGGCAACGTCCGTCCCTACGATCAAACGAGGAAACAGCCACCATGCAATGCTTCCAATACTCCGCAATTCGTCGTGTCAGTAACCCGCTCGTTCTAGCGCTGCTCACTGCGCTGGCTGCGTGCTCGCCGCATTCATCGCAGCAGGAAACTAAGGCCGCCTCAGCCCCCGCGACAGCGAGCGTACCCGCTGCTGAACCCGTGCCCGCATCTAGCGCATCCGTGCGAAAGGAATCCCCAGAAGCGGGGGAGGACCGTCAGGACCCAGAAAAGTCCGCTCAAGCCGAAAAGCCCGAAGCTGGGCAAGGCCGTGGCCCGCGCGTCAAGGGCGTCCGCATCGGCGACTCGATGACGCAAGCGCGTAGCGCAGTCGCCGTGCTCGTGAACGAGCTCCCGCCAAATGAGCACTGCAAGATCACGGATGACATCATGAGCTATGAGGGGGACAGTGCTTTCGGTATCCGTTGCGGCACGTTAGACCAGGCGTGGTTCATTTTCAAAAGTGGTCGACTGCTCCGTTTCCAGTTCAGTCCGTATCTTGTCTCTAAAGTCTTCGGCTCGATGCCCTTCAAGGAGTTCGCGCAGACGTTCATTGATGCGTATCACATCCCTCGACTGGACCCGATGGCTAACATGGGCGGTCAGTACCTCGGATACAAGGATGACGCGCAGGGCTGGCTAGTCGCCGTCTATCCGAACAACTCTTTCGCTGTGGAGACGGCGCAGACGGGCGCGCAACGGGCAAAAAGCTTCAACTGATTGAGGTTCCCATTTACGGACGCGGCCGGCACGGAAGATGCCGGCCGATCTTATCCGCTGTCAGAGAGGCAACGACAGGGGCGGCTTGTACCTGCCACCATTTATTCCCTCGAAGTCGTACTCATACAGCGTAGCGTTGCCGAGCCCGGTCTGTCGGTGCCCCAAGAAGAATGTAAGCGCGTTCGGGGCCGCGATAAAAAGATGCCGTGACAGCTTATTCCCGACGTGACTTCGCTTGATCTGCAGGGCTGGCGCTTTTGCCAGATCGAACGCGTGCTAACCACAAACGACGGAACGTGCACTGGCACCACAATTCGGGCGGGCAACCAACAACGAGTTAATCTGCGGTAGCGAAGACGCGCGGTGTGCCTTGAATGCGGGAACGACATCGTGTGCGAGGCATACAGCGATGGCTATATCGCCCTCGGACTCGATCAACGTCTCCCTGTTAGCGCCGATGTAAAACTGACCCACCCGCCGAAGTAAACCTGACCCACCTGAGAGAGGATGGCGGCTTTTGCCGCCGATGCTGACTCAGGAGCAAGCAGTGGAAATCAAGGTATTGGCAAGACGGGGGACGGCGGTACGGGAGATAGCGTGGCAAACGGGCCTATCGCGCAACACGGTGCGGCGCTATCTGCGCGATGCGCAGGCCGGCCGTTACAAGCAGCGCGAGCCACGCCCGACGAAGCTCGACCCATTCAAGGGCTATCTGCTCGAACGTGTGGCGGCCGCGCGGCCGCACTGGATTCCGGCGACGGTGCTACTGCGGGAACTGCAGGAGGCCGGCTACGAAGGCGGCGTCAGCCAGCTCAAGGCATTCCTGGCACCGCATAAGCGTGTGGCAGCCGAGCCGGTGGTGCGCTTCGAGACCCCTCCGGGCAAGCAGATGCAGGCCGACTTCACCGTCATCCGCCGTGGTCGCGCACCACTGCTGGCGCTGGTGGCGACGCTGGGATACAGCCGCGCGAGTTTCGTGCGCTTCACCGCCGGCGAGGACGCCACGACGTTGTGCGAGTGCCTGCGCGAAGCGTTCGTGTACTTCGGCCACCATCATCAGTGAGCGCAATGGCTCGAGCATCAAGACGGTCCTGTCCGAGGGCGGCCCGCTCCGCGTCGAGGTTCCGCGCGACCCTGACGGCAGCTTCGAGCCGCTACTCATTCCCAAGCACGAACGGCGCTTCAACGGCTTCGGCGACAAGATTGTCGCCATGAATGCCTGCGGCGTATCCCGTCTCCCAGTTGACGGCCTTCGCGTCCGGCGCACGGCGCGACGATCCGAAGGGCGATGCGCAAGATGGCGCAGCCTATGACTGGACAGCGAAATAGAAGCGATTGCAACGTTTTCCGCGCACAAAGCCCACGCTGGGGAACGGTAGATACCGCCTCGGCCCGAGCGGCGTCTCTGCCGGGCTCCTAGAGCGGCGCCGACGTCTTGGAAACTACGACGTCCTCGGATTCTGTATATTAACGTACGTTAAAGAATGAGGCTGCCGCAGGATTCTTGCCGCAGCACGCTGCGGTAGTGGCCTTTTTTCACGTAGTTTTCAGCCGCGTGCGTCCTATAATGGGACCGGACCGTCTCCTACGTGGGCCTCCCACTCTCCGCGCATGCCCGAACCGTATGAGTTTTTAGAGAGCTTCCGTCACTCCTATATCGTACTTGACGATGCCCACCGCATTGTGTTCGCCAATGCGGCAGCCCGCGCCTTCCTAAAGCCGGAGCCTACAAACATGCCGCTGGCGCTCGCATGGAGCGATGCGTTGGATCGCCATCAAAGCGACAGGCTACAGACCGTGGTCGACGAAGTAGTGGCCTCGGGCATGCCACAAAGCGCCGCCTTCTCGGGCACAGATTGGCGGGTGGAGTTGCTTCGTCTTCGGCAGGAGGGGGCTTCCTCAGAGCGTCTTCTTAGACTCAGCCCCGTCACATTGCTTACCGACGTGCCGCCAAGCATTTCTTTGCTGGAGACTGAAGCGATTCTTCTTCAGTTGGCGGTGGACGCGGCTGAAATTGGCACATTCTATTGTCCCATGCCGCTCCATGCGATCTATTGGAACCGCAAGTGCAAGGAGCATTTCTGGCTGCCAGCTGACGCCACCGTCGATTTCGACCTTTTTTATGCCCGTTTGCATCCAGACGACCGCGAACGCACTCGAGCAGCGGTAGAGGCAGCGGTCTATGATGCGCAGCTCTACGACATCGAATATCGGACGGTTTCACCCCAGGGGGAGGTACGTTGGATACGTGCGAAGGGGAAGACGCGCTACAGTGCGGGCGGGGAACCGCTGCAATTCGATGGCATCACCATCGATATTTCTCATCAAAAAAGCGTCGAACGAGAACGCGACCAACTCCTGGAAGAGGAGCGCGCCCGGCGAGAACTTGCCCAGTCCGAGAGTTCGCTCAAAGATATGCTGATTGCCACGGTCTCGCATGAACTTCGCACACCCTTGAATGCCACTAAAGCCTGGGTCGAGGTTCTAAAAAGCAGGGTAGGGGATCCGGCGGGGGTAAAAAAATGTATCGAGATGCTGGAGCGGGGGATCGAAGCACAAACGCGCCTAGTGAATGACCTCCTCGATATAAACCGCGTCACGAGCGACAAACTTTTTGTGGAAAGGGCGCCTCTGCAGATCGAGCTGCTGGTCGATGCGGAGGTGCAAAGTTGGCGGCCTATGGCCGAGAGCAGGCAAGTCGAACTGCGTTTCTGTCCAGCCGATGGGGGGTGGATTTCAGGGGACGCGGATCGCATTCGTCAAGTTCTCGCCAATCTGCTCAGCAATGCTTTGCGATTCACCCCTCCTGGCGGGCATGTTGAAGTTCGTCTAGAACGTGAGGCCGAGAACATTCGGGTTGTCGTTGCAGACAACGGGAAAGGCATTCCGCATGAGTCATTGGAAGCGATTTTTCTCCCTTTTGCGCAGTTGAATGCATCTCGTGGCACTGAGCATGGGGGGCTTGGGCTCGGTCTCGCGATTGCTCGCAAACTCGCCCTCCTGCACGGAGGCACATTAACTGCGGAAAGTGCGGGCGAAGGACACGGCGCCATTTTCATTCTGACGTTCCCCTTATGCTTCGTTAAGCAATAGTTTGCGCCCGACGTTTACAACCTTCCTCGACGCTCGGTACACGTGCGTCCCGGTGTCGGAAACATGCCGCGCTCCACTGCGCAGCCACAAGCATTCTCTACGCCAAGTGCTTTGCGCTTTCGCGCCGAGCCGGGGTTGATCGAGGCAGGCGGATGGTAAAGCGAGTGCCTAGGCGTTCCGACGATTCAACGTTGATGTCCCCGCCATGAAGACCCACTAACCTTCGGGTGATATACAAACCGAGGCCCAGCCCTTCGGAGCGCTCAGTGGCATGTCCCGAGCGATACGCGTCGAACACATGCGGCAGCAACTCCTCCGGAATGACGCCTTCGTTGTGCACCAGAATCTCGATATGCGCGGCGTGCGATCCGTCCACGACGACGCTCACCGGCTCTGAAGGGTCGCCGTGCTTGATGGCATTGCCGACGAGATTCGACAGGACCTGAGACATCAGCCCGCTATCGAATGTCGCACGTGTATCTCCCCGCGTCTGCACCTTTATGCGTTGCTCTCGCGCGTGTCCTTGGACCTCGTCAGCGATCGCGTTGCACACCTCCAAAGCATCGGCCTGTCGCAATTCCAGCTGAATCTGGCCGCCATGAATACGGGCCATGTGGAGCAATTGGTCGACCATGCGTGCCATGCGCTTACCGCTGCGCAGAATACGATCTGCCGCTTCGCAAACCTTCTGTTCGTTCGACGGAAAACGCTCAATATAGACCGCTGACATGTTGATTGCAGACAGCGGTGTCCTTAAATCGTGAGCCAAGACTGCCATCAGCATTTCGTTGGCTTGCAGCAGCTCGCGCATGCGTTCGACTTGTTCGGCCAACTGCCTCTTGTGCTGGGCCAACTGGACAAACACGTCGACCTTGGCCGAGAGGATGGCCGGGTCAATCGGCTTGTAGAGAAAGTCCACCGCGCCGACCTGATACCCCTGAAAGTTTCGGTGTGCGTCGTGTCCAGCGGCCGTGAGGAACAGAACCGGGATATGACTCGTCCGGGCGCTACCTCGCATAAGCTCGGCCAGCTCGAACCCGTCCATTTCCGGCATATTGACATCAAGAATTGCCAAGCCGAAATCATGCTCAAGCAGCGCCTCCAGCGCAGATCGACCCGACTCCGCGTGCACAATTTCGACCTCTGGGCGACGCAGCAACGCCTCCAATGCGGTGCGGTTGCTCTCGATGTCGTCGACGATGAGTATTTTTATAGGGCCTTGCATAGGGTTCATAAGGTCAGCAAAAATGTGCTAAACACGCGCTCATCTGGTCCAGGGTCAGGACCGTAGCGGCCGCTCCAATGGAGATTGCGGCGTGCGGCATCGTCGGGGCCTCTGCGGTCGCCGGCTCTTGTACCCACGTGCTTCCGCCTGCAGCACGGATAGCAAGAAGACCCTGTGCGCCGTCATCGTTCGCTCCCGTCAGTACGATGCCGAGGAGACGCTTTCCGTAGGCGTAGGCCGCCGACTCGAACAGCACGTCGATGGACGGCCTTGAGAAGCGAACTGGTGGATCGATCGACATTGCGAAGTGCACCGACCGACTATCCGCGCTATCGCGCTCCACGAGCAGATGGTAGTCGGCAGGGGCGATATACACGCGTCCACTTTCCACTGGCATCTTGTCTTCCGCCTCGGCGACGGGAAGGTCGCACCGTTGGGCAAACAAACCTGGCAGCAAGCTGGGGAACGTCGGAGCAAGGTGCTGCACTGCGATCAAAGCCGGTATGAAGCCTGCAGGCAGTCCCGCCAACAGATATCCAAGCGCTTCAACGCCTCCCGCTGAAGCCCCCACCACGACAGCGCTGACAGGGCAACGCGACTCCGCTCTCATCATCGTCTTCTGTACAAGCGATCCTTGGAGTTGATGGTCTCGAAGGCGTCGGCGTGGAGGTTGAACTGGAGACTCTCTTTGCTTCCGAGCCCCAAGAATCCGTGCCAGACAAGCGAGTCTTTGAACAGACCGATTGCCCGGTCCTGAAGCGGGCGATCGAAATAAATCAGCACGTTCCTGCATGAGACCATATGAACTTCCGAGAAGACACCGTCGGTTGCCAGGCTATGGTCAGCAAACATGGATTGCCCGATCAGGGTGGCATCGAATTTCGCCGCTCCATATGCCACGTGAAAATAATGCGAGAGCGAGTGTTTTCCTCCGGCAGCCAGATATTGAGCACTGTATCCGTTCAAGCGCTCGACATCGTAGATGCCCGCGCGAGCGGTGGCTAATGCCTCGGCGTTAATGTCGGTTGCGTAGAAGAGCGTGCGGTCGCTCAAGCCCTCTTCGGCAAAGAGGATGGCAAGGGACCACAGCTCTTCGCCGGTGCTGCATCCCGGAACCCACACCTTCAACGACGGATAGGTCCGCAATACCGGAACGACCTCCTCACGCAACGCGCGATAGTAGCTCGGGTCCCGGAACATCTCGCTGACCTGCACGGTCAAGTATTTGAACAATGCATTGAACTGGGATGGATCGCGAAGCACTTTGCTTTGGAGCAGCGAGAGGTTTTCAACGCCCAAGTCTTGGAGCGCTTGCTTGAGCCGACGCCTCAGGGATGCTCGCGAATAGTGCCGGAAGTCGTGCTGATATTTGTGATAGATGGCCTCAAGCAAGAGCTCCAGCTCAAGCGCGAAATTGTCGTCGACGACATCGGCGGGTAGATCAATTGCGTGCATGATGGACTGTCACCGGCGGGAGAGCCAGACCCGGCACAGGGATAGCAGACGATCAACGTCGATCGGTTTGGCCACATAGTCGTTTGCACCTGCTTGCAGACAGGCTTCCCGATCCGAACTCATCGCCTTCGCCGTGAGCGCAATGATCGGTATCTGTGCGCCATTACTTAAGGCGCGCAGCTGTTGCATCGCTTCCAGGCCGTCCATCTCGGGCATCATGATGTCCATCAGAACCAAATCGATGTTACCTAGTTGCTGAAAGCGCTGGACGGCTTCGCGACCATTTCTGGCGATCTCTACGGTAGCGCCGAGCGGCTCAAGAATTTTTGTCAACGCAAATATGTTCCGCGCGTCGTCTTCGGCGAGCAGGATGGTTCGCCCGTCCATCACGTTGTCGCGCTGCCATACGGAGCGAAGCATGCGTTGATGGGTCGCCGGCAATGCTGCATCGACGCTATGCAGAAACAACGTCACTTCATCGAGGAGGCGCTCCGGCGAGCGCGCGCCCTTGACGATGATGGATTTGGAATAACGACGAAGTCGTTGCTCGTCCACAGGACTCAATTGGCGGCCCGTATAAACAATGACCGGGGGCATCGGATAGTGGTCTGCCGAAGCCATTTGCTCCAAGAGCTCGTGCCCGGTCCCGTCGGACAGCAGCAGGTCCATCACCACACAGTCGTAATGGGTCGCTTCCAATGCCCCCAGGGCTGATTGCACGCCATTGACGGTGGTGATCTCCGCGCCCAATGGCGCCAGCAAATCACGAATACTTTGCCGCAAGCGCTCGTCGTCCTCGACGACCAGTACGCGCTGTGGTGCGGCGCTCACGCGAGTCTCCAGCATGGTGATGGCCTGAGCGAGAGCATCCCGCGCGCTCGGCTTAAGCGTGTATCCCACGGCACCCAGATGCAGCGCTGCCTCCGAATGATCGGCGACCGAAACCATGTGGGCGGGTATGTGTCGGGTTACTGCATCGTGTTTGAGCCAGTCCAGCAATGTCAGGCCGGAATGGTCCGGAAGCGCGACGTCGAGCAAAATCCCGCAGGGCTGATGTTCACGGGCCAACGCAAGGCCTTGTTGCGCTGAGGTGGCATGGATGCAATCGAAATCGAGTTCGTGTGCAAGGTCGTACAGGATGCGGGCAAAGCTGAGATCGTCCTCCACGACCAGAATCAACCTCTTACCCCGCGTGCGCCCGTTCCTGTCATCTTCAAGGGGTTCAATCGTGCGCGCATGCTCAGTTGCTACCGCACGCGAGGGCGCCTGCGCAGCTGTCCGGGGCGCCACCGGCACATTCGTGTCGTCCGCCACCTGTGACAGAGCCGCCAACTCGCTGTTTACACGCTCATATCGGACGGGGATCTGCAGCGTGAACGTTGTCCCTCTACCCGTTTCGCTTTGTACGCTGAGCTGCCCCTGAAGCAGGTGGGCCAGTTCCCGCGAAATGGACAGGCCAAGGCCCGTGCCGCCAAACCGGCGGTTCGTGGTCGCATCGGCTTGTTGAAATGCTTCGAAGATCAGGTCCTGCTTTTCCGGCGCGATGCCAATGCCGGTATCGCACACCTCAAAGGCGATCTTGCCTGGGCCAACCGGCGCCACGCGCAGGACAACGCTGCCTTGCTCTGTGAACTTGAATGCGTTCGACAGCAAGTTGCGTAAGACCTGTTGCAAGCGCGAGCCATCCGTTTCAATGACGGAGGGCACGTCCGGGGCTGTTTCGATGCTGAAAGCCAATTTGCGGTGCTCGGCGACCGGCGCAAAAATCCGATGGACTTCTTCGGTCAATGCGCTTAACTCGACGGGCTCAGGCACCAGCGTCACCTGACCTGCTTCAATCTTCGCCAGGTCGAGAATATCGTTGATCAGATTCAGCAAATCCGTGTTCGCAGCGTGGATGGTCGACGCATAACGGATCTCGTCCTCCGACAGATTGCCTTCTCGATTGTCCTGCAGCAGTTTGGCCAGAATGAGTGCGCTGTTAAGCGGCGTGCGCAACTCGTGCGACATGTTTGCAAGGAACTGGGACTTGTACTGGCTTGCGCGCTCCAGCGTGCGGGCGTTCTCTTCGAGGCGGCGGTGGGCCTCGACCAAATCCTGGCGCTGCGACTCCAACCTTTCGGTATGGTGCTCAAGTCGAGCATTTGCTTGTTCAAGTTCTGTCTGCTGAATCTCCAGTCGAGACTGGGATTCCATCAGGGCCTGGGTGCGCTCTTCGAGTTCTTCGTTCGAGACGCGCAGCTCCTCCTGCTGAACCTGCAATTCTTCGTTCAAGCGCTGCGCCTGTTCCAACGCCTGCTGCAACCGTTCGCGATATTGCCCGCCCTTGATAAACCCGCCCACGCTGGTGGCGATCTCCTCCAGGAAGGTCTGAACGCGTTGATCGACCGGCGTCATGAATCCCAACTCCAGCACGCCATTGCGTTTGCCTTCGGTTTGTGTCGGAATCGCGAGAATCTCGGCCGGCTGGCCGCGACCCAGCGCCGATGTCACCCTCAGGTAGTGATCGGGCAGGGGCGCCAATTTGAGTGTCTGTCCTTCGAGGATGGCTCGACCAGGAATCCCCTCGCCCCGGGTGAACCCGTTGCTTTTCCATGGTGCGTCATGCGCCAACCCGTAGGTGCCTGCCACCGTTAGCTTGTCCCCGTCGTCCAGGACATACAGCGCACCAACGACCACGTCGACGTGGCGGGAGAGAAACGCCAATACGGTGTTAGAGAGCTCCGCATGGGTGTAGCGCCCGACAACTTCAGAGGCCAATTCGATTTGTCGATCACGCTTCCATGCTTGCTCCGTGAGCGCGCGCGCCTGCTCAGCCTGCTGGGCGAGGGCGGCTTCGTACGAACCCGAGAGCGAGGAAAGCTCGCGTCGGCCAAACCACGCCAACGCGCCGGTCAGTACCAACATGCAGATCGGAAACGCGGTGATCGTGACCGTGGTCAAGGCATGGGCAGCATCCGAGCGCTCCTTGCGAAGACGATATTCGGTGTCCAGGAACGTCAGGAGTTCGCGCTGCGTAGTCTCGGAAATCTGCCGCCCCCTCTCGAGTTTAGGCAGGTCGCGCGCGTCTGAGTGTGAAGCGCGCAAAGCGATCAGCGACTCCGCCACACCGGTCCAACTTTCCTGAAGCGCGATGATCTTGTTGATTCGCTCCACCTGGGCGGGATTGTCGGCCACCAGCTTTTTCAGAGCTGCGGCTTGTGTAGCCAGCGTCGAGCTGCTCAGAGTGTACGGCTCAAGAAAGCGGTCTTCGCCGCTCAGCAAATATCGCTGCAGCCCACCCTCACGTTGAGAGGTCAACTTGGCCAGCTCGTTACCGCCAGCAATGACGCGCTCGGTGTGTTCCACCCAATTCATGGCGTCGAGCAGGTACAGCAGCAATGCAATGAACACCCCAACGCTGAGAAGGCCAACCCCTAGGGGGAGAACAACGTTGCGCCGCAGTATCGAACTGAAACGTTTGCTGTCAATGGGCTGGTGGACTGTCATGAAGAAAGAAAAAAAAGGGGCAAGGAGGGCTTGAAGAACACCACTGGGGGCGCCCTTAAGCAAATTTGGGGCCAATGTCCGACGGCTTGTACTTATTAGGCGGAGGGCGCCTGTCAAACTGGTTATGTAGGCAAAATTTTCAACGAAAGGTCCGGAATGTACGTTGGTGTGTCGCCACCGCTGGGACGACTGGGGGGGGGAAATTTGACCGTCGATTTAGCGGCCAGACAAGACGGTGAAGCACTGCGGGCGCAGCTCAGGACGGCAGGAAGGCTCTGCAATCCGCAGGTGATAGCCGTGCTCGCGCATGCAGCGAATCTCGTTGTAGGCTGTGAGTGCCTCACGCGCTCGAGGTTTTTCTCCTACGCGGGGGTCCAGCTGACGCGCTGCATCTGCCGCGTCCGCAGCGCGAGCATGACACGCCAGAAAAATGTTGTTACGGGTCGCGATCTGTTGCTCGTACCACAACCCTGCGCCAAGAAGGGCCAGGAGCAGGATGAGCAGGGCGATGATGATCGCTTTGCGGTGTTCTTCGAATTTCATCACGCCTCCTGGGCGAATGTTTTCCTAAGGAAACCGTAAGGTTCTTTGCCCGCGCTTTCCTTAATCCTCTCAATGCAGCGCCAGTCGTGCCGTTTATTGAGCCAGCCGTTTGTTCGGAAAACCCAATGACCGCCGACGCACCCCTGATGCCCGCACCGATACCTCCCACGGTGCAGTGGCTGATCGACGCCGCGGTCGATGTCACGATGAACCAGGCCGCTTCCCGGGCGGGGGCTTCCGTTAGGGCCGGTCCGCCGATGCGGCGACTACGCAATCCTTGGCGCCCGGCTCTTGTCGCTGGTGACCCAGCAGCCGTACGTCGCCGTGTCGGGCAGCGCTGTCATCGAGTGCGATGGTGGCCAGCGTATAGCGCTGCAACCTTCGCGAGCCAACAGACGTCGTGCGCGCTCCCTCAGTCAGCTAGATTCCTATCACTGCTGGATACGGGCCGCCTATGAAGCCAACGGCGTCGCCACGCAGGAAGTGATTGACTTCACCGTTCGTCACGATGCCTTGGTGGCAAAAGAATATGGCTATCGTATCAGTCGCATGCTGCCGCGGTTTATTTGGACCACCATACCGAGCATCGGCGGTGCCGATGTGCATGGTCAAAGCGCGCAGGGGCAGTTCCCTCCGTATCAGGAGATGGCCGATCTCACGGCGTTGCTTCGCCTGTACGAGCGTGACTTTGGCGGGCTCTTCACCAAATTAACTGGCCCCGCCCTCCAGTGGCTTGCAGGGGAGATCGAGCAGGGGAGAGCGACTCGGCTGGCCGAACGACCACGGGGGTGCGTTCGTCCCCGGCCTCCCCCCTTCGTACGCCCGCGCGCGAGAAGCTGACGCAAATGGGGGCGCGATTGCTCCTGGGAATAGCATTTGCTGCGGCGACTTAACGCCAACTTTTTAGCAAGTGCATGCTCCCCGATCCTGCGGTGAAAACCACCTTGGCCGAGTGGGTCCGAACGTGGGGCGCCCACTTGCCGCTGCCCGGCCACGGGCAGACGGTGCGACGCTGGTCGATATTCGCGCAGCTCGCGGCGACGGACCTCTCGATAGCGAAACTGTTCGAGTCTCACGCGGACGCTGTGGCTATTCTGGCTGAGAGCAGTTGCAAGCTCCGAGCGTTCGGTGCTGACGACGATGAACTGTTGGGCGTGTGGGCGGCAGAGAGCGCGGCACATCAGCTGATTGCCACCCCGCAGGGGCTCGGAAGCCGGGACTTGCGTCTCAACGGATCGAAGGAATGGTGCTCAGGCGCCGCGCTAGTTTCCTCGGCACTTGTGACCGCCCGCACCCCGGACGGTCAGCGGATCCTTGCATGGGTCCCGCTGCACGACAACGGCGTTCAACTCGGCGAGCCAGCCTGGCGTTTTGCAGGGATGCACCGTACAGCCACCGCGACGCTCACCTTTTGCAACGCTGCGGGATTTCAGATTGGGGACGCCAACTTCTATTTGGAGCGCCCTGGCTTTTGGCACGGCGCAGCGGGTATCGCCGCGTGCTGGCTCGGCGGATGTTTTGGGCTGCGGGCCGGTCTCGCCGCGGCGGCAACCGCGCGGCCGTCGACGAATCTCGATACGCATCTAGGCGTCGTGGATTCGGCGCTTGCCGCTGCTCGTGCTTTGACGCGCGAGACGGCGGTCTGGATCGACGAGCATCCGCGCTCGCACGCTGAACTCGCAGCCCTGCGCCTGCGATGCGCGGTCGAACATACCGTCGAGCGTGTCCAAGCGTGTGTCTCGCGCGCGCTCGGCCCGCGAGCGCTCACCGTCCAATCGCCCTTGGCAGAGTTGTTTGCGGATTTGCCAGTCTTTGTCCGCCAAAGCCACGCGGAGCGCGATTGGGCGAGGGCCGGTACGCTTGCCCGTATTCATCCAGATGCGGGGGTGAGCCTATGACGGATCAGACGTATTTCGAAGCGCTGTATCTGCACAGCGATGACCCGTGGCAGCTGCGAGCGCGGTGGTATGAGCAACGCAAGCGTGCGATCGTGGTGGCATCTTTGCCTCACCCCCGCTTCCAGCGCGTATTTGAGCCGGGCTGCAGCATTGGCGAATTGAGCGCGGAACTCGCTTTACGCTGCGATGAGCTGATCGCCTGCGACAGCCAGCCGACCGCCGTGGCAACAGCGCGAGCACGCCTGCGGGACTTTCCTCATGCACGGGTCGAACATTGGACGATACCAAACGACTGGCCGCGCGCCACGTTCGATCTGATCGTGGTGAGCGAACTAGGTTATTACTTTGACGACACCGATTGGACGCACACCGCCCGCTGCTTTGCCGCGTCGCTGCGACGAGGGGGGGCGCTCGTCGCGGTGCACTGGCGCCCCGACTTTACCGAGCGCCGATTGGACTCCCACACGACACATCGGCGGCTTGCCGACGCGCTGCAAGCCACTGCACCGTGTACGCACGCGGTTTGCCACCACGAGCCAGAGTTCCTGTTGGATGTGTGGACCACCCTCGATGGCGTTGTGTGAGGCACGCATGATCGGAGTCGTCATTCCCGCCCACAATGAAGAAGTCACCCTGCCGGCGTGCTTGAGCAGCGTGCTAGCCGCAGCCGCGCGCATAGCAACGACGGGCGAGACGGTGGAGGTCGTCGTAGCGCTCGACCACTGTACAGACGGTTCTGCCGACGTCGTGAGTCAATTTCCGGTCACGGCATTGCCGATCCGCGCTCGCAACGTCGGCATTGCGCGGCACTGTGCCGCCTTGTACCTGCTGGAGCGGGGCGCCCGATGGTTGGCGTTCACGGACGCGGACACCACGGTCGATGCGGCTTGGCTGTACGAGCAAGTCGCGCTGCGGGCCAGTGTGGTGTGCGGCACTGTTTGCATAGACCGGTGGGACACGGCTCTGCGCGCCGTGCAGGATTGCTATTCGGCGTTGTACTCTGATGAGGACGGCCATCGGCACATCCACGGTGCCAACTTTGGCATCGACGCGAAGGTCTACGCGGAAATGGGGGGATTTCCCCCGCTTCCAACAGATGAGGACCGGACTTTTGTTGAAGCGCTTGAGCGCGCGGGCGTGGCCATCGCTTGGAGCGCGCGACCCCGGGTATGGACCAGCGGTCGGCTTATTAACCGAGTGCAAGGGGGCTTTGGCGGCTACCTGCGTAAGTTGTGCGCAGCGCTGCCGGGAGGCCCTGTCGGCGACGAGGCTACGCCTTTAGACCTCGCCTCGGAAGCCGTCGGCGAGATACCAATATCGCTCCGGGCGGGTTAAATCCGCCATATCTTCGTCTCGAAACGCGAGGAGCTGGCTTGTGTAAGCATGCACCGCTTCGCGTTTGCGACGCCGGCAGCCCAGCGGCGGAAACACCGGAGTGGCCGAGATACCCCGCGCCTCGAGCCGGCCTAAGCGGTGTTGAAGAATGCCAGGGATGCAGCGGTATGGCACGTCTTCGTATGCAAGCCACAGTCGATCCGGCAGGGCGCGCCTGACTTGAAGGCAGGCCTCGTGGACATATTCGTGGTCGCGGTGCAGCAACCCCAGCGGGATGCAGACCGCGGACATCGGCCGGGTGTTGTCCTGCAGAAAATCGCCAAGTGCACGCACAACGCGCGTCATGGGCGGCAGCGCTCCGTATTGCCCATCCAGAAAGTCCAGATGAAACGCGCGCGCTCCCAGAATCCGGTGTGCCGCGCAGTCCTCCCAACGGCGCCTGTGTACAGCCTCAGACGACTTCGAGAAACCGCTCTTTCTGTCCCACGGGGTGCAATCCTCTTTCTCCGGAACGCCTGCCAGCACCGTTACGCTGGCCCCCTTCGCACATGCGCTGAGAAACGTTGCGCAGGAAAACACCGCGTCATCCAAGTGCGGAGACACCACCATCGCGTCGTTCAAGCGGGCGACACGCTCGTGCAGTTCAGTTTGTAAATGCATAGTGGCGCTGCTCATGCCAGGGCGAGGGTCCAGCCGGCGCGTGCGAGTGCCCCCGCGCGGACCAGGCACAGGCAGAGTATCAGGCCTCCTGGCGGCCCCAATTCCTGCAATGCTCGAGATATTGGCGCTCATGCAATCCAATCAGATCGACAATCGAGGACCAGAGCCAAAATGGGGCGTCGATTGAACGACCGTGGCGCGATTTGAGTTCTCGGTGCCAAGCCGAGGCGGTATCCCGATCCATTTGTCTGCCGTGGGCGATGCCCAAAACATTGCCCAGATAGCTCGCCAACCTGCCTGCCTCGCTTTGCGTCAGACGGTCGATGGAGAGCTTGAGATCTTGCGGCATCAACTCCCGCAGGAAGAAACTGCCTCCCAACATGCGCGTCCACGCCATGCGCTCACCCAAGGCGGGTGAGAGGTGCTGCGCCGCAGTGACGACGCGCTCGCCATTGTGGCGAGGCATGGCGGAGCGGTCGGAGGACGGCGCTGCAGGCGGCCCCGCTTCCTTCAGGTCAAGGAGTCGGTAGAGCTGAGCCCCGTCGCGTTCCGACGATTCGATCTCAACCAAGAGCGCATACCGACGCTGTCCAAGCGAGCTGCAGCCCTTGACCCAATAGGCCGCGTCGATCAAGCGCGCGCGCGTTTGTCCGGGCACCTCGTACAAACGGGCCACCAGCGCAATGGCTTCGTGTGCACCAATGAGTTTTTTCAGTTCCCGTCGTTCATCCGAGGACAGCGACCAAAAGTGGCGCCCGCGCGGGATGTTAGGCGACGATCCGTCCAACCGCTCGGCAGCGAGCTGCTCCCAAGTCCGCGCCGTTGCCGCTTTCATCGCAGTATGCACCGGCGCGGGGCGCTTGGGCAGGCGCAGGGCAGCATCGGGATCGATACCGCGAAGATACCCGGCCATCAAGGCTTCGACCATCTGTGCGGTGACAATGCCGGGAAGATCGGACCCCCGCGCTGCGGTGGCCAGCGACAGGCCAAGGCGGATCAGATCGTGAGCGGGATTTCCAAGCACGGCTTGATCGAGATCGCGAACTTGGATGCTGGTCTGCCCAGTAAGGTCACCGATCGGGCCAAGGTTGCCAACATGGCAATCTCCGCAGATCCATATTGTCGGCCCTTCCGGAAATGTGGAGGGTTGCACTTGCGCCAGCCACGCATAAAACTGGGTCGTACTGCCACGAACATAGGCATGCGTGGAGCGCGTCATCTTGGACTGACGCAGCCGGTTCAAGATGGGGCCGCGATCTTTCGGTCTTACAGCGGTCGGGGCTCGGAAGACGGTGGGCATGTTCTGTGAGGTCGAAAAGAAATCAGGTGCTGCCTCATTTTCCCTCTTGAGGACTTGAGGTCAAAAAAAACCCGCCTGTGCAGGCGGGGATTCCCAAGCTTTCCCAATCTGCGCGTTTATTACTCATCCCAGTAAGGACGCGTCTGAAAACGTGTATGGACTGCCGATGCCCATGTGGTGTCGCCCATTGCAGGCCAATGATCTTTGTCGAAACCGAAGGCCGCGTCGAAGCGCTCTTTTTCCGCTTCCAGCACGAAGCATTTGCGCTCGATATCGAGTGACATCGCGCCCCACGGAATCGCAAAGAGCTTATCGCCAATGCCGAGGAACCCGCCCACCGACAGGACAGCGTACGCGATGCGACCGCGCTGCACATCCAGCATGATATTGGTGATGGTGCCCAGGTCTTCGCCTTTGCCATTGACCACGCGGTCGCCGGTCAGCGTATCGGCGGCCATCAGCTCCGGCCCCGGCCCGCTCGAAAGATGATCCGCCCGTCCGATAATCCGCATGCGTGCGTTGGCGACACGGGAGGCAGCGGCGGTGCCCGAAATCAACGAAGAAGTCGCGTGGTCCATATTCAAACTCCTCTACGGCTAGATCGATGAGTGGAGGATGACTGCAAGCTGGCTACGCGGCCATCCGCCATCCTCCGATACTGCTGCCTCCGGTTGTCCTACGCCCAATCCCTCTGAACCAAACGTTCTAACCCAGGCGGCGCGCCTGAAGCCACCGACTACGCCGTCTCGACAGCGAGCGCGACACGGGCGCGTCGCATCTCGGCAGGCGGAATTTGCAACGCGCTTCGGTACTTGGTCAATGTGCGCCGAGCTACTTTCACCCCTTGGGCGCGCAGGTGCCGTTGCAAGGCGACGTCGGAGAGCGGGGCCCTCGGGTCCTCCTTGGCAATCAACTCCTGCAACATGGCGCGCGTGGCTGCGGTAGAGCACTGGCCGCCGGTTCCCGTGGCAAGGGACCGGGTGAAAAAGTGTTTGAATTCGAATACGCCTCGCGGCGTTGCCATGTACTTTCCCAGGGTCGCGCGCGACACGGTCGACTCGTGAACACCGACTGCCTCGGCAATGTCGCGCAGTCCCATGGGAGACAGCGCCACTTCGCCATACTCGAAGAAGTGCCGCTGGCGTTCAACGATGGCCTCGGCAACTTTCTTGATGGTCTCGAAGCGCTGCTCGCTGTTTCTCAGCAACCATCTCGCTTGCTCGAGCTGCTGTGCGATACCTGCGCTGTTGTTGCCCCGCGCGCGGCCGAGCAGATCGACGTAGAGCTGATTGAGCCGGGCGCGTGGCATGCAGTCACGATTCAGTCGGACCACCCAACGCTTGCGGTGTTTGACGACGGTCACGTCCGGCACGACATACAACGGTTGGGCGTGCGACGAGTCGTTCCCCGGACGCGGGTTGAGTGTGCGTAGCAACGCCAGGGCAGCACCGACTTCGTTGCGGTCACAACGAAGTTTGCGTGCGAGGACCGGCATGTCCTGCGCGGCGACCTCATCCAGATAGCGTTCTACAATGCGGCGCGCGAGCTCAAGTGTGGGGCTCTGGGCGCGCTCGCCCTTCATTTCCCGCAGTTGCAAAAGCAGACATTCCTGAACGGAACGGGCCGCAATTCCGGTGGGTCCGAGGCTCTGCACCAGTTTGAGCACGATCTCAATTTCCTTCGGCTCCGGGGGCGGATCGACGGGAATGAGGGGGGCAATCTCACTAAAGCTCTGACGCAGATACCCGTCCGCGTCCAGCGCCTCGACGAGAGCGTGCGCAATCAATGTGTCGCGGGGCGAGAGCGGATAGGTACACAAGTCTCGCCACAACCGTTCGCGCATGGAATCAGACCCCACGACTTCCCGCATAGTGTCGTCCGAAGGCGCGCTGGCCCGGCTGATCTCTGGCTGCCATCCCGGCTCGGGCAATGGGGCCTCCTCTCGGTCAGCGTCGAGTGTGGGCACGTGTTCAGAGGCGGACACTTCCCCCGCATTGCTCTGAGTGGCATCGCCGCCTGCGTCCGACTCCTCCACTGCTTCCAGAAAAGGATTGCTTGCCAGGGCCGCTTCCCATTCTTGACGGAACTCGGCCGCCGTCAGTTGCAACAGCTTCAATGAATGTTGCAAGCGCGGGGTCAGCGCCATCGTCTGCCGTGCTTGCAGTTGTAAAGAGGCATCCATATCAAGGCTCGGTGTGAGGAGGATGTGTCGGATCTGTTGCGCTGTCCTGAACGCCAGCGGGGCCGGCCTCGGCCTCGGCCAGTTGCGCGATGCGCAAGTAAGCCGCTGCCAGCCGCCGGAGGTCGTCCTCGGTCGCCTCCTCGATGCCGATCAGCCGGTTGTCGGCACTGCGGTGCGACGCCAGCAGTTCGTTCAATTTGAGGTGGAGCGCAATGCTGTCCTTGTTCTGGGACTGCTGGATCACGAAGACCATCAGGAACGTGACAATCGTGGTGCCGGTGTTAATGACAAGCTGCCAGCGGTCGGAATAGTCAAACAAGGGGCCTGTCACGGTCCATAGCAGGATGGCAAGGACCGCGCCGCCAAAGGCATAGGGAGAGCCCGCCCATCGGGTCACCGCCGAGGCGAATGCGTCAAACAGACGCGTGATGCGACCACTGCGGGCATAAGTCGTCGTATCGGTGTCGGGCACCGTGTCGAGCTTGCCACTACGTGGACCCGGCTCAGGTGTTTTCATGGCTTTGCTCCCACAGGCGGCGTTGAGAATCGGCAGCCCGAGGCGGGCGGATCGTCTTTTCAGGCCGCCCTGCAGGCGCTATCCTCGTCTCAGGCCGCCTCCTTTGCGAGGCTCGCATGGGCGTCTTTTACCTGCTCCTCGATCGTGCTGAGATCGACGTGTTGCTTGATGATCTTGGGGAACAGCTCGCTCTCCTCCTCTTCGACGTGGTGATTCACGTATTCGCCCAAGACAGTGAATTTGGCGTCGTACAGGGCGTCCCCCGGCTTCATTGCGGACAATTCAGCGATCAGGCTCTTTGCGCTGGCGTGTTCGACCAAGGCTTCGTCCAGCAGGTCACCGAATTTCTCGGGCGCCTGGTCGCGAACGAAGGGATAGAAGATCGTTTCTTCGAGCTTGGTGTGCGCGGTGAGCATGGCGCACGCTTGCGAGACGAGGGCGCCTTTTTCGGACGGCTCGGCCTTCTCAAATGCCTTGAAAAGCCTCTTGACCTCGCGGTGGTCGTCGAGCAGCAAGGAAAGAACGGACTTCTGCTCTTTGGGGATATCAGTCTTGTTCATGGGTCGCTCCCGAGTGATGGGCGTGCACCCCTCAGCACGTAGCGTGCCTGAAAAGACGCGCCAGCGAACGCTGGCGGGTGTTCGGGTATATGGCGAGCCGCGCGACCTAAGACAGGTGGTGAGCCGTGAACCGAAGCAGGCTCGTGTCGTACCCCAAGGCTTGCGCCCGGCGGATCAGACGTGCACGCGTGCCGCCTGCCACATCCGGACTACGTGTCAGCAACCACAGGTATCGGCCGGAGGGCTCGCCTACGATGGCCCATTCGTAGTCATCGGCGCGATCGAGGATCCAATAATCGCCCACATAGAACGGTCCAAAAAAAGACACTTTTAGCTTGTTGTTCTGCTCAGCGACCACGCGCGCTTTGCCGTGCGAAATACGGCGACGGCGACGGCCGTGCCGCCACCCTTGATTGATCACCTCCAGCAGCCCGTCCGATCGCACTCGATACTCGGCCGTCACGTTATCCAGACCGCGCTCGAAACCGTTGTCGTAGCGAGCCAGTTCGTACCACAAGCCAACGTACCGGTTGAGGTCCACGGGTAGGGCGGGTTCGGGCACCTGGGGATTGCCCACGCGGGAGGCGCGCAATAAGGTCAAGAGGCTGGCGGTGGTAAGTGCCGCCACGCCGGCAACGATGACGCCGTGCTTGCGAGAGGTCATGATTTTTCCAATTCCCAGTGAGCGGAGGCGCCTCATTGCGCCGAGCGAGAAGGAGGCCCCTCCAAGACAGAAGTTGTACTGTCCACGGGCGACTCCCTGCCAGAGAATTTACCGCAAGGGAACATCGTCAACGAGCTTTGCAAACGATGCCCCCGTCAAATTTCCACCCGTTGTCCCAGTTCGACTACGCGGTTGGCGGGCAATTCATAGAAAACCGCGGGACGGGCACTGTTATGGCGCAGCCACGCATATAGTCCGGCGCGCCACCGAGCCATCGAGGAGCGGGCAGCAGACGTGACCACCGCGCGCGTGCAGAAATACGAAATATCCAAGTCGCCGTAAGCTTTGCCGATCAGCCCTGCAATGCGGCGACTGATCGCATCCAGGCGAGGATGCTCGCGAAATCCGAATCTGATGGTGGCTGCATGTACACCGATTCCCACCTTTTTCGTCTCAATGCGTTCGTCCTCGTCCACATAGGGGACGGGAAGCGTTTCCACATGCAGAACCACGGTCGCTTCATGGAGCACCCGATTGTGCTTCAGGTTATGGAGCAGCGCAGACGGCGCGCAATGCGGAGACGGGCTGAGGAAAACGGCGAAACTTGGAGCCCTGAAAGGAGGGGATCGCTCCAGCGAGGCGACGAGTGGTTCTAGTGGTACAGCCGCGTCGACATGCCTGGCTCGCACGAGTTGCGTGCCGGTGTGCCACGTCATCATCAGGAAGAAGATCAAGCCACCGAGCAACAGCGGGAACCACCCCCCAGCGGCGATCTTCAGCAGGTTCGCACACAGGAAAGAGAGGTCGACCGACAAGAAAACGGAACCGATGCCAATCACCGCAGGAAGGCTCCATTTCCATGCGTGGCGCATGACGACCATGACAAGACAGCTAGTCAGGACCATGGTGGTCGTCACCGCAATACCGTAGGCCGCGGCCAGGTTGTCGGACTTGCCGAAAGCCAGCACCACCGCCACCACCAGAACCAGCAGCACGTAATTGACGACCGGCACGTAGATCTGGCCGATCTCCACATCCGACGTGTAGAGAATCTTCATGCGCGGCGCATAGCCCAGGTGCACAGCCTGCGCCGTCATCGAAAACGCGCCAGAGATGACAGCCTGCGACGCAATGACGGTGGCCGCCGTAGCGAGCAGCACCATCGGGCCAACCGCCCAGCTCGGCATCAACAGGAAGAACGGGTTTTGCACGGCGCTCGGCTCGCGCAGCAGCAAGGCACCCTGGCCAAAGTAATTCAGCAGCAGGCACGGCATGGCAATGTAGAACCACGCATAGCGGATGGGGCGGGCGCCAAAGTGGCCCATGTCGGCATACAGCGCCTCGGCGCCGGTCAGCGCCAGAAACACCGAGCCGAACACGATAAATGCCAGCACCGTATGACGGAATCCGAATTCGATGGCGTACAAGGGGCTCAGCGCCACCAGAATCTGTGGCGACTTCACCACCGAGGCCAGCCCGATTAGGCCCAGCAGCACAAACCAGATCACCATGATCGGCCCGAACAGGCGCCCGACCACATGGGTGCCCTGCCTCTGAATCAGGAACAAGGCGATCAGCACGATCAGCGACAGCGGGAGCACCCATGTCTGCAGCGCGGGCGCCATGATCTCCATGCCTTCAATGGCGGAGAGCACGGAAATGGCCGGTGTAATGACGGCATCCCCATAGAACATGGCGGCGCCCAGCAGGCCGAGCAGCATCAACGTGCGTGTGAACCGCGCGCTGCCGCTGCTTGCGCGCATGGCCAGCGCCGTGAGCGCTAGGATGCCGCCCTCGCCGTTGTTGTCGGCCCGCATGACGAACAATACGTATTTGACAGACACCACCAGCGTCATCGCCCAGAAAAGCATCGACATGATGCCGAAGACGGTCTGGTCGGAAAACGGCACCCCATGCTCGGGGTTGAAGCATTCCTTCAGGGCATACAGGGGGCTGGTGCCGATGTCCCCGAAGACCACGCCAATGGCGGGAACCAGCAACCGCCAAGCGGAGATATCGGGGAGCTTCGTGTGTGACGGAATTTTCATGGACGCAACGCCGAATGCGATGCCCCACCGTCGCAACAAACGGACCGGGGCCCGATACGCGGCCTACACGAGAGACAACATGGTCGGCGTCCAACGTATTCGTCGATGCGCAAACCGCAAGACTGTAGAAACTTTCGCTCACAGCGTCTGGCGCGTTTCATCACTAGGCTTTAGCCGGCGAGTCGCGCCCGCATGCGCGGCAATCACTACGGCGGGCGAGGGCGCTTTTATTCCTGTTTTTGCAAGATGAGGAAAAGCATGAAAAGTAAATTTAGGGTGTCATCGCGGATCGTCGGTAGGATTTTCGCTGTGGCGTGGCTGGGAGGGGCGGTCACGGCGGCGGGTGCGGCCACCAGCTTCGCCCCTTACGTCGACGTTACGATTTATCCCACGCCTAGCATCGATCAAATCGGCGTACGTCAGGGCATCCAGCAGTTCAATCTCGCCTTTGTGGTCGCGGGTGGCGGCTGCAGTCCCTCTTGGGGAGGGGTGCAGCCGGTGGCCGACCCAAGCAGCGACCTCGTCAGAGCGGTCCGGGCCGGCATTTCCAATTTTCGAGCGAAAGGCGGTGAAGTGGCAGTCTCCTTCGGGGGTGCAAATGGCACACCGCTGATGCAGGCATGCAACTCTGTCTCTGCGCTCAAAACGGCTTATCAAACGGTCCTGGATACCTATACCCTCAGTCGTATTGACTTTGATATTGAAGGGGCATCGCAGCAGGACACGGCTGCGCTCATGCGGAATTTCCAGGCAGTGGCCCAACTGCAGTCGGATTTTGCCGCGCGTGGCAAGGCTTTGCACGTGACGTTGACCTTGCCGGCCATGCCTTACGGCCTCACATCAGAGGGCGTCAACATCCTGAACACTGCGATCCAGAACAAGGTCGTCTTTGACGTCGTCAACCTGATGACCATGGACTACGGCACAGCCAACGTCGATATGGGTGCCGCAGCAATCAGCGCTGCACAGTCGTTGTACTCGCAATTGGATGCGGCGTTCAAGGCGGCGGGCCAGCCAAAGACCGACGGGCAATTGTGGCAGCTCGTAGGGCTCACGCCGATGATTGGCATGAACGATGTGCAAGGGGAAACTTTCACGCTCGCCAATGCGCAGACGGTAGCCAATGCCGCTCATACAAACGGCTATGGCATGGTCGGGATGTGGTCGATTAGCCGAGATCAGCCGTGTCCGAACAACGGCGCGTATACCGCTCCGACATGCTCCGGCGTTACGCAACAGCCGCACGACTTCAGCGCCGTTTTTACCGGTCTGAGTGGGCATTGGGGCAGCGGCGTTGCACGCGACCCAAGCTATGCGGGCGGCGAGGGTGGCAGCTCCGGTGGATCCGTCACACCCGGGTCCGCTTGGTCATCCACGCAGATTTACACCGCCGGCATGACGGTCACTTACCAGGGCGGGACATACAGGGCCCAATGGTGGACGCAGGGAGACATCCCCGGGCAGGCATCGGTTTGGAAAGCCCTAGGAGGCGTCGTCCAGGAGTGGATGTCGTCCGTGGCCTACCAAGGCGGGCAATGTGTGCTTTACCAGGGCGCCAAGTATTGTGCGAAGTGGTGGACGCGAGGGGACGTGCCAACTGCGGGCGGGGTGTGGATCAAGTCTTGACCGTGTAAAACGCTGACGCGCCGCATGCGCGGTCCGTCAGCGTTGCCATGCCTGGCGCTCGCCCGTGCGGCTACCGAGGGGAGTAGCCTTTGAGCTTCATGCAGTCGTTGGTCAACTCGACGCGTTTCTCCGCGATGACAATCCCATCGCCGACAGCACTTCCCATGCGTTGCGTTTCCTCCGTGCCTCGGGCGCTGTTGATGCCAACGGTCGCGGCTTTGGCCTGATAAGCGCACTCAGCCTGGTCGTGTGCTGTCACCTCCGGGGAAACGCCATCTTTGTACCATTGGTGCGATGTTGCGCAGCCGGACATCAGAATAAGAAGAATGGAAGCAACGAATTTTTTCATGGATTGTTCCCTCCTAAAGGAACCGCCTTCCGGGACGATACTATCAGTGAGCAGAAGGGCTCTCTCCGCTCGATTGGGCGATCCCACGGGATCGCCTTCTTTTTTTGAGCTGCCGGCGCCTGCGCGCATCACTCAGTGCCGCGCGTCGCCTTTGCGTGCCTTCTTGTCCGCATACATTGCCCGATCAGCGTTATCCAGCAACTCCCCCACCTCAATGCCATGCACCGGCATGACCGCCGCGCCGATACTGACTTCCAAAGGGAGTGGAGTGCCCTCGAATACGTAGGGTCGCTGAACTGCTTGGCGCAGCCGCGCCGACTGCACCTGGGCGTCGCCCTCTTGAGTAATCCCCGCGAGGATGACGCCAAACTCGTCTCCGCCGAGTCTGGCCACCGTATCGGACTGGCGCGCGTTTTCGCTCATGCGGCGAGCTGTCTCGCGGATGGCAGCATCGCCCGCGCGGTGGCCATAGCGATCATTGAGTTGCTTGAGGTTGTCAATATCGATGTTGAGCACGCCGAGCTTGCCGGCCTGCCGGCGCTCCAAAGCGATCAACTGCCTCAGGCGGTCGTAAAACAGGGCGCGATTCGGTAGGTCGGTCAAAGCGTCATGGGTGGCTCGCAGATAGAGTTCGTCGCGGCCCGCCTGTGCGGCATGGAACATAGCCGCCGCGATGAGTTCGGACATCAGTGACACCACCGCGACGTCGCGTTCCGTAAAAGCGGCCACCGTCGGCGAAACGAGTTTGAGCACGCCCACCGTCGTATCGATATGCCGCAAAGGCACCACCACCATGGAGCGTAACCCTACCCGGCGGCAAGCTTGACGATCCACGCGGGGGTCCGCCTCGGAATCGTCACACCTCAAGATATCGTCGGTTTCCACGCACGATCCCGGCAGACTTCCTTTTCGGGCGAGGCGCAGGCCCAACAGCGCCTCTACTAACCCGGACGTGGCTCGGTAGACCATCTCCTCGCCTTCGGCGAGTTCAATCACGGCGCCGCTCGCGCTGGTCAAATGTTGGGCGCGCTCTGTCACCACGCCCATGATGGCACCGAGATCGGTTCCAAGTTTTGCGATTTCGGATTGTGTTTGCACGACCTGAAGCAACATTGCGGGATCGTTCAGTTCAGCGGCGTCAATCGGTTTCATAGGCGGATCAGGTGGCTGGGTTAAATCGCTCCGGGCGCTCCTCGCTGTTCATAGCGGGAGAGGGCGCGCATGTCCATCAGGGGCGTCCCCTGAGAAGAGCATCTTCGAGGCCGGACTCCAAAGTTCTCAAGGGCTTGCGTCGATCAGCCGTTAAACCCGGCATGGCGATCCGCCACCGGAGACCTCATGAATCGACCTCGCAGCGCCTACTCGCCAGCCCTCTTGTGGGCACCAGCCCTACTGCTGTCGGTCGCCGTATGCGCAGTCGCAATTTATGCGCTGGCGGAGATGCGTAACGATGCCCAGCGCCGAGCCCAAGAGCTTGGCAGCAGCATCTCTCTCGCACTTACCCGAGACATCGCTCGCAATATTGAGCTCTACGACTTGTCGATGCAGGCAGCGATAGAAGGTGTGCAGCGCCCCGATGTGATGAATTCGGCGCCGGAGATCCGTCAGCTCGTGCTTTTTGACCGTTCGACCACGGCGTCTGATCTCGGATCCATTCTGGTCACCGACGCCACGGGTAAAAGCGTATTGGATTCGAAAGGTTATCCGCCTCGCGCCTTCAATGTGTCCGACCGGGATTTTTTCCAGGCGCAGGCCAAGAGCGATGCGGGGCTCTATATCAGCGTACCTTTCACGCCGCGCAGTGCGGGCGTGGAACCCTCGATTGCGCTTAGCCACCGATTGTCGGACCGAGACGGAAAATTTGCCGGCATCGTGGCCGGTACGCTGCGCTTGAAGTATTTTGCGCGCCTTTTCGAAGGCCTCGAGGTGGGTCCGCACGGCTCAATTGCTCTGCTCCGCGCGGATGGCACCGGGATCGCCCGATATCCCTACATTGACGGCTTTGTCGGTCAGCCCCTCAAGCATGTTGCCACCTTTAAGACGTGGACCAGTGGCGAATCTGGGAGCTACCTGGCTGGCTCATCAATTGACGGCCTGGAGCGCTTCTACACCTATCGGCGTGTTGGTCCCTACCCGCTGATCGTGGTCGTCGGCCTGGCCACACAAGATACCTTAGCATCCTGGCATGCACGTGTATGGCTGCTAGCACCTGTCATCGTTGTACTCGCGTTATGTTTTCCTGTGATGGCGTGGAAACTGTCACGTGAGTTTTCCCGACGGCAGGCGGCCGAGGACGAATTGAAGGCGCTCGTGACTTCCGATGCGCTGACCGGGGTCGGCACGCGGCGCGCGCTCGACGAGGTGCTGTCGGTGGAGTGGCGGCGAACGTATCGGCAAGAAAAACCGCTTTCGCTGCTCATGCTGGATGTGGACGAATTCAAGCAATACAACGACCATTACGGGCATCAGCAGGGCGATCGAGTGTTGACAGAGATCGGTCGTTGCATCCTGCAGTCATTACGTCGGCCGGGAGACTTTGCCGGACGCTACGGGGGCGAGGAGTTTTGTGTCATCTTGCCGTACACGGACCTCGCCGGCGCCATCGAGGTAGCCCAGACGATTCGGCAGCGGGTGGAAAGTCTGACGCTGCCACACGCAGCGAGCCGAATCGGCTTCGTCACAGTTTCAGTCGGCGCGGCCGAGTATGATCCGCATCTTGCCGACTATGTACCCCCGGAAACCATCCTCGCTGCCGCAGATAAGCGTTTGTACGAGGCGAAGCGCGGAGGACGAAACTTGGTCGTGCCCGCCGCTGCGCGCCCCAGTTTGTATGCGGTGTAGTGGATGCGAGTCGATCCTCTGCGGCCGGTTTTTCACTCTTCCGTATTCGGCATATTGCCGCGAAGGGGACGAGGCTTGGTCGATCTTCAACGTGGGTTGCAGCACGACGTGCCTCCATCCACCGGTTCTCGTGACGACAAACGCGCTCTTTGGCTGGGGCGCGCCTGGAAACGCCGCAGGGACGGAAGCTCGCTTCTATACGTTGGCAACTTCCGTGTGACCGTGAAGCTTGCAGACGGGGCGTGGGCCTTCTCTATTTGCACAATCAAGTCCCTTGCTGCAGAAGCCACCGAGGGCGGATTTCGAAGCGCCTCGGCCGCTAAATTGGCGGCGTTTGACAGGCTCTACAGCGCGGGGTGAGGCCCCCACCAGTACGTTCATTTCAGTGCAGGAGCGACAATCAGCGGCTCTTTTTTTGGTATCAAACAACAACGCTCGCATCTCGGCGTGGGCTCGTAACTCTCCCTGCACGGACCGACCCGCCATAGCCTCGCAGGCGTGTGCGGGCTGGAAAGGCGCAGTCCTGACCCTTCGCGACAGATATGCGGCGTTTAAGTAACTCGCCATAGAGCGCACCCAAACGCAGACGCGCAATGAGAGGGCGTTGGCGTTGTGGTGGCGCCGCATATCGCTTGCCTCCTCCCGTGGCACGCTGGCATGATCGTAACGCGTCATGACCCCATAGCGTGATGCTCAGAGGGCTCCCCCTCTAACCAGTTATGCCTCGCCATTTGTGCGAGGCTTTTTTTTGTTTTAACGATGTCGGCGTAACGTGTCGCCCATCGTCTGACAAGAACAACAGATGCTGCTCGGGCAGGGCGAAAAACAACCGAGCACTCTCATAGGGTCTGCATGATGACCCGGAGCCCATAACCCATTTCCAATTGGCAGTCCGTAGGCAGGCTTCGAACTCCGTCCGTCCCGAGGAGCACTGCGGTCGAAGGCAACCCGCGCACCTTTGTGGTGCTCAAGGTTTCGAAGTAGGCGTGAAAGGCCATAACACTTCATCGCTTTCCAGCGACATCGCAATACAAACGATTGCGTTTGCAATTCGGACTGTCTTCGACTTCAGCGTCTTTGAATCGGGACGTTAGCGACATGGCATCCACTCGCTTTCAAATGCCATGACTCTGACAATTAAGACAAAGCTCGCCGTTGTACTGATGGTCCTGACCCTCGCACTGATGGCCGTCGGCACGTTCGGGTTGTATGCCAACCAGCGCTCGAACGATGCGTTGAAGGAGACGTATTCCTGTTAACGCGCGAGCAGAATTGACCCACCTGTGGAGTGACCCCTTGGGGCTGGACAGGGCGGCAGTTAGGGAGTGATACGCTTGCTGGGCCCCTACAAGGATCAGCTAGATGTCAACAAACGGGTCGTACCGGCGGCATAGTCCGCAATTCAAGTTGCAGCTATGTCACGACATTCGTGACGGCCGCATTGGCCGTCGTGAGGCGCAGCGAACCTATCGAATTTCAGCCAACCTCATTCAGATGTGGCTGAACCAGTTTGATCGCGGTGAGCTTGACAGTGAAGAAGTCGCAGCGTCAACGATCGCAGAATACGAGGTCAAGATCGCTGCACTGGAACGCAAGGTGGGACAGCTCACCATGGAAGTCGACCTGCTAAAAAAAACGTCGCGCCTGCTGCTCGTCAGCAGCAACGAGAACTCATCGATCGTGAGCGGCCCCTTCGTTGCTCCATCCGCCAGGGGTGCAACGTGATCGCGCTGCCTCGCAGTACATACTACTATCGCTCCACGGCCAAAGCTGTCGAGCTCAGTGATGGCCGCTTGGTGGAACTCATTGGCGAGATTCAAGATGAGTTTCCCGGGTATGGTTATCGACGTGTTGTCCGGGAGCTATGCGCACGCGGACATCACGTCAACCACAAACGGGTCGCTCGGATCATGCGGCAGCACGATCTAAGTGTCAGGCCGCGACGCCGATATGCGCGTGCAGGTACCGAGAGTGGAGATCTTGCGGCGTTTCCAAACCTGTATCGCAATGTCATTCCCTCCAAGCCGGATCTGGTCTGGGTGGGGGATATTACGTTCATCAAAGTCGCCGCAGGCTTTGTGTACCTCGCGGCCATTCTGGATGCGTGTAGCCGCAAAGTCGTGGGCTACGCGATCTCTCGTCGCATCGACACCGACCTGACCTTGGCCGCGTTGTTCGCCGCATTGCGAAACAGGCGTCCAACGCCAGGAAGCTGCATTCACCACACCGATCAGGGCTCGCAATATGCAAGCGCGAGGTACCGGGCTGCGCTGCGTGAATATGGTCTGATCGGCTCAATGAGTGCGCCGGGTAACCCTTACCACAACGCCCAGGCCGAGAGCTTTATGAAGACGTTAAAAGTCGAGGAAGTGTACCTGGCCGGTTACCGGACATTCGATGATGTCGCTGCGCGTCTGCCCAGGTTCATTGAAGACACCTACAATGCCAAGCGAATGCACTCGGCGCTCGGCTACGTTTCGCCCAACCAGTTCGAGTCCCAACTCACCCTGCAGGCGGCTTAGTTTCTAACTGCCGCCCTGTCCAGCCCCAAGGGGTCACTCCAACCGTGGGTCAAATTTAGCTGCGCGCCAACACCGCGTCGGAAATGGGCGCGGCCATAACCACGTTTGGCGCACCGCCTACCCGGTTGTGCAGAGGCTCAGATATCGTAGGCTGGCCGACGATCATGACCTGTTTAAAATAATCGCGGTCATGAACATCCAAGCCGACGACGCCCGGGATGGAGGGTGAGACGGCGGTCACGCGTCCTTCAGAGTTCACCAGGAAGACGCCGTCAAACAATGCAGACATTGGACGAACGGATGCGAAGTACGTGGCTTCTTGCTCGGCCGATTCAAATGACACGGACGCCGTGTGAGCGGCTGTGCGTTGCACAATTCCGAGATACTCATCAAGCCGCTCTCGTAAATCCGAGCTGGCTTCGTGAACGAGTGCTTTCTGGTGCGCGACTACAAGCGCCTCTAGGTCAGCGCGAAAGCGACCTCGCTGTGAAATCGCGAATACCGCCAGCATGCAAACCACAAGCAAAGTAGTGATAGCCGCTGCCTGGAATTTGAGGGTCGGTCTCATTCTTCTTCTCAAGCGCTTATGGGGATATCGGCATCCCCCGTCTGGCTCTGAATAGCGAAGCGCTGACCTTTAGTCGCGCTTTCTGCTTTGAACTATTGGGCAAATACTGGGGTGGAGCATCTGGCGTGCCACTCCCTTAACAAATTCTCCCGGAGCCTGCGCTGACGTCATATCCCCTGAACGAGGGTTGTTAGATTGACAACGGAGGCTTGCACGAACACCTTCCGTACGATTCTTTCTTCTCGATCCAGACGGGCGCATCCTGAACCCGCGCGGAATTGGGCACGAACTGAATGGGATGCCGGACGAGCTTACGGTGAGAGTTTTAATTGCACCACGAACTGACCGCCATAGAGCTTAACGTGTCGTTCGACGAGGATAACGTGTTGACTGACTTCGACGGCGCGCTCTCCGCCGGTCAACCACGGCGCTAGGCGCACATAATGACGGGAGACTCTCTGCGTGAGTTACCCATGGCCGTCGTGCGCGACAACCCCCACGGGTTGACCACCAAGGCGGAGCCGGACGAGTTCAGCAGCGCCGACGGTGAGCCCTTGCCGTTGACAAACCTGCTATGCGGGCGCGGCTTTCCGACGGTTGGCTCGAACAGTTCACCGCGAGACCTGGCTTTCGCGCGCAGGCAGGCTTTTCGCTGGGGCGCTATGGACAATGATCGGCCGAGCCGAAGCCGACGGCGGACCAGCCGAGGTTGCAGCGACGCCTTAAACGCGTCTCCCTTAGCCCGCGGAGACGCGGAAGTTCTGGTCGATGCACATGAGTACGCCGGAAAGGTTATCGAGGTCTTCACCTGCCGACGGACCGTGGGGGGCGGCGTCGAGGCTCGCAGTCTTTAGGCGACACCGACGGCGCCCGCGCTGAACACCAAACACCTGCCGTCTGGCGACCAGATGACGCCGTTCAGCCCGAAGGACCAGTCCAGTCTCGATGGTCAACGGAGCCGGCTGTTGTCGAGGTACGCCACGACTTTGCCGTCGGCAATGAGGAGCAGTTCTCGGTCGCGTCGGTATAGGCATACGGACGGCCAAGGCGGCGGTCCAAGAAATATAGAGGTGCGCTGCGTGTCAGGCTGGTGCGCTTGCACGAGAAAGAAGCGGCGGGCGGCACAAGCAGCGACCCGCCGCAGAAAGGTGAGCATGCAGGAACTTTGGCCAGGAACAGCAGCAGTGGCCGGTGACACCCGCGTACTTGAAATTGGTCGACGACGCGGCCAGATTCGGCCCGAGCCGTCAACGGGGCCACCGATGCCCCGCCGGGTGCCGCATGCGATGTAGATGATGTCGGTCAACCGTGCGGCTAGCCAATGTCGGCGCTGCGGGTTGGCTGCGCAGCCTTGGCGGCGGGGCCAGTGCGGGAAAAGATGGCGCGCGCTGGCGGGACGGGTTGGGCTGTCGGCTTGATTTCGGGCAGCTTGATCTCGGGGGCACGAAACAACGGCGCCAGCAGGTCCAATTCCCGCTGGATGCAGTCGCGCAGCAGCCCCGCGTTCCACCACTCGACCTGCGGTAGGCTGTCGACGGCGCGCTTGAACTTCCGGCGGTCGGTCCTTTCGTCAAGGCGCTGCAGCGCGGCTGGGATGCCCTCGTACGCCGCCAAGCCGATGAACGTGCGGCCCAACGACGAATTGAAAGGGGCGCGATCGGGCGGAAGGTGCATGAGCTTGACGTCATCAAAGCAATCGGCCAGTTGCAGAAGCTGAGCAACCGGCAGTGCGGGCTTCGGGCGGCAGCGCACTTCCATGCGCCACAGCGGCTTGGGAACCTCGTTTTCAAGTTTCTTGACGACCAGATTCCATTTGCCCGGCGAGGTCAGCGCGGCCAGCATCTTCCCGGCGTGGGGGGCGAGATTATCCTTTAGGATTTTAGCGGCCTTGTCGTACACGACGACCTGACGATTGGAATCAGGAACGCCAATATAGAGTGAACCCAGCACGCCATCGCCGTCAATGTTGCGCATGACATTTGAACCGCCACGCTTACCTTTTACGTGAACGAGCGTGCCTTCCAGGATATTAATGGAAAAGTCGACGTTGACGTCCAGGCGGGAAATGAGGGCCTGCGACAACAGGGCGGATGCGTCGTGACCGAACAGGAACTTGAAGAAGCTTAGAAGCTTTTCGACGGCGCCTTTCTTTTTGAGGAAGCGGTTCGGGTTGAAATCGCAAGCGAACGCGTACGGATTATCTACGCGGCCGGGCTGGCATTCAATCAGGACAAATTCACCTGCCACGGTTACGGCGAGGCGGTTGGTGAAAGCCTTACCTTTTGCAGATTTGGGTTTCGCGTTGAGACGCTCCACCAGTTTGCTGAACTGCGCCACCATATTCTCTTGGCGCACGGCATCGAAGTGTTCCTTCTTGAGCACGATGCGAAGGTCATCGATGCCAATATCAACGACATGCTCCAAGGGGTAGTTTCTCTTCGGTTTGAGTTTTTCAGGCACTGCAGGTTTCGTAGTCTTCATAATCAGATCATGTCAGGTTAAGAAAAGGGGCAGCGTTATTCCTAAGGAAGGTCGGATAATAGAACGAGAGGCGGGCTCGTATCTTTACTGCGTGATCTGCGAGCGTTGCCAGTCGTCCGTGATCGGCGGTACGGGGTCATGGGGGAATGGACAGTTGTCGGTTACATTGGTGTGCGCCTTAACAGAATGGTTAATTGGTTTGTCTTCGGTTACTGAACGGCTTCTTGATCTCTATTCATTTCCCCAACTCCTTGTAATTTCCTTCATCCGAGAGGGGGTTATTACAGTCGCGCCGCCAGGGGGGGCGCTTTTTGCAAGAATCCCTGTTTTTTTAGAGGGCTCCTGTGATGTGCAGGTGCATCTCTTGTGTTGTGCAGGCTCGAAACTGGCAAACTTTCCTCGCCCGATCACTTCAGCGCGGTGGGGATCGTTCTTTCGGCGGGAGCCCTGGTTTTTCCGCGGCTTCCCGCAAGATCGATGGCCTGCGGGGCGGCTGTCCTATGGTCAGCTTTCCGCGCTTCGTAGCGCTGAAGTGCAAGCCAGGAAAGTTCACATCCGATACGTGCCGTGGTGCACTTTCCTTGCTTCAGGTTCCGGCAGGGGCGAGGCCGGAAATCTGCTCCTCGCCCTCGGCAGGTAAAATCAGCGCGTACGGTGACGGGTGGTCATCCTTCGTGTCCGACTCAATGGTTATCGGTAGTGGTCGTGCGGCTGCTCAAGAACGCCTCTACGACCGAACGACGCCAACCGCGTGCTCGAGGACCCAGTTCGAGGGGCGGCGGGAAGCGGCCCGCCTTGATCCACGCGTGCAGCGTCGAGTTGCTGACGCCCACCTGCGCGAGAACAGTGCGGCGACGCCATATCGGGTCGGCGGGCGCTTGTTCCGTAGATTGGGGTTGGTTGGGTTTAGACATATCGATCGATTACCTCCAGTTACGTGCGATGCGCTTCAGCGGAAGCACGTGACGAACTTTATGGACGGCAATTCCGGCCGTACGCAAAGTTTCGGTTTGCAAACAGAAACTTTCCGCCTCGTATCGGACGTCAATGGAGTCAGCAGAATGGAAAAGAAGAACGGGACGGTGTTGGTGGCACCCTTGCCTCCGGCGGACATCGAGGAGGTGCGGAGGGCCGAGGTTAGAAGACGGGAAGAGCTAGAGCGGTTGGCGAAGCCGCGAGAAGATGTTGTGACCCACCTTAGGGTCGAGCGGCGGGATGCTTATCCGGTATCCGATGTACTGGACGCTATTACGGAGAAAGTCTTATGTTCTCGTCCAGGTATCGCCGCTGATACCGTGCGCACCACCGAGCTTTGGAAGGAGACCTGGAATTGCCACGCCAAGATTATGTTGGCGCAGTTCGCTTTGAATCGAATTGAGGCGACAAAGATTGCTGGCGGTGTTCGTGTGCGCGTGGATGATGGATGGCCAATTAATGGTCTTGCCGAGCTTTCAATTAATTACTCGGGCTATGAGAGTTTTGCCCGCGCTGTCGGTGTTGGGTTTGAGGGGCAACAAAAAGAAGGCATCAGACAAGACCTGCGCGAAAATCTGATCCAAGTAATCGGTGGTCTGTACTTGCTCGCGGCGCAGGGGAAAGACAAAGGGCAGGTTCGAGGGATTGTCTCAAATGTACAGCGTAAGATCGAGAATATAACCAAGCATGCTATTACCGATGCGACCATCAGAAAGTACATTGGGGAAGCAAAAAAGCGAGGCTTCAAGTTAGCAGATGCTGGTTTGGATGATGAAGGGAGCCTTGATGGCCAGTCAGATAGCGTTGCTGACTAATCGATTCCATCGGCGTACTCGGCCCAGTCCTGCATCAGCGCTGCCCGCTTCTGGAACAGATCACCGCGCGCATATGCGGCTTCGGCCTTGTCTTTGATGCCATGGGCGAGCGCGGCTTCGCAGACCTCGCGTGGGTAGTGAGTAGTCTCGCCAGCCCAGTCGCGGAACGTCGACCGGAAGCCATGGGCTGTGATGTCTGGGCGGCCCATCCGTTTAAGCAACTGCAACATCGCCATGTTCGATAGCGGTTTGCCATAGCGGATGCCCGGGAAAACGAACTTGTTCTCCTGTAGTTCTTGTTGGGCCTTGATGATCTCGACGGCGCGTGGCGATAGCGGCACTCGGTGCTCTTTGCCCATCTTCATGCGGCCGGCGGGAATGACCCAAAGTGCGCCGTCGAGATCGAACTCATCCCACGTCGCGCCGATGACTTCGTTGGTCCGGGTGGCGGTCAAGATCAGGAATTCCAGCGCGCGGGCGGCGACACCTTCTTCGATTCGCAGAGTCTTCACGAATTCGGCCAGTTCAGTGTAGGGCAGCGCGGGATGGTGCTTGACCTTCTGGACGCGCGAGCGTTTGGGCAGCAGCGTGTCCAAGTGGCCTTTGAGTCGTGCCGGGTTGTCTCCGGCGCGATAGCCCCGGACCGTGGCCCAGTCCAGCACTGATTCGATGCGGCCGCGAAGCCGAGATGCGGTTTCAGTCTTAGTGGTCCAGATGGGTTCAAGCACGTTCATGATCCGCGCCGTATCAATGGCCGATACCGGCAGCGAATCAAAGACCGGATACGCGTAGGTCTTCAGCGTGTTTGTCCATTGGTCCGCGTGCTTCTCGTTCTTCCAGCCCGCTCGATGTGCCTCTATATATAGAGTGGCGCACTGCTCAAAAGTCTTGTCGTTCGCGGCGGCCACTTTCTTGGCGGTACGTGCGGCGTTGCGCGTGTCGATCGGATCGACGCCATCCAGCAGAAGGCGGCGGCAGTCCAGGGCGCGGGTTCGTGCTTCCGCTAAGCTGATCGTATGGAGCGGCCCGAGTCCCATGCCGCGCGCTTTGCCGTCCAACATGTAGCGAAACAGCCAGGACTTGACGCCCGCTTTGGTGATCTGGAGATAGAGACCGCCGCCGTCGGCGTACAAGCCGGGTTTGGTGGTCTTGGCGACTTTCATTGGGTTCAGTCGGTTGATGGCTCTGGGCATGGTTTTGACTCGCAAATCGACTATCAAATCATGCTCGGATTGTACCGCATGCTGCTGAACGTCAATGAAGTAGGAGCGCCGCAGTTCCTAATGTCTACAAGGGGTTGTTGGATTTCTTGGGATTTTTTTGATCGCCAAGCCGGCGGACTCCGTCTCCGCCAGTTTGGCGCTTCTCGCGGGAAGCGCACATAACAGGCGGATGCGAGTCGAGCTGACGTGACGGCTCGCATTGCACTGCACGTCAAAAAGCCCGCATGGTTTGCGCCATGCGGGCTTTTTCTTTGTCTGCTGCTTTGTGGGTCTCGCAGACTGACATGCGCGCTCCATCTGAAGATGGCGCGCGCATCATCAATGCATCAGCCTTGACCGACGCTCTCCGGCACGCCTGCGGTCACGTTGAAGCCGCAGTCGACGTAGGTGATCTCGCCGGTCACGCCGCTGGCAAGGTCCGACAGCAGGAACGCAGCCACATTGCCGACTTCTTCGATCGTGACGTTACGGCGCAGCGGGGCGACGTCTTCCATGTACTTCAGCAGCTTGCCGAAATCCTTGATACCAGAGGCGGCGAGCGTCTTGATCGGGCCAGCCGAAATACCGTTGGCACGAATGCCCTTCGGCCCCAGCGCGCCGGCCAGGTAGCGCACGCCGGCTTCCAACGACGCCTTGGCCAAGCCCATCGTGTTGTAGTTCGGGACGATGCGCTCAGCACCCAGGTACGTCAGGGCGAGCAGCGAAGCATTGGGGGACAGCATCGGCAGTGCGGCCTTTGCCAGCGCCGGGAAGCTGTACGCCGAGATGTCGTGCGCGATGCGGAACGACTCGCGCGACAGGCCATCGATGAAGTTGCCGGCGATCGCTTCGCGCGGTGCAAAGCCGATCGAGTGGACCAGGCCGTCGAAGTGGCCCCAGTGCTGGCCGAGGTCTTCGAACACTTTGGCGATCTGCTCATCGCTGCTGACATCGCAGTCGAACACCAGCTTGCTGTCGAACTCGGTGGCGAATTCAGTGATGCGGTCCTTGAAGCGTTCGCCGACGTAGGTGAACGCCAGTTCCGCGCCTTCGCGCTTGCAGGCATTGGCGATGCCGTAGGCAATCGAGCGGTTGGACAGAAGGCCGGTAATCAGAATGCGCTTGCCAGCGAGGAATCCCATGGTTTCTCCGTACAAATGTGGGGCAACGTCGCGCCCGTATGTTGCTGTGGTCACTCGTCACTGCGGCTGCGCAGCGGCGGCATCCGGGGCACGAGGCAATTAGGTGGGCGCGATCATACCGGAAAGCGCGGGGCGCCTGCCCATTTGCGCGGTGCCGCACAATCCCTGCCGGCCTTGTCAATGCGGGACGATCCCCGGCCCTGAATTGGCTGAATTGCCACCTGGGGGCGTTAGAATCATCGAAAACAGTTTTTCAGACAGCGATCAATCGGATCAACGCATGCAAGGACTTTGGGGGCAAGGGGCGCAATGAGCGTGCGCGTTGCGACACACAAGCGATTCATGGCGCTGTTCAGCCTGCTGGGGGCGATCTGCGCGACTCCCGTGTGGGCGGCACACGGCTACGCCGAATATGGCGACCTCAAGTATCCCGCCGGTTTCTCCAACTTCGGCTATCTGAACCCGAAGGCGCCCATCGGCGGCATGCTGCTGCTCGGCAATCCAGACCGCCGCACGAGCTTCGACAAGTTCAATCCGTTCACGATCAAGGGGACGTCGGCGCCGGGGCTGAATCAGTTGGTCTTCGAAAGCCTGCTCATCACAAGCTGGGATGAAACCGCCAGTGGCTATGGCCTGCTTGCGGACGACGTGGCGGTCGCACCTGACGAACTTTCGGTCACGTTCCATATCAACCCGCGCGCGCGCTTTTCCAATGGCGATCGCGTGCGCGCATCGGACGTCAAATACTCGTATGACATGCTGATGGGCAAGGGCGCGAGCCCGGCCTATCGCAGCATGACCGCGGATGTGGCCAAGGTGACCGTGGTGGACGCCAGCACCATCCGGTATGACTTCAAGCGCAAGAACAAGGAGCTGCCGCTCATCGTCGGCGGGCTGCCGGTGTTCTCGCCCAAGTGGGGCAAGGGCCGCGGCAAACCCGACGACCCGGATGGCGGCAAGGATGTCGCATTCGACAAACTCACCTTCCAGGATCCCGTTGCCAGCGGGCCGTATGTGGTCGAGCGCTTTGATCCGTCGCGCGGCATCACCTTTCGGCGCAATCCCGACTATTGGGGACGCGACTTGAATGTTCGCCGGGGGTCATTCAACTTCGAGCGTATCCAGTACAAGCTCTACAAGGACGAAACTGCCCGCCTGGAAGCCTTCAAGGCCGGCGAGTACGACGCCATGGTGGAGTACCGCGCCAAGAACTGGGCCAAGAGCTACGTCGGCGTGAAGTTCCGCAGCGGCGAGCTGATCAAGAGCGAATTCCCGCATCGCAACGGTGCCGGCATGCAGGGCTTTGTGATGAATCTGCGGCGGCCTCTGTTCCAGGACCTTCGCGTGCGCAAGGCCCTGGCGTTGGCGCTCGATTTCGAATGGCTCAATCGACAGCTCTTCTACGGTGCATATCGCCGGCTCGACAGCTACTTCGCCAATAGCGAGCTGGCCGCGTCGGATTCGCTGACGGGCACGCCCAGCAAGGGTGAGCTGACGTTGCTGGAGCCGCTGCGCGGCAAGCTCGACCCCGAAGTGTTTGGCGTGCTGTCCGCCCCGCCTTCGACGGATCCCCCCAGCTCGCTGCGGGACAACCTGCGGCAGGCGCGTCGCCTGCTGGCCCAGGCCGGCTGGACGTACACGGACGGCGCGCTGCGCAACAGCAAGGGTGAGCCGTTCGTCTTCGAGATGCTCGATGACGGGGGCGCCATGAGCCGCGTCATGGCGGCGTATGCGCGCAACCTCGAGAAGCTGGGCATCCAGGTCAACCAGCGCATGACCGATTTCGCGCTTTACCAGAAGCGGTTGGAAGAGTTCGATTTCGACATGATCTCGCTGCGCTTTCCCGATTCGCAAAGCCCGGGCAATGAGCTAAAGGACCGCTTCGGCTCTGCGGCGGCTGACGAGGCAGGCTCGGACAATGTGATCGGCCTGAAATCACCTGCCGTGGACGCATTGATCGACGATGTGCTGCGCGCTGACAACCGCGACGAGCTGATCACCGCCTCGCGGGCGCTCGACCGCGTGTTGATGCAAGGCTGCTATGTGATTCCGCACTGGTATTCGGCTTTGCACCGCGTGGCCTACAACAAGAACCTGATGTACCCGGATCGTTTGCCGTATTACTACTCGGCCGAGGCCTGGGTGCTGACGGCCTGGTGGCGGATGCCGGAATCCCCCCAATCGGCTGCTAAATGACCGCATCGGTGACACCATGTTCGCGTACCTGATCAAACGGTTGCTGCTCCTGATCCCGACGCTGATCGGCGTTGTTACGCTCACGTTTGTCGTGATCCAGTTCGTGCCCGGTGGTCCGGTCGAACAGATGATGATGGAGATGAAGGGGCGGGGCGGTGGCGGCGAGGCCAGCGGTGGCGGCGCCTTCGACTATCGCGGGCGTCGGGGCGTCGACGCCGAGAAGATCAAGGAAATCCGCGCCTTGTATGGTTTCGACAAAAGCCCCGTCGAACGTTACTTCCTGATGCTTGGCCGTTTTGCACGCTTCGACCTGGGTGAAAGCTATTTCCAGCACCGCAGCGTGTGGGATCTCATCAAGTCGAAATTGCCGGTATCGATTTCGATCGGCTTGTGGACATTCTTTCTCACATATCTCATAGCCGTGCCGCTCGGCATTGCGAAGGCGGTGCGCGCAGGCAGCCGGTTCGATCTTGTGACCAGCATCATCGTGCTGGTCGGTTACGCCATCCCGGGCTTTGTGCTGGGGGTGTTGCTGCTGGTGCTGTTTGGTGGGGGCACATTCTTCCAGTGGTTCCCGATCCGCGGCATCACGTCCGACAACTGGGATCAGCTTGGCCTGCTCGGCAAGATCACGGATTACCTTTGGCACATCACGCTGCCCGTCATGGCGTCGGTGGTGGGCAGTTTTGCCGTCATCACCATGCTGACGAAGAACGCGTTCCTGGAGGAAATCCGCAAGCAGTACGTGCTGACCGCGCGTAGCAAGGGCCTGTCGGAGCGGCGCGTGCTGTGGAAGCACATCTTCCGCAACGCGTTACTGCCGCTGGTGACGGGCTTCCCGTCGGCATTCATTGGTGCGTTCTTTACGGGTTCGCTGCTGATCGAGCAACTGTTCTCGCTCGACGGCATGGGGCTGCTCTCGTATGAGGCCGTGATGCGACGCGATTATCCGGTCGTGCTCGGCACGCTTTACCTGTTCACGCTGATTGGGCTGGCTGCGCGGTTGATTTCCGACGTGTGCTACGTGCTGGTCGATCCGCGTATCCATTTTGGCTCGGTTGGGCGATAGGTGGGCCAGCAACCATGACGCAGTATTCCCGCACTTCCACCCAGGTATCCAACATAGCGGCGGCGCATCCGGTGCGCCATTCGCCGTCGCCGCTCAAGCGCGCGTGGCGTCGCTTCAAGCAGCATCGGCTGGGCTATTGGAGCCTGATCATCTTCGTGGTGCTGTTCGTTCTGAGTCTGGGCGCCGAATGCATTTCCAATGACCGGCCGCTGGTGGTCAAGTATCACGGCAACTGGTATTTCCCGATCGTGAAGGCATACCCCGAGACGACCTTCGGCGGGGATTTTCCGACCCCGACGGATTACCTCGATCCATTCATCCGGGACAAGTTCAAGGAGCCGGGAAGCTTTGCAATCTACCCGCCCAATCCGTACTCGTACGAGACGCTGAACTATTTCTCGAAGGAGCCCAACCCGGCGCCGCTGTCCGCTGACAACTGGCTCGGTACCGATGACCGTGGCCGCGATGTGTTTGCGCGGCTGCTGTATGGGTTCCGCGTGTCGGTACTGTTTGGGCTGGCACTCACGGTGCTCGGCGTCGTGGTCGGCACGCTGACCGGCGCGCTGATGGGCTTCTTCGGCGGGCGCTTCGATATGGTGTCGCAGCGGCTGATTGAAATCTGGAGTTCGATGCCGGAGCTGTATCTGCTGATCATCTTCGCGTCGATCTTCACGCCCAGCCTGGGGCTGCTGATCATCCTGCTGTCGCTGTTCGGATGGATGAGCCTGTCGGATTACGTGCGCGCCGAATTCTTCCGCAACCGCTCGCTGGACTATGTGAAGGCCGCGCGGGCGATGGGCCTGTCCAGCTGGCAGATCATGTGGCGCCACATCATGCCCAACAGCCTGACGCCCGTGATCACCTTCCTGCCGTTTCGGATGAGTGCGGCCATTCTCGCGCTCACGAGCCTGGATTTCCTGGGTCTCGGCGTACCGCCATCCACCCCGAGCCTCGGTGAGTTGCTTGCCCAGGGCAAGGCCAACCTGGATGCGTGGTGGATCTCGCTATCGACGTTCGTGGTGCTTGTGCTGACCCTCGTGTTGCTGACCTTCATGGGCGACGCGCTGCGCGATGCCTTCGACACGCGCTTGTCATTCGCGCAACTTCGCACGCGCCAGAAACCGGCGGGGGTGAAATGACCCGCGTCGATCTGCGCTCCTCCGCACCGAAGTACGACGGCCCGCTGCTGCGCCTGGATGACCTGTGCGTGCATTTCGAATCCGAGCATGGCGAGGTGACGGAAGCCGTCAAGCATGTCTCGTTCGACTTGCTTGCTGGCGAGCGTTTCGCGCTGGTGGGCGAATCGGGCTCGGGCAAGTCGGTGACCGCGCTATCGATCATGCGATTGCTCGCCGACGCGCAATACAGCGGTCGCATTCTGCTCGAAGGCCGCGATCTGCTGGCCGCCAGCGAGCGCGAGATGCGCGGATTGCGTGGCGCCGATGTCGCCATGGTGTTCCAGGAGCCGATGACGGCGCTCAACCCGCTGTACATGATCGGCAACCAGATCGTCGAAACGCTGGAATTGCACGAGGGCCTAGACAAGCGCGCCGCCAAGGCACGTGCGATTGCGCTGTTGGAGCGCACCGGTATTGCGGAGGCGCCGCGCCGGTTTGATGCCTTCCCGCACCAACTGTCGGGCGGTCAGCGGCAGCGCGCAATGATCGCCATGGCGCTGGCATGTTCGCCCAAACTGTTGCTGGCCGACGAGCCGACCACCGCGCTGGACGTGACGGTGCGCATGCAGATCCTGCAATTGCTGCGCGAGCTGCAAGCCGAGTTCGGCATGGCGATCATGCTCATCACGCACGATCTGAACATGGTGCGCGCCTTTGCTGAGCGCGTTGGCGTGATGGAGCGGGGCGTCCTGGTCGAGACCGGCAACACGGCCGACGTATTTGCCGCGCCTCAGCACCCGTACACGGTGCGCTTGCTTGAGAGCCGCCCGCAGCGCGACGTGCTGCCGCTGGTGCCTCTTGCACCGGTGCTGCTCGAAGCCGACAAGCTGACGGTCACCTACGAACGCCATCGCCCTGGATTTGCCGGCTGGTTCAGGACAGACCCGTTCACCGCAGTCGATGCCGTGTCGCTGAAACTGCGCGAAGGCGAGACGCTCGGCATCGTGGGCGAATCCGGCTCTGGCAAGACCACGCTCGCGCAGACGCTGCTGGGTCTGCAAACCGCAAAGAGCGGCGACCTGCGCTTCCTTGGCAACTCGCTGCTGCGCATTTCGCGCGATGAGCGCCGGGCGGTGCGCGCGCGCATGCAGGTCGTGTTTCAAGACCCGTATGGCTCGCTGTCGCCTCGCATGACGATCGAAGAGATCGTTGGCGAGGGCCTGGCGCTGCACCAGCCGCACGTCAACGCCACCGAGCGCCGTCACCGCGTGATCGAGGCGCTGCGCGAGGTCGGGCTGGACCGCACGGCGCTGGGCCGCTATCCGCATGAATTCTCGGGTGGGCAGCGCCAGCGCGTTGCCATTGCGCGGGTGCTGATCCTCAAGCCGCAGTTGCTGGTGCTTGATGAGCCGACATCGGCGCTTGACGTGTCGATCCAGCAGCAGGTGCTTTCGCTGCTCTCAGCCCTTCAGAAAAAGTACAACCTGTCGTATCTATTCATCAGCCACGACCTTGCCGTTATTCGCGCGATGTCACATCGCGTGGTGGTGATGAAGGATGGAAAAGTGGTGGAAGAGGGCGACACTGAGGCGGTGTTGGCGTCGCCTTCGCACCCCTACACTTGCAAGCTGATGGCGGCAGCCTCGCTCATCCCCGCTCGGGATAACCCGTAATTTCCACTGCTCTTGCCCCAGGTCAGTGCAGTTTGGATGCGCGGTTTTTGTAAGAATGCGCATCTAAAGTCATGTCTAAGTACCTGATTTGCATGTGGATTCCGAGGAATTTGTAACGACCTTTGACAAGTCAAAGTGTCACTTTTATCATCCTGCGAGATTGTTTTAACAAGATTCGGACTGTTCTCATTTGCGACGGCGTATGTCGGCCGCATCATTACAAGTTTCCGAGGGAGAGCCAATGCAGCATTTCGTACTTCATTCCATGGCGCGCCTGGCGGTAGGTGTTGTGATCGGTTGCGGCGTGCTCGTGTCGAATGCGGTGCATGCTGATACGGTCTTCAAGGACACGGAAGTCCGCGCCGACGTCAAGCCCGAAGCCAAGTCCGGCCTCATTTCCAACGTAATGAGCAAGACCGGCGACGTGGTCATGAACGCACTGGGCATGATCGGCCTGCGTTACCGTTTCGGGGGCAATACGCCGGAATCGGGCCTCGATTGCAGCGGTTTCGTCCGCTACGTCTTCAATGACACCTTCGGTTTCCTGCTGCCGCGCCGCGCCGTGGAAATGAGCCGCGTCGGCACCAGCGTCGACACGGCTGAACTGCGTCCTGGCGACTTGGTGTTCTTCAACACCATGCGCCACACGTTCTCGCACGTCGGCATCTATATCGGCGACAACAAGTTCGTGCACGCACCGTCCACGGGCAGCAAGATTCGCGTGGACGACATGACCGCCTCGTACTGGGTGACGCGCTACAACGGCGCCCGCCGCATCGAGGGCAATTCCGGTACCGCAATCAAGGACGGCGCCGATAACTTTGTCGAACAGCTCAAGCGCGTCGACCCGAACGCCGCTGGCAAACCGCTGGCAATGTACGGCGGTTGATTCGCTCCGATTTGCTATCACGCGATAGAAAAAAGACCGCCGCGGCGGTCTTTTTTGTTGCCTGCTGGCGGCGTGTCAGTGCGGTGGCAAGGGGGTGCCGACGACGGTCTGCGTCAGATGCAGCTTCTCGCGCAGCAACGGCATGGCGGCCTGGGCAGCCTGCTCGCCCGCGAGAATCGCCTCGTTGCGCGCGGTAAAGTCGCTGCCCTTCACAAACGGCAGCGACGGCGTGATGACCACATCGGCCTGGGCCAGCTCCGTCTTGCTGATGCTCTGACCCATGATGGCTGTCGTCTGCAGCAGCATGCTCGCCTGTCCTGACACAGCCTGGTTGGCAGGGTCTGCCGAGATGTTCACGGCAATCACGAACGTCGCGCCCATCTGCTTGACGTAGGTAACCGGCACTGGCGCCACCAAGCCGCCGTCCACATATTGGCGGCCACTGATCGTTACCGGCTGGAACACGCCTGGGATACTGCAGGACGCACGCACCGCCTGACCGGTATTGCCGCGCCGGAACAGGATCGGCTTGCCGCTCGCCAAGTCCGTCGCAACGATGCCGAGTGGGATGCGCATCTGCTCGATCGTCTTCTGCTTGACCAGCCGGTTGATGTATTTCTCCAGCGCCTCGCCCTTGAGCCAGCCGCCGAAGCGCGTTCCGAAGGGCAGCGCCCAGTCGGCGATCATGGCCTCGTCCATCTTGAGGGCCATGCGGTTCATCTCCAGCCCCGACATACCCGATGCGTAGATCGCCGCCACCACGCTGCCCGCGCTCGTGCCGGTGATGAAGTCAATCTGAATGCCCTGGGCTTCCAGCATCTTGATGACGCCGATGTGCGCAAAACCGCGCGCGGCACCGCCCCCCAGCGCCAGCCCGATCCGCAGGGGCTGTGAGGCGGGCAGGGCCGTCGGCGGTAGTACAGCCGTGGCGGGGGTGACGGGTGTTTCAGTTTTGCCGGGCGAAAAGCCCGTCACGGTGCAGGCGGAGAGTATCGAGGCGCCGGCGGCACCCAGGAAGAGGCGGCGTTGCATGAGGAGGTTGGGGCGGTTTGATATGCCGCGTAGTTGTGTTCAGTCGTAACGGAGCGCACTGCGGCCGGCCGCCATTGTGCCAAAGTTCGGCGACGGGTCGGCCAGACAGGCGCAGCTCGGTTGCTATAATTTCGGTTTTGATAGAGGCCGCTCAGGATCCGTACTCAGGGTCCGACCACGCGGCCTTCTTCGTTCGGCCATTCCTATGACACAGCGCGTCCGCACTCGTTTCGCTCCCAGCCCCACGGGCTTCATCCATCTCGGCAACATCCGCTCGGCACTCTATCCGTGGGCCTTCGCGCGCAAGATGAAGGGAGATTTCATTCTGCGCATCGAAGACACCGACGTGGAGCGCTCCAGCCAGGAAGCCGTCGACGTGATACTGGAAGCGATGGATTGGCTCGACATGGACATCGACGAAGGTCCGTTCTACCAGATGCAGCGGATGGACCGGTACCGCGCCGTGGTCGCGCAGATGGTGCAGCAGGAACTCGCCTACCCCTGCTACATGAGCACCGAAGAGCTCGACGCCCTGCGCGAAGCGCAACGCGAGCGTGGCGAGAAGCCCCGCTACGACGGCACCTGGCGCCCGATGCCTGGCAAGGTTTTGCCCACGCCCCCAGCCGGCGTGCAACCAGTGATCCGTTTCAAGAACCCCATCGGTGGAAGCGTCGTGTGGGACGACGCAGTGAAGGGCCGTATCGAAATCTCCAACGATGAACTCGACGACCTCGTGATCGCGCGCCCCGACGGTACGCCTACGTACAATTTCTGCGTGGTCGTCGACGACATGGATATGCAGATCACCCACGTGATCCGCGGCGATGACCACGTCAACAACACCCCCCGCCAGATCAACATCCTGCGCGCGCTTGGTGGTACGCCGCCGGTCTACGCTCACTTGCCGACCGTGCTCAACGAGCAGGGCGAGAAGATGAGCAAGCGCCACGGTGCCATGGCCGTCACCGGCTACCGTGATGCGGGCTATTTGCCCGAAGCCATCGTCAACTACCTCGCCCGCCTCGGCTGGGCGCACGGTGATGCTGAGATCTTCTCGCGCGAACAGTTCATCGAATGGTTCGACCTCGAGCACCTCGGCAAGTCGCCGGCCCAATACAACCCCGAAAAGCTCGCCTGGCTGAACAACCACTACATCAAGCAGGCCGATAACGTGCGCCTGGCTGATCTCGTGAAGCCGTTTATTGAAGAGCTGGGTGGCAAGGTCGATGGCGGCCCTGTGCTGGCTGACGTGATTGCGCTCGTGAAGGATCGCGCCAACACGCTCCGTGAAGTCGCGCAGACCGCGCTGCTGTTCTATCGCACGGATATCGCGGTCGAGCCGGAATTGGCTGCGCAGCATCTCACTGACGACGTACGCCCTGGCATTGCCGTGCTGGTAGAGAAGCTCGGCGCGCTGCCGGAGTGGAAGCGCGAGGCCATTGGCGCTGCCTTCAAGGAAGTGTTGGCGGCACAGGGCTGGAAGATGCCGAAGCTGGCAATGCCAGTACGCCTGCTGGTGGCGGGCCAACTGCAAACGCCGTCGATTGATGCCGTGCTGGAACTGTTCGGCCGCGACGTCGTTCTGCGGCGACTGGGCGCGTGATGAATCCGGCTCAAAAATTTTTGCGTAAGGGTATTGCCAAGCGCTAAACACTTCCCCTATACTCTTGTTTTCGCTGCAACACGAAGCGAAATGCAGTAAGAAGCAAGCAGTAAAAAGCAGTACCTTGGGGCTATAGCTCAGCTGGGAGAGCGCTTGCATGGCATGCAAGAGGTCAGCGGTTCGATCCCGCTTAGCTCCACCAAATGCCGGAAGATTCGATTCAAAAATAAATTTTGAAAAGAGGCTTCCAAAACGCAAAGAAGTCCGTTATAGTAGCGGACTTCGCAGCGTAAGACAGAAAGCGTTGCAAAACAGTTTCTGTCCCCTTCGTCTAGAGGCCTAGGACATCACCCTTTCACGGTGAGTACAGGGGTTCGAATCCCCTAGGGGACGCCAAAACAAGAGCTTAACCAGAAGCTCATAGCAAGATCAGTCTCTAGCTGATGTTGCGACCGACACGGAGCGGTAGTTCAGTCGGTTAGAATACCGGCCTGTCACGCCGGGGGTCGCGGGTTCGAGTCCCGTCCGCTCCGCCAAATCAAAACCCGCTGCTTGCAGCGGGTTTTTTCTTTTGCGCTTTCTATTCAGTTCTAGTCATTCCAGATTGACGTCGTTTTAAAGCGGCGGCGAATGGCTTTCTTTAATCGGGCGTACGGCTAACTCGATTGAAATAGCTGACCAGCAACGCGCCGGCCACCATCAAACTGAGCGCATTGGCCGCCCAGAAGCCGGCTGCGCCACGCAGTGGCGTCGCAAACTCCCCCAGTAGTCCAAATCCGAGCACATAGCCGCCGCCCAGACCCACGCCCCACAGCGATAAGGCGTAGATGACGGTCGGGATGAGCGCAATTTTGTATGCGCGCAGGATGAATGCGGTCATGACCTGCAGCGCATCGAACATCTGATAGAAGGCGATGAAAGGCAGCAGGGGCACTGCAATCGCCAGGACAGCAGCATCGTGCGTGTAGAGGTTGACGAGCTCGTGCCGCAAGAACAGCACGGTCGCGCAAACGATGATCGCGCACATCACCGCCAATTTGATGCCGTTCAGCGAGATGCGTCGGGCCGCAACGCGATCGCGCGCGCCGATCGACTGCGCAGCCAGCGTCGACGTCGCGATCGACAAGGATAGCGGCACCATGTAGGCCACCGCCCCAAGGTTGGCGGCAATCTGATGCCCCGCCAGGACCACCGTGCCAAGGCGTGCGATGAAGATCGCCATCAACGTGAACGACGTGATCTCGATCAGGTAGGTGAAGCCCATCGGCACACCCAGGCGTACCAGCGCCCACAGCCGCGCGCGATTGGGTGGCGAGTACTGCGTGAAAATCGCAAACGGCTTGTACGCTGGATTGCGCATCAGGATGGCGGCCGCGGCCACAAACCATAGCCAGCTGATGATCATCGAGGCGAGTGCGCATCCTGGGCCCCCCATCGCCGGGATGCCGATGCCGCCATACAGGAACAGTGCGTTCAGCGGAAACTTGATGGCAAGGCCGGCAAGCTGCAGCACCGTGACCATCACAGGGCGCGATAGCGCATTGTTCAGCGCCGAGTAGATCCGGAAGCCGAGCGCTGCAGGTAACGCGAGCGCTTCATACCGCAGGTAGGCGGTGGCTTTCTCGGTGAGTTCCGGTGTCGCATCCGCCAGTCGCAGGAGCGGCGCAGGGAACCACAGGATCAGCATGCCGATCGCTGCAAGCACCAGCCCAAGCCAAACCGCCTGGCGCACTTCTTCGCCGATCTCGTTGTGCCTTTTAGCGCCATACAGTTGTCCGGCGGTGGGCGAGAGCGCTTGCAGCACACCCATCAGACTGATGTACACCGTCACGTAGATCGACCCGCCGAGCCCGATGGCAGCGAGGTCTGCCGCCGATGCCCGGCCCGCCATCGCCGTATCCAGCACGCCGAAGGCAATGACAGCCAACTGGCCGATCAGTACCGGCCAAGCCAGTGCGGCAATGCGGCGGACGTCGGCGACGAACATATGGGTGCTACCTGAAGCGTTATTGACGCAGCTTGCGTCGGCGTGTGGTGGCTGGTGTGGGCGGCGGATGCGTTGCCGCGGCGGCCTCGGTCAGGCGGTACATCCGGAAATGTTCGTCGCGGTCGGCCGGGCGGCGGCCCTCCCAGAGCAGGCGCCATTCATAGTTCGAGACGCTCGTCGGCGCGCCGTAGTCGTACGGATCGTGGCGTAGCAGGATGTCGCAGTTGTCCTCGGCGCTGCCAAAGCGGATGTGACCAAAGTACGCAAACGAGGCAAGCTGCGCGTCGCCCATGCGGATCGGCTGCACGCACGTGTAGGTGCGCGGCAGCGCAAGGGCGGCCGACTGCGCAACATCACGGTACGTCTTGGCGTAGTTGATGGTGGGCAGCCACAGCGTCATCATCAGCACCCACATGAGCGTGGTGCCGGCGGCCGAGATCACCACGGCGCGCCAGATGGCCTTGGGTGCGCGCGATGTGCGCCAGACCACGATGAGCACCCACGCCGCGGTCACGAGCAGCGCGCAGACCAATGCGGTCCAGCTGAACTCCGGCCGGTAGCCCGGCACGATGCGGTACACGTTGCGCGCAAGCTGAGGCGGAAAACCCGTCATCTTGGCGATCCACAGCAGCCATAGCGTGCCACCCAAGATGGTGAAGGCCAGCAGAGCAAACCAGTCGATTGCGCTGATCACGCCACGCTTGAGCGTTGGCAGTGCGAACGTGGCCATCACGGCCATCGGCGGAATCAGCAGCAGGAAGCCGTCGTCGCCCGGCTGAGGCTGCATGAGCAGCAGCACAAACTGCGGCAGGAATACCGCCAATGGCAATGTGATATGCGGAGCGGTACGCATGCCGCCCCAGCTCTTCCAGGCCCAGGCAGCCAGCGGCCAGACCGGCCAGGCAAACAGCGGCAGGTTGCGAGCGACAAAGCCAAGCGAATGGGCGGTCGGGCCCGCGTATTGGTGGCGATCGAAGCGTGCCCATTCGCGAATGTAGGTCACGGCATCCGTCGGATTATTTGCCAGCAGATACGCCATCGCCGGCCATGACCAGCCGAGTACGAGCGACACCGGCAGCGCCACCGTCATCAGCGGGCGCAGCGGTAAAACGCGTGTGGCATGCGCCGCGATCAATACGGCCAGCGTAATTACCAATGGCAGGATGGGGCCGCCCGCCAGAGACAGGCAACCGATACCGATGCCGTAGATGAGGCAGCCCTGCACCGGCTTGTCCAGCGCTCGGATCAAGCCATACACGGCGACCGCCACGAAACACAGGGCCCCGACCAGCGGTGTTGTTTCATGGCCGCGCTGCGCCAGGCCCACGCAGGCCAGAAAGATCAACAGTGCGCCGTCCGCCAGCGTACGGCCGTAGTCGCGCGTGTTGGGCTGGCCCCCGAAGACAAACTCAAACGGTTGAACCTCCGCGCGGCGGCCCAGCAGATAAGCGCCATACCAAATGCACGCGCTGGTAACGAAGAAGAAGAGAGCGGTGGCCAAGCGCGAGGCATCCGCCGGGCCGAGCCATTGTCCGAAGAGGCGAATGAACGCGCCGCCGATCCAGAACACCAGCGGGCCCGACTGCGCGACAGGACGCCCCACAATGTTTGGCATCAACCAGTCCTGCGCATTGCCGGTGGCCAGCGTCCACATCGCGCCGAAGCCCGCGGCGTCTTCGTTCTTCCACGGGTCGCGCGAGAACAGGCCCGACAGGCCGTAGATCACGCAGATGGCAAGCAGCAGCCAGCGCGGCAACTCTCGGGTGGCAGCGGCAGTCAGGCGGATGCGCGAGACGCGGGTGGTGTTCATCGGGTGTCGGACCGGGCGAGCCCAGTCGGGGTTGCACTGGAACGTGCGAATCGTAAAGAGCGGCCGAATCAACGGCCTAAGCATGTACCGAGAAACAAAAAAGGCAGCCGGAGCTGCCTTTTTCTGACCAGTGAGACGGGTCATCTGGTGAGCCGTCTCCGGCGCCGGTATTACTTGGCAGCCTTGCCGATCTTGCTGCCGAACTTGTTGCGGAACTTTTCCACGCGGCCGGCCGTGTCCAGAACCTTTTGCTGGCCCGTGTAGAACGGGTGCGATTCGGACGAGACTTCGATCTTGGCCAGCGGGTATTCCTTGCCGTCCAGCGTGATCATTTCCTTGGTCTGGATGGTCGAGCGGGTGATGAACTTGAAGTCGCTGGACATGTCCTGGAACACGACTTCGCGGTAATTCGGGTGAATGCCTTCTTTCATGATGGGCCCTGGGGTAGAGGTAGCCAATTCGCGGCGCGCTTCCGGCGCTCACAGGGTAGGAGCCACCGTGCGACCAACCTTCGAATCACTTGCCGGGTGGAGAAACGAGAATTATGCCAGAGAAACAAAGGCTTGAGCAACGCGCTTGCCGCAAAATCCGTGGCGTCGGCACCTCGAAAAGTGACAGAAAGAGCCTATTTTGGTCAAGGTTGGCCGAGACGCTCGATTGTGAGCACGCCGTGGCCGTCCAAATCCATGGTCTTGGTGTCGCCGACACGCAACGAGGTGTCGACATTGCCCGTCCAGGTGTCGACGCGGGCGGGGGCTTCGGCGTCGGGCGACGGCTGGAACCGATGCAGCGTTACACCGATGGACAGCGTCTGAAATTCGCCCGAAGCGACCATCGGCCGCAGAGTGACGTCGAGGCCAGTCTTGGCCCAGCGGTGACGTAGGAATTTGCACGTGGTGGTGTCGCAGCCCTGCGGGATCGTGTCGTCGGGCAGGCCGGCGGCGAAGCGCGTCTCCCATTCTTTGCGCGGCATCGAACCGCCCACGTCGTACGTATGCGTACGTTCGAGCAAGGCGACGTGCTGCCCCGTCGTGGTTGTCTCCGTCGCAAGCGTGACGCGTTTGGTTTCGGATTGCCCATCGAATTGCGCGGTGATGCTGAGGACCACGGGCGCGGTGGGTTGTGCCAACGCTGGGCCGGCAGCGAGGCAGCAACCGAGCAGCGTTGTGCGAAGCGCTTGGCGAATCTTCATGGCAGGGATCCCTCCTGGCGTTGCTCGGAGTCCAGCACGCGCCGTGCCGGATCCTGCAGGTAAAACGCCTGCAAGAGCGCATACAACGATGGCAGCGCCTCAAGCAAGGCCACCGGTTCAACGAAAAACACTTCCGAAGCCACCGCAAAGAACTCGGCCGGATGCTGGGCGCCATAAGGGTCGAGCACCGATAGGATCGGGTCGTCGCCCCAACGGCGCTCCGGAATCTGCTCGCAACGATTGACGAACACGTCGTACTTGGCATAGAGGTCATCGGCCCATTGCTCGCGATCAACGTTGGCATGCAGGCGTGATGAAAACGCCGGGATGCCGTCCGACTCGCCGTTGAGCATGTCGAGCTTGTGCGCGAACTCATGCACGACCACGTTGTACGGCTGCGCGCCGGGCTGGGCCAGTGCGCTTCCGAGTTCGATGTCCTGCCACGAGAGAATGACGGGGCCGTGCTCCCATGCCTCGCCGGCGGCTTCTTCGCGCACGTTGTGCACGACGCCGTCTTCGTCCATGACTTCCTTGCGGATGACAAACTCGCCGGGGTAGATCACCACGCCGTGCCATCCGCTGTACCACGAGATGCCAAGCTCCAGGATCGGCACACTGGCCTGCACGGCAATGCTGACCACCATGTCGTCGGTGAGCGGCAAATCGTGCGCTGTGGTGAATTCCTTTTCGGCGATGAAGAGCGTGGCCGTTTCACGCAGGCGTGCGAGGTCGGCGTCGGACCAGTCGAGCAGAAAGGGCAGGCAACCGAGTGCGTGTGACCACAGCGCGTCGGAGATGGCGTAACGCGCCAGCCGCCGCGTACGTGCGCGGCCTGAGAACCAGCGGAAAACGGACGAAAGCATGCGGCCAGTATATCGGCCGTCGCGTGCGATTTTGGGACGTGCGCTCTCGCTTTGGATGGAGTCAGGCGACCGAGAGCAGGCGCGCGCCGCGCTGATTGGCGACGTACACCGCCTCAGTGCGGCTGCGGACCTTCAGGCGCCGATACAGCGTGCTGATATGCGCCTTTGCTGTTGCTTCGGAGATATTCAACATTCGGCTGATGGTCTTGACCGGATGACCGCGCGACAGCAACACCAGGATCTCGTACTGCCGCGGCGTAATGCCAAGCAGCTTGGGATCGGTCTGCGGATCGCCTGCCAGCGCCGGATTGGGCGCGCCATCCAGGCGCGACTCCGGCAGCAGGGCGCTGGCAGGAATGTATTGGCCACCTACCAGCACAAGTTCAAGAGAGGCCGCGATGACTTCGCCGGGTGAATGTTTAAGCGTGTAGCCGGACAAGCCCATCTGCATGAGCGTGCGGATGATGTCGGGCGATTCGGATTCAGCGAGCACGACCACGTGGCGCGCGTGCGGCCTGTGCATGATCTCGCCGATGGCTGACAGCTCATCGAGATGTGGCAGCGGCAGGCCGATGACAAGAAGGCCCGCGTCGGCATTGGTTTCGATGGCGTCGAACATCCCTTCGTCTGGCTCGACGACAGTGACGCCAGTGACGCCCTTGAGCGTCCGTAGCAGGTGCGCAATGCCTGTACGCACCAACGGATGGGCTTCGATCAAAACAGTGTTCATCGTTGTTCTCGACCTGTTACCGATCTTGCGAACATCCTTGTCGCCCCAGGCGAGATACAGGCCGGAGCAGACCCCCGTTCCGAATCATTTTAGTGGCGGAAGTCAAAAATGACAGCCGCGCCAGCCATGCCTCGGGACCATCGTTGCCGAGTCCTGGCTACTGTAGCGCAGCGTTTGCCAGGGCGCGCAATTCGGCTACCGGAGAGCCTGTACCCATCACAGCGGCATTTTTATGGCGCCAGCTGTTTCAATCGCGACACAAAATCGCTTGCGATGTCGGGTTGCTTGCGTCTCCGCGTAGAAAATATCCCGTTAAAACAAGGCATTAGCCGTCCTGGCATGGATGTCGCTCTAAACCCGTGGGGAGGAGCGAGCCATGCCGACAATCGCGCAGCGCTGTGCTCGACGTTTGCCGCTTGGGTGGACGGTCGAGAAGACCGGAGTGGTCGCGAATCGCATGGCCATGCGCGTCATGAGGCCGGCGCTCGGAGTAGACGGCGATTTCATCGTTCGGCGTGCAATCACGCCGCTGATCGCCCTTCGAAGTGTTCTCGCCGATACGTTGCCGGCGCGACTCGCCTTCGGTCTTATTCCCACCCTCGCATTCGATCCATCCACTGGTTCTGTTGTGTCCGCGCTCACGGACGGCGAACTGAGTACGTCGCATGCGTGGCTTAACAATCCAACGGCGCTGAGGCTTGCGCAATCCCCCCGGAAGTGGGGTGTGCCCCGATGTATGCCTGCTGCCGTGCCGGATTCCCGTCGCCGCGACAATGTTGGGTGGTACCGCCTCACGCGTCGCGCCTTGCAGCGCGCACTGAAATGTGGCGCCTTAGCAACGTACAGCGAACTCTCGCTGCAGCTTTTCAACGGTTTCGTGCTCCGTCCCCCGGCGGACACTCTTTTCTCACCCGCGATCCTCGAGTGGGGGCCGAATGCAAGCCAACATCACGGCGTGTGCCGCGCTGGCACCGCCCTTTCATTCAGCGCTCGCTCTTAAATCGAGCCTATTGAACCAAGGCGTGGATGGGCCAGCGGGCGTAGCCTCGCGCTACGCTCGCCGGGAGGTAGAGCCGCCGAGGGAGCCTAAGCCGTATGCAGCGGATGTTCCGCCCGAATTCCGTGCTTTTGCATCAGCCGATACAGCGTGACGCGAGACACCGCCAGTTCGCGCGCCGTCATGCCCATGTGGAACCCGTTACGGGCGATGGCCGTGCGGATGGCATCCGACTCGGCGCCTTCGCGGGCTTCCTCCAGCGTCTGGCCCGACACGGACGCATAGCCTTCGAGGTGCAGATCGGCGGCGGAGATCTTGCGGTTGTCGGTCATCACCAGTGCGCGACGCACGCGATTGATCAGTTCGCGAACGTTGCCCGGCCAAGGGTAATGCATCATGGCGTGCAACGCGCAGGGCGTGAAGCCTCGGATGCGGTGCGAGGCTTCGCTCGCGTGCTGAGCCAGGATATGTTCGGCCAGCAGTACGATGTCGCTGCCGCGCTCTCGAAGGGGCGGCACCGACAGGGTGAGCACGCACAGTCGATGGAACAGATCGGTCCGGAATCCGCCGTGGTGTTGGGCCGCTTCCAGATCCACATGCGTTGCCGAGATGATGCGGATGTCCAGCGGAATCGCCTGGTGCCCGCCAAGCCGCGTAATCGTGCCTTGCTGCAGGAAGCGCAGCAGGCTGACCTGGCTCTCGAGCGGCAGGTCGCCGATTTCATCGAGGAACAGCGTGCCTCCGTTTGCATGCTCGACCCAACCGATATGACGCTGATGCGCGCCGGTAAAGGCGCCTTTTTCGTAGCCGAACAATTCAGACTGGATCAGGTGCGGCGGAATTGCCCCGCAATTGATGGCGATGAACGGACCGCCTGCGCGAGATGACGCCTCATGAATGGCCTGTGCGGTCAGCTCCTTGCCGGTGCCCGACTCCCCCGCGATGAAGGCCGGCGCGCTATTTTGGGCGACCTTGCGGATAGCGCGAAACAGTGCGTGCATGGCGGGGCACTCACCGAGCATGCGCGCATGATTCGCCTTGGGCGTCGGCGCGGCTTCCTGTGCAAGCGACGCCATGCCCCAGGCGTGACGCAGAGAATACGCAGTCTCGTCCGTGCGCAGCGGCATCTGCACGTAATCGACGCAGTAATCGCGCACGAGCTGGCGTACGCGTTCCTGATGCAGCATGGCCGGTGGCAACGCCGCCACCCAGCCCACATGCGGCACCTGCATGCACCGCTCGAGCAAATCCAACTCCGCAGCCGAGAACGCGCTGCCGAAATCGACCAGCCCCGCCTTGGGAACGCCGTCACGAATGGCACAGCCCAGCTCACGCATCGACGTTACCCGTCGCACGTGCCAGTCGGCACCCAAAATCGTTTCGTCGATCTCCCCCATCCCCGCACGTGACGCCACTACGACGGTTCGGCACGCAGCAGTACATTCCAGCGACTCTTCTCGCATGGTTTCCCCCGTTCGATTTTTGGTGTGGGTCCTTCTTTGCCGAGGCGGCTCGGCCAGGGCAGGCTTGCAGTATGGTTGCCGGGTTTCTCTTTTGCGATGACGTTTAAGGACGATGGTGGCAAACGCTTGCGCACCGCGCCCGTAATGCAAATGAACTAGCGAATTTCACAACTTTGACGAGAAAATCCGCTGGGAAAAACAACCGCTTGACGGGGCAATAAAAAAGCGCACCACAAAGGGTGCGCTTTTCGCCATGCGGCCAGGAGACTTAGCCGCCGCGTCGCATCATGTCGAAGAATTCGGCGTTGTTCTTTGTTGTCTTCAATTTGTCGAGCAGGAATTCCATTGCCTCGACTTCATCCATGTCGTGGATGAACTTACGCAGAATCCACACCTTCTGCAGAATGTCCGGCTTGATCAGCAGTTCTTCACGGCGCGTGCCCGACTTGTTCAGGTTGATGGCGGGGTAGACGCGCTTTTCGGCCAGACGGCGTTCCAGGTGCACTTCCATGTTGCCGGTGCCCTTGAATTCTTCGTAGATCACGTCGTCCATGCGGCTGCCAGTTTCGATCAGCGCCGTGCCGATGATCGTGAGCGAACCGCCTTCTTCCAGGTTACGTGCTGCACCGAAGAAACGCTTCGGCCGCTGCAGGGCGTTCGCATCGACACCGCCGGTCAGCACCTTGCCCGAGGTCGGCACGACAGTGTTGTAAGCGCGTGCCAAGCGCGTGATCGAGTCCAGCACGATCACGACATCCTTCTTCAGCTCGACCAGGCGCTTGGCCTTTTCGATGACCATTTCGGCCACTTGCACGTGACGCACGGCGGGCTCATCGAACGTCGATGCCACCACTTCGCCGCGCACGGTGCGCTGCATTTCGGTCACTTCTTCCGGACGCTCGTCGATCAGCAGCACGAACAGCTCGGCTTCCGGATGGTTGGTCGCGATGGCGTGCGCAATGTGCTGCAGCATCACGGTCTTGCCTGACTTCGGGCTTGCCACCAGCAGCGCGCGCTGGCCGCGGCCGATCGGGGCAATCATGTCGATGATGCGGCCGGTGATGTTCTCTTCGGCCTTGATGTCGCGTTCGAGCGTGAGCGGCTTGTTCGGATGCAGCGGCGTCAGGTTCTCGAACATGATGCGGTTCTTGACCGCCTCAGGAGGCTGCGCGTTGACCTTGTCGACCTTCACCAGCGCGAAGTAGCGCTCGCCGTCCTTGGGTGTGCGGACTTCACCTTCGATGGTGTCACCGGTGTGCAGATTGAACCGGCGGATCTGCGACGGGCTGATGTAGATGTCGTCGGTGCTGGCCAGATACGAAGTCTCGGGCGAGCGCAGAAAACCGAAACCATCGGGCAGCACTTCAAGGGTGCCGTCACCGAAAATCGTTTCGCCCTGTTTCGCCTTCTTTTTCAGGATGGCAAACATCAATTCCTGTTTGCGCATGCGCTGCGCGTTATCGATCTCCAGCTGCCCCGCCATTTCCAGCAATTGGGACACGTGCAAGGATTTCAGTTCTGTCAGATGCATAGACGAAAGATGAGGGAAGGCCCGAACGGGCGGCGAAACGAGAAACGGGGGAGGGGGGAAAGGTCGAGCGAACGCTCGGAGAAACAGATTGGGTGCCATCTTAGCACAACGCTGGCGAGCTTCCAGGCGGAAGTGCGCCAGCGTGTGTGGGGGGCAACGCGAAAGGTTGCCCGCAGCCGGAAATGGCTTACAGGTGGCTGTCCAGGAATGCGGTCAGTTGCGACTTGGACAGTGCGCCCACCTTCTGGGCAGCCACGGCGCCGTTCTTGAACAGAATCAGCGTTGGGATGCCGCGAATACCGAACTTGGCCGGCACGCCCTGGTTCTCATCGACGTTGATCTTGGCGATCTGCACCTTCTCGCCGTAGTCCTTGGAAACTTCGTCCAGGATCGGGGCGATCATCTTGCACGGACCGCACCATTCGGCCCAGAAGTCGACCAGCACGGGTTTGTCGGACTTGAGCACGTCTGCCTCGAAGGACGCGTCGCTCACATACTTGATCTGTTCGCTCATGGCGGGAACCTCTGTTATTTCGTAAAAGCTGGCGACGTGCGCCGAACCCATACATTACACGATTACACGAACCGGCGTGTATTGGGAGCACTGTCGGCGCGGATGCTGCTGATATAGTACCGAGGCCTCCGTTTTCAACCGATTCGACCGTTGATTGTGGCTATCGCGCCGATAGCCGCGGGTCTTCGCTTCCCGATAAGTCGCCATATTCCACGCATGCAGACGCTTGCCTTCGCGCCTGGCCCAGCATTCCTTTCCCATGCCGCCGACGCTGCGTGGCATTTTGTGGATGCGCATGCGCAATCTTCGGGTAGCGCCACGATCGTTGTGCCGACAGCCGCGCAGATTCCCGGCGTGCGCGGTGCTCTGCATGCGAGTGCACAAGCGGCCGGCACGCCGCGTTTGCTCCCCCGCATTCTGACGCTCGGGCATTGGCTGCTCGATCTGCCGCCCGAAGCGGGTGTGTCCGCCACGCGCACGCCGCTGTCGCGACTGCTCGCGGTGCAGCAGGCGCTCAAGACGCAGGCATGGCTGCGTGAAGCGCTCGGCGCGCAAGACGATGCCGCTCTGTGGGGCGTGGCGCAGGTGCTTGTGACGGTGTCGGATGAGTTGTCGCAACGCTGGCTGACCCTCGATGCCGCCCACAGCGGCGCAGATGGGCGGGCTGACGAGCTGGAGTCGGCGTTGGCCGAGGCGTTGGAGCGCACCTACGCGCAATTGTCCGAACGCTTTCTCGGTACCGAATCGCGCATTGTGTTGACGTTCTGGCGGTTGCTTTCCGGCGCGGCGGACCCGATTCCGATGCGATTGCGGGCCATGCGGCGCCTGCTCGACGAACTGGACGGACCGATCGTGTGGATGAGCCCGACGGATCCCGAGGCGGTCGATCTGGATTTCCTGCAGCGCGCCGCCGAGCGGGTGCCGGTGTTGAGCATCGGCTACGACTGGAATGCGCCTGAAAGCGGCACGTCCGCGGCGCCTTCCACACACGCGGATTTCCGCAATCTGCTGCTGCACGCCTGGCCCGAATGCGCCACGCCCGCCCAGGCGGCGGACGATGCTGCCGCCGCGCAATTGCCCGCGCCAATCCTGCGCATTGCAGGCGCTGCACGTTTTGAAGACGAGGCAGCCTTCGCCGCGCATACGCTGGTCGATTGGCTGAATGCCGGGCGCCGCTCGTTGGCGCTGGTGGCACAGGATCGCATCGTCGCGCGGCGCGTTCGCGCGTTGCTGGCGCGCGTGAACGTGCCGGTGCGCGATGAGACCGGCTGGAAGCTTTCCACGACGCGCGCCGCTGCGGCACTTATGCGCTGGGTCGACGTGGTGCAGGGCGACGGCGATACCGCGGCGTTGCTCGATCTCATCAAGAGCCCGTTCTGTTTGCGCGATGCCGATGCCGATGCCGATGCCGGCACGGCCACGCCTGCCTGGGTAGCAGAACTGGAGCGCCGGGTGCGCCGGCATAACGTTTCAGGTGGATGGGGGCGATTGCGCCGGCTGGTTACCGATCGCCCTGCGAGTGATGCCGAGGGCGAAGCAAAGGTCAGCCGCCTTGCCGATCGTCTGGGCGTGCTGGCCGACGAAGCGGCGCTGTGGCGCCGGGCCGGCAGCGCCACGCTCGACGCGTGGGTAGCGCTGTTGGCAGGCACGCTCGATCGTCTGCATATGCGCGCTGGGTTGCAGAACGACGATGCGGGCCGCCAACTGCTGGACTGGATTGACCGGCTGCGTACGTCCATACATGGCAGCACCGATGCGGGCGCGCGTTTCTCCCTGACGGAATGGCGCGCGTTGCTCTCGATGCTGCTCGAATCTGCGGTCTTCAGTGAGCCTTCACCGCCAGCGGACCGGCGTGTTGTCATCCTGCCGCTGAATGGCGCGCGCATGCGGCGTTTTGATGGCGTGGTGGTGGTGGGTTGTGACGATGCGCAATTGCCGTCTGCGCAGCCCGAATGGCTGTTCTTTTCTAACGACGTGCGGCGCGAACTCGGTTTGCCCGACCGCGCACAGCGCTTTGCGCAGCAGGCTCGTGACTTGGCCGAGGTGCTCCTCAATCAGCCCGAGGTGGTGTTGACCTGGCAACGCCACGGCGGACGTGGCGAGCCGCATCGCCTTTCCGGCTGGCTTGAACGCTTGCAACGGCGTTTGGCGGTGAGCGGCGTGCGTATCGATACGTCAGTCACGTTGCCCAGTTTGCAGACCACGAGCCAGCCCACCGACATGCCCGCGCCCGCAGCGCCGACGCTGGTGCCGTCCACGCTGAGCGCGGCCGCATACAACAGTCTGCGGCGCTGTCCATACCAGTTCTTCGTCGGTCGCATGCTGCGGCTGGGCGAGCTGGAAGAAGTTTCCGATGAACTGGAGAAACGCGACATCGGCGAGATCCTGCACGCGATCCTGCATCGTTTTCACCGCCAGTTGCTGGAAACGCCGATGCACGATCCGGCCGATCGTCTGAGTCTGCTGCAGACCATTACCGACGAACAGTTCGGCCCGCTGTTGGCCGAGGACGGCAACGCGTTGCGCTTCTATCGGCGCTGGCTCGGTGTGATGCCGTCGTACCTGGCGTGGCAGGCCGCTCGCGAAGCGGATGGCTGGCGCTTTGAGGCAGGTGAAGTCGATGTCGATACGTCCATCACATTGCCCGACGAGCGCGCGCTGCGCTTACGCGGCCGGATCGACCGCATTGATGTGCACGACGAACACGGCGTGGCGGTGCTCGATTACAAGACGCAGTCGCAAATGGCGCTGGTGCGTCGCGCCAAGACGCCGTTTGAGGATTGCCAGCTTCCGTTTTACGGCGTCCTCGATGCGCGTGCAGATTCGGGCGGGTGGGTTTCGCTCGACGGCGAGGCCCGCGGCGACAAGCGCGACGTTGCATTGCCCGATTTCACGCAAGTCGTCGATTGGTTGATCGAGCAGATGCAAAAGGACATGACGGCCCTCGCTGCCGGTGCGCCCCTGCCGGCGTTCGGTGATGAATCGGCGTGCCGCTACTGCGCGGCGCGTGGCCTATGCCGCAAGGGGTATTGGACCGAAGGCGCACCGCGCGAGCCGGAGGGCGCGGCATGAGCGATCACGCTTACGAACGCGACGGTGCTGCCGTCTCGCCCGAGGCCTTCTCGCGCGCTGCGTGCGACCCGCAGCGCTCCGTCGTGGTGGAAGCGTGCGCGGGCAGCGGCAAGACGTGGCTGCTGGTCACGCGCATGTTGCGTTTGCTGCTGGCCGGTGCCGCGCCGTCGGACATTCTCGCCATCACGTTTACGCGCAAGGCTGCCGAAGAGATGCGCCAGCGCTTGCTCGACATCCTCGCCCAACTGGCCGGCGCCGACGATGAAGGTGTCGTTCGCGAGCTGATCGCGCGTACGGTGGACGAGCGCGATGCGCCGGCGCTGATTGAAACGGCGCGTGGGCTGTATGCGCGCGTGCTGGAATCGCCATCGCGCATGGCGATTGATACGTTCCATGGCTGGTTTGGGTCGTTGCTGCGCGGCGCGCCGCTGTCGTCTGGCGTCCAGCAGGGCGCCTCGCTGCGTGAAGATGCCGGGCGGCTGCGGCGCGAAGCCTGGGCGCCTTTCTGGCGCGGCTTGCTCGCCGAAGATCACGCTGACTTGCGCGCCGCGTATGAAGCGCTTGCCGATTTGGTCGGCGATTTCCAGGCCGGTCGCCTGCTCGACGCCATGTTCCATCAGCGCAGCGATTGGTGGGCCTACAAGACGCAGGCGGGCGGTCGTCCGCTGGATGCCCTGGACGAACTGCTCGGCGACGATGCGACCGTCGATCCTCTGATCGAAGCGCTGCAGGATGCGGCATCGCTGGCCGATATGCTGCGCGTGTCCGGCTGGCTTGGGCAGGGCGGTGCTGCCGAAGGCAAGCGCGCGGTGGCCATCGAATCGGCGGTCACTGCTGCGCGCGGCATGGATGTGTCGGACGAGGCTGCTCGCGCGCAAGCGTTTGAGGCGCTGTTCGCCGCGTTCCACACGCAGGCCGGCAAAGCACGCGCCTGCAAGCCGACCAAGGCGCTCATCAAAGCCATCGGCGACGAGCACGCGCAAACGCTGGTGACCTTGCACACCACGCTTTGCGAAACTCTGACGGCGTTTCAGGCGCGTCGCCAGGAGGCCCGCGTGCGCGCCGTCAACGCTGCATTGTTTGCGCTGGGCGATGCACTCATCGACCGCTATCAGGCGTACAAGCGCCAGGCGCGCGCGATGGATTTCACCGATCTCGAATGGGAAGCGGCGCGCTTGATGCAGCAAGACGATACGGCCGCTTACCTGCAGGTGCGGCTCGACGCGCGCTACAAGCATCTGCTGCTCGATGAGTTTCAGGATACGAATCCGATGCAGTGGCGCATCCTGCAGGGCTGGCTGGCCGGTTATGCCGGCACCGGCACGCAGCCAAGCGTGTTCCTCGTGGGCGATCCGAAGCAATCGATCTACCGGTTCCGGCGCGCCGATGCCCGGCTGTTCGACGCTGCGCGCGAAATGCTGGTTGCAGAATTCAATGCGACCGTGCTGCGTACCAATCGCACGCGTCGCAACGCGCCGGCCGTGCTGGAGTGGGTCAATGCCGTGTTCCTGCAAGCGCGGGCGCGCGGCGACTATCCGATCTACGCCGAGCAAAGCACCGCCGTGGACGCACCCACGGGGCAGGCGCTGCTGTTGCCGCTGGTGCCGGTGTCCGAAGCCGAGCAGGCTGACGAAGCCGCGCCTCGCGATACCCTCACCGAACCGCGCGAAGAAGCCGGCGATTCGCAGCGCTATGCCGAGGGCCGCCAAGTGGCGGCTTGCCTGCGCGCATTGCACGCCAATGAGCGCATTCGCGAAGGCGGCGTCGAGCGCGCCGTGCGGTGGAGCGATTTCCAACTGCTTGTCCGCCGCAAACGCTATCTCGCCGATTACGAACGTGCGCTGCGCGATGCCGGCGTGCCGTATCTGAGCCCGCGCCGCGGCGGCCTGCTGGCTACGCTTGAAGCGCTTGATCTATGCGCGCTGCTCGATTTCCTGATGACGCCGCAGGCGGATTTGTCGCTTGCGCATGTGCTGCGCAGCCCCGTTTTCGCCGCCTCGGACGAGCACCTCATCGCACTGGCGCAGTTTGGCGAGGGCGCGGCCGCATTGACATGGTGGGAGCGCCTGACCGCGCTGGCCGGCCACGCGGATGGGTCGGACACCTTGCGCTACGCGCATCGCATGCTGTCGCGCTGGCTGGCGGTGGCCCCCACGCTGCCCGTGCACGATCTGCTCGATTACATCGTCTACACCGGCGAACTCAAGCGCCGCTATGCCGAGCGCGCACCGGCCGCGAACCGCGATCAGGTGCTCGCCAACCTGGATGCGTTCTTGAAGCTCGCGCTCGATCTGGACGGTGGCCGGTATCCGAGCCTGCCGAAGTTCATGGCGGAGCTGCGCGCCATCCGCCAGGGCGACGAGGACGAAAGCCCCGACGAAGGCGTGCAGGGCGACACAGAGGCGCCGGATACTATTGATGCCGAAGTCGCCAGCGAGGGTCTTGATGCCGTGCAGATACTGACCGTGCATGCCTCCAAGGGGCTGGAAGCGCCGTTCGTCGTGCTGCTCGACAGCCACCACAGCGACGCGCGCGTCGATACGGCTGGGATCCTGATCGACTGGCCACCCGGCGCGCCGGCACCCGCGCATTTTTCGGCGTTTGGCAAGACGTCCGAGCGTGGCCTCGCGCGCGAGCTTCTCTTCAAGCAAGAAAATGCGCTTGCCGAGCGCGAAAACTGGAACCTGCTCTACGTGGCGATGACGCGTGCGCGGCAAGCACTGATCGTTTCCGGCGTGGCGAACAAGCGCGATGCCACGGCAGCCCAATCTCTGGATGAAGGCGATGCGCCCGAGGTGGACGGCACGGCCAGCTGGTACACACTGCTGGCCTCGGCAGGAGTGGCGTCACCCGCTGCAATGCTGGATGACGTAGCCGACTCGGTCTCGAGTGCAGCGGGGCACGAGGTTGTCTCGTATCACGATTTTCGCGCGCCGCTGACTGTAACGGTGCGTGTGGGGGCGGCCGGCGCGCCTGCCGAAGGCGCTGCCGATATCGTCTTCGACCAAGGCGCCGTCGCTCAGGGCGAATTGCTGCATGCAGTGCTCGAGCGCCTGACACGCCGCGGCTTGCCGAAACAAGCGCCCGACGCCGAGACGATCGCGCGATGGTTCGGCGCGACCGGCGTCACGCAAGCCGATGCCACACGCGCCGCTGACGCTGTGCGCCGGATGCTCTCTGCCGAGGCGCTGGCGCATGTCTTCGACCCTGCGCGCTTCGACGCCGCTCATAACGAGATCGAACTTTTCGGTCGCGACGGTGCGCTGTTGCGCATCGATCGCCTGATCGAACGTGGCAACGAGGTCCTCGTGGTCGACTACAAGCTGCGCTTGCTGCCGGGCGAACGTGCCGCCTATGCCGATCAGCTGCGCGGCTATGTGGCCGCCGTCACGCCGATGTATCCGGGGCGCACCGTGCGCGCGGGCGTGGCGACTGCGCAGGGGGAATGGTTCGATCTGGATGCATTGCCCAGGCCGGTGCAGGCGTCACACGACGACAGCCAGGGCGCGCTGTTCTGACGCGGGCAGCATAGACAAGAGGGGAAGGGTGATGCGGAAGAGAGAAGAGAAGGGGGACGAGCCTGACCCTCGGCACTGGCGGAAAACGGCTGTGGCTGCTTCGTTCCCGACCTGACCAGGTTGACCGCGCCACCATGCGAGGAGGCCCGTCCGACCGCCATTGTAACCGACTCCCACGTCCCCACCTGAATATCCTTGCAATTCGCTCGGCGCGCATGGCGGTTGACCCCTCCGAAACCGCGTCGGAAATCCACCTCGCTTTGCTACAATCCGCCGCATGAGTTATCAAGTGCTCGCCCGCAAGTGGCGCCCTCGCGATTTCACCACGCTGGTCGGTCAGGAACACGTGGTGAAAGCGCTCACGCATGCGCTCGAACAGCAGCGCCTGCACCACGCATACCTGTTCACAGGCACGCGCGGTGTCGGCAAGACGACGCTGTCGCGCATCCTGGCCAAATCGCTCAATTGCGTCGGCGCGGATGGGCGGGGCGGCATTACCGCACAGCCGTGCGGCGTGTGCCGCGCCTGTACCGAGATCGATGCCGGGCGCTTTGTCGATTACATCGAGATGGATGCCGCCTCCAACCGCGGCGTCGACGAGATGGCGCAACTGCTGGACCGCGCGATCTACGCACCCACAAGCGGCCGCTTCAAGGTCTACATGATCGACGAAGTGCACATGCTGACCAACCACGCCTTCAACGCGATGCTGAAGACGCTGGAAGAGCCGCCCGAGCACGTCAAGTTCATTCTGGCGACCACCGATCCGCAGAAAATTCCGGTGACGGTGCTGTCGCGCTGCCTGCAGTTCAACCTCAAGCAGATGCCGCCGGGGCACATCGTGTCCCACCTCGATCGCATCCTTGGCGAAGAGGGCATCGCTCACGAGCCGAACGCGCTGCGTCTGCTCGCGGCCGCGGCGCAGGGCTCGATGCGCGATGCACTGTCGCTGACTGACCAGGCCATCGCGTATAGCGCCGGCGAGGTCAGCGAAGCAGCCGTCCGCGGCATGCTCGGCGCGATTGATCAAAGCTTCCTCGTGCGTCTGCTCGATGCGCTGGCCGACGAGAATGGCGCCGCGCTTGTCGAGATTGCCGACGAGATGGCCGGGCGTAGTCTGAGCTTCTCGGGCGCGCTGCAGGATCTGGCTTCGCTGCTGCAGAAGATTGCGCTGGCGCAGGTTGTGCCCGCTGCTGTGCAGGACGACTGGCCCGAGGCCGACGACGTACGCCGGCTTGCCGAGCGATTCGACGCGCAGTCGGTGCAGCTGTTCTATCAGTTTGCCAATCTGGGCCGCAACGAACTGGCGCTTGCACCGGATGAATACGCGGGCTTCACGATGACAGTGCTGCGTATGTTGGCGTTCCAGCCGGGACATTCCGGTGGGGACGCCGCGCCGCCTTCGGGCGGTGGCGGCGGCAAGCGCGCGATGCCGCTGGCTGCATCGCCAGCCGCATCGACGCGTCCGGCGGTTACGGCGACGGCGCCTGTGGCGGCGCCGGTTGCTCGGGTTGCGCCGGTGGCCGTGCGTCCGGAGCCGGTGGTCGAGGCGCCGCGAGCGACTGATCAGGCGACTCCGCCAGCGCCCGCGCCCGTTGCGGCGGTTTCAGATACGCAGGCTGCGGCCCCCGCACGTCGCTCGCCGGCAATGGAAGCGTTGGCCGCTGCGCGTCAGGCGTCAAGCCGTGGCCGTGGTGGCGCCTCTGCGCCCGCCGCTACACCGGTTGCCGCTCCCGTCGCTCGTCCCGCTGCTCCCATTGCAGCAGGCCCACGTCCGAATACGGCTGCGGCGACTGCTGCCGTGGTGTCACCGCCGCAGCGCCGTGAACAACCGGCTGCAGTCGCAGTGCCCGCCGATGACGGCCCGCCACCCTGGGACGAAATGCCGGGCGAGTTTGCTTCGCCGTCACTTGAGGAGATGGACGCCGCCTTTGCCGGCTGGGATGCCGCTTCGGGCGTGCGTCCCGGTGCGCCTGAACCGGCAACAGGTTCAGCACCGATCGAGGCCCCCGCAGCCGCACCCGTGCCGGTCAAGACGATTGCCCCCGAGCCGGTAGCCGCTGCTACGCCGCCTGATCTGAGCACCAGCAGTCTTGCCACGTTCGACGGCAATTGGCCGGCGCTGGCAGCGAGCCTGCCGATCCGCGGTCTGGCTCAGCAGCTGGCTTACCAGAGCGAGTTGGCGGCTGTGGAAGGTGCCACGATACGATTGCGTGTACCGTTGCCTCCGCTGACTGATGCGAGCGTCGTCGAGCGTCTGGAAGCCGCACTGACGGAACACTTCGGCACGCCCGTTCGTGTGGCGTGCGATATCGGACCTGCACGCGCCACCGCGGCGGCCGTCGACGCCGAGCAGCGCGCCGAGCGCCAGCGCAATGCCGAAGATGCCATCGCCACCAACCCCTTTGTGCAGGCGCTGGTTCGGGACTTTGCCGCGCAGGTCGTGCCTGGGTCGATCCAACCGCACGCGCACTGAACCGCATTCCAAGACTGAACATTGAACACCGGCGCGCGCATCTGAGTGGCGCGCCTTGCATGACCCATTTCAAGGAGCAACGACCATGATGAAAGGCCAGATCGCCGGGCTGATGAAGCAGGCCCAGCAGATGCAGGAGAACATGAAGAAGGCGCAGGAGCAGCTCGCCCTGATCGAGGTGGAAGGCGTGTCCGGCGCGGGCCTCGTGAAAGTGGTGATGACCTGCAAGAACGACGTGAAGCGTGTGTCGATCGACCCGAGCCTGCTGGCCGAAGGCGAAGACAAGGATCTGCTTGAAGACCTGATCGCCGCAGCGTTCAACGATGCCGTGCGCAAGGCCGAGGCCACCACGCAAGAGAAGATGGGCTCGCTCACTTCCGGCCTGGGCGGTATGGCGAGCATGTTGCCGCCTGGCTTCAAGCTGCCGTTCTAAGCGACGCTCATCTGGATCGCGCCATGGTGCTGGAATCCGCGCTGCTGCACGTCAGGCCCGGCCAGGAAGCTGCCTTCGAGGCCGCCTTCGGCGAGGCTCGCCACATCATTGGTGCGATGCGTGGCTTCGTTTCGCTGTCGCTGTCACGGTGCATGGAAAAGGCGAGCGATTATCTGCTGCTGGTGCAGTGGCGGACGCTGGAAGATCACACCATCGGCTTTCGGCAATCGCCCGAATACCAGCGCTGGCGCGCGTTGTTGCATCACTTTTATGATCCGATGCCCGAAGTGCTGCACCATACGACGATTCTGGAGCATGCATGATGCGTAACGCCCCGGGTACGCCGTCGGCGCTGCAGATGCTGGTTGACGCCTTGCGCGTGCTGCCGGGCGTCGGCCCCAAGTCTGCCCAGCGGATGGCGTATCACCTCATGCAGCATGACCGCGAAGGCGCCGCGCAACTGGCGCGGGCACTGTCGGAGGCGACGGAATCGATCCAGCACTGCAGCCGCTGCAATACCTTTACCGAGCAGGATGTTTGCGAGACCTGCCTTGACACGCGCCGTGACGCTTCGGTCCTGTGCGTGGTGGAAACGCCGGCTGATCAGATGATGATCGAGCAGACGCTGACCTATCGCGGCCAATACTTCGTGCTGATGGGGCGGCTCTCGCCGCTGGACAACATCGGCCCCAAAGAGATTCACCTTGAACGCTTGCTGGCCCGTGCGACCGATCCTGCGTTGGGCGGACCGTGCACCGAGGTCATTCTCGCAACCAACTTCACCAGCGAAGGTGAGGCGACGGCCCATTACATTGGCGAGATGTTGAAGGCGCGCGGCATCAAGGCGACGCGTCTTGCGCGTGGCGTGCCGGTAGGCGGGGAGCTGGAATACGTGGACGCGGGTACCATCGCTCGCGCCGTACTGGACCGGCGCCAACTCTGATCTTCCGCAGTTGCTTAGAATTCGGCGTGGACGCGTGCCCCGACGATCGATACCGGGCCGCGATCCCGGTTGTACGCGGGATGGACGACATACTGGTAGTTCAGTCCGAGCGTGAGGTGCTTGATGGCTGCCCAGTTGTAGTACAGCTCGGCGATGCGTTCGGTGCCGTAGTTGAGCGCGCCATCACCAATCAATACGCCCATGCCGCCGGCCGCGAAATATTGGCGTGCCGCGCGCGACAGGCCGTTCACCACCACGGCGGCACCGAACGTGTCGTTCGGGCGCCCCCAACGATTGCCCTTAAGCGAGAACCCGGCCGACACTGACTGGTTGATATCGGTGAACTCGTATGTTTCCTTGCTGCCGTCGTTCATGCTGGCCCGCGCAAAGACGCCCAGGTCGGAGGTGATTTCCTGCTCCAGGTTCAAGGCAACGCCGGGGCGCCAGGCGAGGCGCCGCACGAGGCCCGTGTCCGGCGTGTCGCCCGTCTGTTGGGCGAGGCTGACCGCATCGCCATAGCCACCCATGCGGCCACGTGTTGCAAAGGCAAGCAGCTTGATCTTGCCCGGGCGGCCGAACCAATCGTGGCGCGCTTCAAATTCGCCCACCCACTGGTACTGCTTCCACGTGGTGTCGATCGTGACACTGTTGGGTACCACCGAAAGCGCGAAGAGTCCGCCGCGCAGCGACCACCACGATTGCGTCCATTCCACCGCCAGACCATGCGTGTAGCCCCAGGCGTCCGCTGCATAGTCGAATGCGCCGGCATCGATCACCGCCCAGTTCAGGAAATCGCCGCGCGGGTCGTGCGCGTACGTGTTCGTGTCGAATATGTCTACCACCGAGAACTTGCCGACGGTGATGGTGAGGTTGTCCGCCGAGCGGCTGCCGGCAAGCTGGTTGGGGGCTGACTCTACTGCTTGTTGCTCGCCGCCGAGATTGATGACCTGCCGTAGGAACAAGCGCGGCAGCTTGCGGTAGGGAGCATTGTTGCCGATCTTGTAGGCCTCTCCGCTTGAAAAGCCGGCCAGACCGACCGTATTGCTAAGTCCAAAACCTTGGTCGATTTCCGGGTTCGCGTACAGCTCGGCACCCTTCCACAGGCGCAGGCCGAGGTAGAGCGTGACGTCGACCGTCTCCTTGGTGTTGTTGTCAGGCGTGAGGCTATTGGTGCCGCTGTACGGCGAGCGGAACGACGGATGCCATTGCGTCACGTTGGTGAACTGTCCATGCACGTTCCATCGCTCCGGCTCAGGGATGTCCGCGGCGGGCGTTTCCGCGCCAGCCGCCAGCGCAGCGCTTTGCAGACTCAATGCGAGCATGAAGGCGGCCATCGCTTGTTTTGCGGCGCCCATCAGAGAGATTGAGATTGGACGGCGGGGGATCACGTGAAGAGGCAGCGAGGGCATGAATTACGACAAAGAGGGCAACCGCTAGAATCCTGGCTGGTGCAGGCGGGATGAGGCAAAAAACCGCGCCATCCTAAGCGCCAGGTCATGACTTGCCGATGAAAATTGTAACGATTCGCATTAACCTGTCGCGTTTCCCCAACTCCGCCGAATTATCCGCATCATGAATCTCGCCCGCTTCGATCTCGTCACCCTTGGCCTCTTCGTGGCGGTGGCTCGGCTGGGCAGCATCTCTGCCGGAGCGCGGCAATCACATTTGGCTGTGGCCGCTGCAAGCAAGCGGATTTCCGATCTGGAAGCCGCCGTGGGCGCACCGTTGCTGTATCGCCATGCCGCCGGCGTGGAACTGACTGAGGCAGGTCAGGCGTGCTTCCGTCACGCCGTGGGCATCTTGCAGGACGTTGAACGTATGGCCGGTGCGCTGTCCGACTTCGCCGCCGGCACGCGCGGGCTGGTGCGCGTGTGGGCCAATACCTCGTCGATCACACAATTCCTGGCTGACGACCTGGCCGCCTTCATGCTGGCCAATCCGGCGATCCGCATCGCGCTGGAAGAGCAGGACAGCGGCGATATCGTTGCCGCGCTGCGCGAGAACCGGGCAGACCTTGGGATCTTCGCGGCCGGTACGCCGTGTGAAGGGCTGCAATCGTTCGACTACCGCGAGGACGATCTCGCCATGGTCACGCCCCGCGGGCATCCGTTGGCCGCGCGCAAGCAGGTTCATTTCGTCGACGCCTTGGACTTCGATTTCGTCAGCCTGCCGCCGGGCACGTCGCTCGCCGCGCAACTGGTCGACGAGAGCTTGCGTCTGGGCAAGCCGTTGCGCCTGCGCATCCAGGTGCGCAGCTTTGAAGCCGTCTGCCGGATGGTGGCCTCCGGCCTGGGCGTGGGCGTGTTGCCGCGCATCGCCGCACAAAGCCATGTATCGAGCCTGCCGGGCGCCGGTCTGGCGCTCGTGGCGCTCCAAGACGAATGGGCGCATCGCCGGCTGCTGGTGGGCGTGCGTGACCCCGATGCGCTGACCAGCTCCGCTCGCCTGTTGATGACGCATCTGCTTGGCAACTCCGCCGTACTCTGAATTCAACGCTCTCCCACTCCATACGACCATGCCGACACAGGTTTTGCAGGACATCCGCGTGCTCGAACTCGGGCAACTGATTGCCGGGCCGTTTGCAGCGAAGACGCTCGCCGACTTTGGCGCACAGGTCATCAAGATCGAGCCGCCGGGGCAGGGCGACCCGCTGCGCAAATGGCGGATGCTGCACGAGGGCACATCAGTCTGGTGGGAGGCGCAGTCGCGCAACAAACAGTCGGTCTGTGTCGACCTGCGGGTGCCGCAAGGGCAGGAAGTCGTACGCAAGCTGGCGGCCGAAGCCGATGTCCTGATCGAAAACTTCCGGCCCGGCACGATGGAAAAGTGGGGGCTCTCGTACGAGGCGCTTTCGGCGGTGAATCCGAAGCTCATCATGTTGCGCGTGTCAGGCTATGGCCAGACGGGGCCCAAACGCGATGAGCCCGGCTTTGCGGCCATTGCCGAAGCCATGGCCGGCCTGCGCTATTTGACCGGTGAGCCGGGGCGCCCGCCTGCCCGGGCCGGGCTGTCGCTCGGCGACACCATCGCCGGTTTGCATGGCGCGTTGGGCGTGCTACTGGCGCTGTACGAACGCGATGCGCGCGGCGGCAAGGGGCAGGTGATCGACGTGGCGTTGTATGAATCCGTGTTCAACCTGACGGAGAGCCTGCTGCCAGAGTATTCGGTGTTCGGCGCAATCCGCCAGCCGGCGGGCGGGGCGCTGCCGGGCATCGCACCGTCGAATGCCTACCGCTGCGCCGGTGGCGAATACGTTCTGATTGCCGCCAACGGCGACAACATCTTCCGCCGCCTGATGCAACACATGGGCCGGCAAGATCTGGCGGACGATCCTGGCCTGGCCCGCAACGACGGCCGCGCGGCACGGGCAGAGGAAATCGACGCAGCTATCAATGCCTGGACGAGCACGCTACCCATCGCTGATGTTCTGACCGCGCTGCATGCGGCCGAAGTGCCCAGCGGCCCGATCTACACCATCGCCGACATCGCCGCCGACCCGCACTACCGCGCGCGCGGCGTGATCGAAACCGTGCGCGCGCAGTCGGGCATCGAGGTCGAGATGCCGGGCGTGGTGCCCAAGCTTTCCGCCACACCCGGCGCCGTGCAGGCGAGCGCGCCGCGCCTTGGCCAGCACACGCGGGACGTTCTGCGCGGCCACGGCCTGACCGATGCGCAGATCGACGCGCTGGTTTCGCAAGGCATCGTGGCCGAAGCCAAGCGCTAAAGAGCTAGGACGATCCCGCATGTCGTGTTGGAAATCGTTGCGGTAATATCGCCGCCAAGGCAGTGAAAGCCAAAGAACAGGAGACAGGCATGGGGACACGAGTCATGGGGCGCTGGGCAAAATGGATAGGCGCAGCACTGTGCGCGACGAGCCTGCTGACTGCCAGCCCCGCTGTTCTGGCGCAGGGCAAACCTGAAAAGAGCAAGGTCACCATCGCGGTGGGAGGCAAGGCCCTGTTCTATTACCTGCCGCTGACAATTGCCGAGCGCCTGGGCTACTTCAAGGACGAAGGCCTGGACGTTGAAATCGTCGACTTTGCCGGCGGCGCAAAAGCGCTGCAGGCCGTGGTCGGCGGCAGCGCCGACGTGGTGAGCGGCGCGTACGAGCACACCCTGGTGCTGCAGGCCAAGGGCCAGATGTACCAGGAGTTCTTGCTCCAAGGGCGTGCCCCGCAAATTGTGCTGGCGGTCAACAACAAGACGATGCCCAACTACAAGTCGATCGCCGATTTGAAAGGCAAGAAGATCGGCGTGACGGCTCCCGGTTCGTCGACCAACATCATGGTCAACTACGTTTTGGCGCGCGCCGGCATCAAGCCGAACGAAGTGTCGATCATTGGCGTGGGCCCGAGCAGCGGAGCGATTGCCGCCGTGCGTGCTGGTCAGATCGACGCCCTGGCGAACCTGGATCCCGTGATGTCGATGTTGACGCAGAAGAATGAAGTCCGCGTGGTATCGGACACTCGCACGCTGGCCGATACGAAGGCAGTATTTGGCGGCAACATGCCGGCCGGCTGCCTGTATGCCTCCACCGCGTTCATCCAGAAGAATCCGAACACGACGCAGGCCATGACCAACGCCATGGTGCGCGCGCTCAAGTGGTTGCAGAAGGCGGGCCCCTCCGACATCGTCAAGACGGTGCCGGAAGCCTATCTGTTGGGCGATCGTGCGCTGTATCTGGCGGCGTGGGAAAAGGTGCGGGAGGCCATCTCTCCGGATGGGACGATGCCGGCCGACGGCCCTGCCACGGCATTGCGCACGCTGTCGGAATTTGATGCGGAAGTGAAGGGCAAGCAGATCAAGCTCGACCAGACCTTCACCAATGCCTTCGTGCAGAAGGCCAACGCCAAGTACAAGTAGTTTCCACAGGCTTTCAGCAACGCGCCCGGTTCCGCCCGGGCGCATTGCTTTTGGACCGCAGACCATGCCACATCCCGCGCTTTCGTTCGATCAGATCACCTGCACGTTCATCTCGCCCGATACGCCGGGCCAGCGCTACACCGCTGTGCAAAACACCTCGCTGGAAGTACAGGCCGGCGAGTTCGTTTCCGTGGTGGGCCCGACCGGCTGCGGCAAATCTACGTTGCTGAATCTGGCGGCGGGCCTGCTGCAGCCGTCTTCCGGGCAGGTGCGGGTGTTTGGCGAGCCGCTGCTCGGCATCAATCGTCGGGCCGGCTACATGTTCCAGGCCGAGGCCCTTATGCCGTGGCGTAGCGCGCTCGACAACGTGATGGCCGGGCTGGAGTTTCGAGGCATGCCCGACAAGGAGGCGCGTGACCTTGCCATGTCGTGGCTCGCGCGCGTCGGGCTGGCGGGCTTTGAAGACCGCTATCCGCATCAGCTTTCCGGCGGCATGCGCAAACGGGTGAGCCTGGCGCAAACGCTGGTGCTCGACCCAGACATCATCCTCATGGACGAGCCGTTCTCAGCGCTCGACATCCAGACGCGCCAGCTGATGGAGAACGAGGTGCTCGATCTCTGGGCCGCAAAGCGTAAGGCGGTGCTGTTCATCACCCACGATCTGGACGAAGCCATTGCCATGAGCGACCGCGTGGTCGTTCTGGCCGCCGGCCCCGGCACTCACCCGATCGGCGAATTCAAGATCGACCTGCCGCGCCCGCGCGACGTGGCCGAGATTCGTGATCAGGCCGGCTTTGTCGACCTCCATTCGCGCATTTGGGATGTACTGCGTGAAGAAGTGCTCAAGGGCTATGCGCAGCACCGGCGCGTGGCTTGACCTGAATCTGATCGATTGCATCCATGGCTAACCGTCCGCTTTCTCCATTCGCGCTGCGCACCTGGCAGCTTGGCCTGCTGGTCGTCACGTTGGGCGTGTGGCACTTCGCCACGCGCTCGCAGGAAGTTGCGTTCTTCTTCGGAGAACCGCTCATCGTTGCCCAGCGCATCTGGGCATGGTTCGTCACTGAGGGCGATATCTACCAACACCTTGCCGTGACGCTGGCCGAGACCGTGCTGGCATTTGCCATCGGCACGGCCACCGGCCTGGGCGCAGGCCTGTGGCTGGCGCTGAGCCCGGCGGCCTCGGCGGTGCTTGACCCGTACATCAAGGCGGCCAACTCGATGCCGCGCGTGATCCTGGCGCCGATCTTCGGCGTGTGGTTCGGGTTGGGAATCTGGTCAAAGGTCGCCCTGGCGGTGACGCTGGTGTTCTTCATCGTCTTCTTCAACGTCTACCAGGGCGTGAAGGAGGTGAGTCCGGTCGTGCTGGCCAATGCGCGCATGCTGGGCGCATCGCAGCGACAATTGCTGCGGTTTGTCTACCTGCCGAGCGCGACGAGCTGGGTGTTCTCATCGCTGCACACGTCGGTGGGCCTGGCGTTCGTGGGGGCGGTGGTGGGCGAATACCTCGGCTCAGCGCGCGGTGTCGGTTACTTGATCCTCCAGGCCGAAGGGACGTTCGACATCAACACTGTCTTTGCGGGCATCGTCGTGCTGACGGTATTTGCGCTCGTGCTGGACCGGCTCGTCGGCTTGATGGAAAAACGCCTGATGCGCTGGCAACCGAAGAGCGGCGAGACCGAAAAGCTCTGAGCGGGCGAGCCGACAATGCGAACGTCACATCGACCCTGCCCAGAGCAGGGTCATGCAACTAGACGGTCGGTCTACTACAATGGAACCCATCATGAGCAAGCACCCCGAACCCGTCACCGCTGAAGGCGCTGAAGCCCGGCACGACACCCGCGATCGCATCCTGGAAGCCGGTGCCGAGTTGATCCTCGGGCGCGGTTTTTCGGCCGTGGGGTTGGCGGAAATCCTGGGCCGTGCGCAGGTGCCTAAGGGCTCGTTCTATTACTACTTTGGGTCCAAGGAAGACTTTGGCGTTGCCATGCTGGAGCGCTATTTCCAGGACTACGATGCGGGCGTTGTCAGCCTCTTCAACGACTCGCGCCTCACCGCCCGCGAGCGGCTGCTGCGCTACTTCACGGCCTGGATCGATCTGCATGAGCGCAGCGCGTGCGAAGTCACGTGCCTCGCCGTCAAGCTTTCGGGTGAGGTGTCGGACTTGTCGGAACCAATGCGCAAGGTCTTGTCGACTGGGATGACGCGCATGGTCGAGCGCATCGCCACCGCAATCGAGGCCGGTGTCGCCGACGGCTCGTTGGCGCCTGTGCAGGACGCGCGCCAACTCGCCGAGGGTCTGTACGCCATGTGGATGGGAGGTGCGCTGCTGGCCAAGGCGCACCGCACCGTCGCTCCGTTCAAGAGTTGTGTGGCGCAAACGGAAATCCTGCTGGCCACGCGCAAACATTGATTCCGGTGCAAACCATTGCCAGCGAGGCACGTTCCTCGCTTTTTCTTTGATTCCGGTACTAGATGACCGGTCGAATAGTGTCCTTCAGGAGCTGATATGACTCAACAACTGCTGTCCCCGGTTCAGACCGGCCGTACGACCCTCGCCAATCGTGTCGTGATGGCGCCGCTTACGCGCTCGCGCGCCGGTCAGCCGGGTGACGTGCCGACCGAACTGAACGTGACGTATTACGCGCAGCGTGCAACGGCCGGCCTCATCGTTACAGAGGCCACGCAAATTTCCCGCCAAGGCCAGGGCTACGCGTGGACACCGGGCATGTACACCGACGAACAGGAAGCCGGCTGGAAGGCGGTAGTGGATGCTGTGCACGCCAAGGGCGGCCGCATCTCGCAACAGCTGTGGCACGTGGGCCGTATTTCCAACACGCTGCTGCAAGAAAACGGCCAGGCTCCCGTCGCGCCGTCTGCCATCGTCGCCAAGGGCGCGCAGAGCTTTGTTGTGCAACCCGACGGCACGCCCGCCAATGTGCCGACCAGCGAGCCACGCGCTCTCGCCACGGAAGAAATCCCCGGTGTGATCGCGCAATACCGCCAGGCGGTGCTCCGTGCGCGCCGCGCCGGTTTCGATTTCGTTGAATTCCATGCCGCCAACGGTTACCTGCTGCACCAATTCCTGTCGACCAACAGCAACCAGCGCACCGACCAATATGGCGGCTCGCTGGAAAACCGCGCCCGCCTGATCCTTGAAGTGGTCGACACCGCCATCGCCGAGATTGGCGCAGACCGCGTCGGCATCCGCCTGTCGCCGCACTTCGTGGCGCACGACATTGCCGACGAGCAAACAGAAGAGAGCGCGCTGTACCTCGCTCGCGAGCTGACCAAGCGCGGCATCGCTTACTTGCACATCGCCGAACCCGACTGGGCAGGCGGCCCCGAACTGAGCAACGATTTCCGCCGCCAACTGCGCGACGCATTCAAGGGCACGCTTATTGTGTGCGGCCAATATACGGCGGAAGAGGGCGAACAGATGATCGCCTCCGGTCTGGCCGATGCCGTTGCGTTCGGTCGCCCGTTCATCGCCAATCCTGATCTGGTGGCGCGCTTCCGTGCCGGCGCATCGCTTAACAAGCCGGATCGTGCAACGTTCTACGGCGGCCGGGAAAAGGGCTACACCGACTATCCGACGCTGGAAGAAGCGGCCTGATCACCGGTTGTGCCGAAGAAAAAAGCCGCGCAGGCGATTACCCTGCGCGGTTTTTTTTCGTTCAGCGCTGATGTTTTTAGGGCTGGATGACGACCTTGCCCGTCACCTTGCGCGCTGCCATGTCCAGCAGCGCCTGTGTCGTCTGTTCCAATGGATAGCGCGCCGAGATGTGCGGCCGGATCTTGCCTTCCTGCATCCAGCCGAGCATCTGCATCATGTTCGCCAGATTCGCCTTGGGCTCGCGGCGGGCAAATTCCCCCCAGAACACACCCACCAGCGATGCGCCTTTCAGCAACGCCAGGTTCAGCGGCATCTTCGGGATCTCACCGTTGGCAAAGCCGACTACGAGGTAGCGGCCACGCCAGGCGATCGAGCGGAATGCCGGCTCCGCGTAAATGCCTCCAACCGGGTCGTAGATCACGTCCGGGCCTTTGCCGTCGGTCAGTTCCTTGATGCGCTCGCGCAGGTCTTCGGTCGAATAGTTGATCAGCGCATCCGCGCCGTGGTCCTTGCAGACTGCCAGTTTTTCGTCGCTCGATGCAGCCGCGATCACGCGCGCGCCGATCGCCTTGCCGATCTCGATAGCCGCCAGCCCGACGCCGCCCGCCGCGCCGAGCACCAGCATCGTTTCGCCAGCCTTCAATTGCCCGCGATCGACCACTGCGTGGTGCGATGTGCCGTACGTGAGCGTAAATGCGGCGGCGGTATCGAAAGCCATGCCCGGTGGCATCGGCATGACGACCTTGGCCGATGCCTTGACCTGCGAAGCAAAGGCGCCCTGGCCAAGAAAGGCAATCACGTGGTCACCGGCCTTCAGGTGCGACACGCCTTCGCCGACCGCGTTGACCACGCCCGCGACTTCCGAACCGGGCGTGAACGGCAGCTCCGGCTTGAACTGGTACTTGTTCTGGATGATCAGCACGTCAGGAAAATTCACTCCCGCGGCCTTGACGTCGATCACGACTTCGCCGGCGCCGGGCGAGAGATCCGGCAATGTTTCGATCACCAGCGATTCGGGCGGGCCCCAGGTCTTGCAGACGACGGCTTTCATCATGTGTCTCCTCAACAGTCTTGCGTTGGATTGTTCGCCATCTCGCATGCATTGCACGCGATCTCGCGTGGCAGTGTAACCGAATAAAAGCACGGTCGTTCGATTTGGCCGGCCACGATGAATCGCGCGGCCTGTCGATGCATATTTTGTATGCGTGTAGAACGTGTGCCCAAGCACGATTCGCGGACGTTGCTCGGTTACAATCCGCGCCATGCATATTCTCATTGCCAACGACGACGGATACCTCGCCCCTGGGCTTGCAGCGCTGCATCGCGCGCTGAGCCCCCTCGGCCGCGTGACGGTGGTCGCACCAGAACAGAACCACAGCGGCGCGTCCAACTCGCTGACGCTGCAGCGTCCGCTTTCGGTGTTCGAAGCGACGGAAGGTGCCCAGAAGGGTTTTCGCTTCGTCAACGGCACGCCGACGGATTGCGTTCACATCGCGCTCACCGGCATGATCGAAGAGAAGCCCGACTTGGTCGTCTCCGGTATCAACCAGGGCCAGAACATGGGTGAAGACGTGCTGTATTCCGGCACGGTCGCCGCCGCCATCGAAGGTTACCTGTTCGGTATTCCGTCGATTGCGTTTTCGCAGGCCGACAAGGGCTGGACGCACCTCGACGCCGCCGAGCGCATTGCCCGCGAGGTGGTCGAGCGCTATCTGTCCGATCCGCTGGACGGGCCGGTCCTGCTGAACGTCAACATCCCGAATCTGCCGTACGCCGAGCTGGCTGGTTGGCGTGCGACGCGTCTGGGCAAGCGGCATCAGTCGCAGCCGGTGATCCGTCAGGCCAATCCGCGCGGTGAGCCGATCTTCTGGGTCGGTGCCGCCGGCGATGCAAAAGACGCCAGCGAGGGCACCGATTTCCACGCCGTTGCGCACGGCTTCGTCTCGCTGACGCCGCTGCAGCTCGATCTGACCGATACGGCCCAACTGCGCACGGTGCGCCGCTGGCAGACACCATGATCGGCCCGGTGGCTCATGTCTGAACGCCCGCGCGACCGGCGCTTCCCGTTGACGCTCGATGCAGTGGTCGAGCGTAAGCCGGCGGAGCCCCAGCGTAAAACGCGAATCTCGTCCGGGGTAAGCGCAGTCTCGCGCCCCACGCCGGTGCGCGCGGCATCCGTGGAGCGCGCGTCGCCCGCTTCCGCCCCCGCACCCGCGCCGCAACGTGTGGCGGGGGTCGACGCCGCGGTCGGCGCCGTCGCTGCGAGCGCTGTGCAGGCACGCACAGCGGCAGCGCATGCGGCGGCGGGCGGCATGGCGTCGGACCGCGCGCGTCAGGCATTGGTTGGCCGGGTGCAAGCCGGCGGCGTGAGTGACAAGCGCGTGCTGGCAGCGATCGGCACCGTGCCGCGCCATCTGTTTGTCGATGCTGGCCTGGCGTCGCAGGCGTATGAGGATTCCGCACTGCCGATCGGCCATCAGCAAACGATCTCGAAGCCGTCAGTGGTCGGGCGGATGATCGAGTTGTTGTTAAGTGGACGGTCGGGCCGCACCGGCATGCCGCTGGCACGTGTGCTGGAAATCGGCACTGGCTGCGGCTACCAGGCAGCCGTTCTGGCGCAACTCGCCGACGAGGTGTACTCCATCGAGCGCGTTCGTCCGCTGCACGAAAAAGCCAAAGCGAACTTGCGGCCACTCCGCGTGCCAAACATCCGTCTGCACTATGGCGACGGCATGCTGGGGCTGCCGAAGGCCGCGCCGTTCGACGCCATCATCCTGGCGGCGGCGGGGCTGGAGGTGCCGCAGGCGCTGCTCGACCAGCTTACTGTCGGCGGCCGGCTGGTTGCCCCAGTGGCCACCGACCGCAACAGTGGCCCCGCGCAGCAGCTCGTTCTCATCGAGCGCCGCAGCCGCTTTCAGTTTCACAGTACCGCGCTTGAAGGCGTTTTCTTTGTCCCGTTAAAATCAGGAACTGTTTAGCATGTTCACTTCCCGGAGCTCCATGAACCGTCCAAGCCCCGCACGCGCAGGCCGGCTCGCCGTGGCGATGGTGTCGGCCGCACTATTGGCGGCTTGCGCATCCTCCGGCAATCAGGCCCCCGTTCTCGACCGCACCTCGCGTGCCGGCAGCGCTGGGACCGTATCGCAAGAGCCGCCGCCCCCCGGCTACTATCGCGTCAAGCGTGGCGATACCTTGTACAGCATCGCCCTGCGCAACGGCCAGGCGCCGCGAGACCTTGTGGCCTGGAACAACATCGCCAACCCGAACCAGATCGAAGTCGATCAGCTGCTACGCGTTGTTCCGCCGAACGCCGATGTCAGCAGCAGCGGGGCCATCGTCACGCCGGTTCGCCCGCCTAACACAACTACGCAGCCGGTCGACTCCACGCCAGCCACCGCGCCGTCCGCAGCGGCGTCCACCGCTCCTGCCGGGGCAAGCGACAGCGCAATTTCCCTGGCTTGGCCGGCACGCGGCTCGCTCATCAACCGTTTCGATGACAAGAGCAACAAGGGCATCGACATTGGTGGCAAACGTGGTGATGCGGTGGTCGCTGCCGACGACGGAAAAGTGATCCACGTTGGACCCTTGCGTGGGTACGGGAATCTTGTCATCATCAAACACAACGACACGTTCCTGACCGCCTACGGCAACAACGACAAGGTTCTGGTCACCGAGCAATCCACGGTCAAGAAAGGGCAGAAGATCGCCGAAATGGGCAGTACCGATGCGGATCGCGTGAAGCTTCATTTTGAAGTGCGCCGTAACGGTAAGCCGGTCGATCCGATGCGCTACTTGCCGCCTCAATAGAGGTATGCATGCCGCGCCAGAAAGCTGCCACGCCCGTCACCCCCGCCGATGACAACATCGACGCTGCTGTAGAGGGCCAGAGCACCCCGAATGGGCGCGCGGGGCGGCGTGCGCGCGGCGCGGCACAGCCTCCTGCTGAAGAGATCGAAGTCGTCGACGCGCTGGTCGACGATCTACCTGCCTCCGATTCTGCTGATCTCAACGATACGTCGGACAGTGCCGACGAGCCGGATGAAGAAGAGGAAGAGGGTGAAGAGGCCGAGGAGGCCGCACCCGAGGAAGATTTCCGCAAGGTGCTGCAGGCCGAACTGGCCGCCGACACGGTTCAGCACTACCTCAATCGCATCAGCATCAAGCCGCTCCTGACCCCAGCGGAGGAGCTGCATTTTTCGACGCTGGCCAAGGCGGGCGAATTTGCCGCGCGCCAGGTCATGATCGAGCGCAACCTGCGCTTGGTCGTAAGCATCGCGAAGGGCTATCTGAACCGCGGTGTGCCGCTCCTTGATTTGATCGAAGAGGGCAACCTGGGTCTGATGCACGCGATCGAAAAATTCGATCCGGAACGCGGGTTCCGTTTCTCGACGTATGCAACGTGGTGGATCCGCCAGAGCATCGAACGCGCGATCATGAATCAGGCGCGTACGGTCCGTCTGCCGGTGCATGTGATTCGTGAGCTCAATCAAGTGTTGCGCGCTAAGCGCCATCTCGAAAAGAGTGGTGTGGACGGCCGCGACGCAAGCCTCGAAGACATCGCCCACCTGCTCGGCAAGACCACGGAAGAAGTGCAGGACGTGCTCTCGCTCAACGAGCACACGACTTCGCTCGACACACCGTTCGATCTTGATCCGGGTACGAGCCTGCTCGATTTCCTATCGGACGAGCATGGTGCCTCGCCGGATCAGGAGGTGGCACATCGCGAGCTTTCACTGCTGATGAAGTCGTGGCTTGCGCGCTTGTCCGACAAGCACCGCTATGTGGTGGAGCGCCGCTTCGGCCTCAATTACATCGAGCCTGCGACTCTGGAAGAGCTGGCCGCCGAGATGGGCCTGACGCGCGAACGTGTTCGTCAGATTCAGCAGGAAGCGCTGGTCAAGCTCAAGCGCCATTTCGCTTCGCAGGGCGTGCGTAAGGACGCGGTGCTGTAAGGCGCCGCTGCCTCTCTTCTTTCTCCTCCAGTTCCATTCAGTCGTTCCGAAGCTCCAGCAGCATCGGTTGGTGATCCGATGCTTGCGTGGTGCTGTTGACTTCCATCCGCAGCACGCGCGGCTTCAATGGATCGCTGATCAGCATGAAATCGCACGCGTAGGCGGATTCTGTCCAGCCCGCGCGGTCGTGCACACCAAAGGTCGGTGGCTGCGGCGTGGTGCCGTGCGCGATCTCCCACGCATCATGCAAAGCGGCTTCCCGAGTGAACGGCACGGTGGCCAAGCGCTTCGGTGTGGAATCCGGCCTGCAATTGAAATCACCGCAAATGATGGTTGCCGTGGTCTGCGCAAGCGGGCGAAATGGGCCTGTTTCTGGCTCTGAGCCAAGCACCGATGGTTGAAGCGCGCGTGCGCAACCTTCTGTGTGGATCGCGCGCAGCGCATCGATTTGCGCCAGACGTTGAGGCTCCGAGTAATACTCCAGATGCGTTGTGACGACGCGCAGCGCGCCAAACGGCGCTTGGACGATCGCCTCAATGGCCATGCGCGGCATGTATGGCGTGGCATCGGGCGGGCACGGCAGCGCGTGGCGCCGGACGTAATGCACGGGCAGACGTGTGGCGATCGCGTTGCCAAAGCGCTGCACATGTGTGCCGTTGTGCCGCTCCAGCGCGAACCCGCCGATCACGGTGTAGTCGGAGCCAAGCGCGTCGGCGAGTTCGCTCCATTGATCGATGCCTGGTCGGCCTGGCAGGTCGCTTAAGCCGGAGGTGACTTCCTGCAGGCACAACACGTCGAATTCGGACATGGCACGTGCGTGCGCGAGTTGGCGCTCGAGGCTGACTTGCCCGTCGGCGCCGCGGCCCCACTGGATATTCCACGTCAGGATGACGGTGCCCATGCTGGTCCTCCGGTGTCTTACAATGCCGCCCTTGTCCTCATTTTGCCCAGGCTCGCTCGTGTCTCAAGCTGCACCTAACGTCACGCCTTCCTCTCCTGATTCAGCAATCGCCGCTACGGACGCGCCGCCCGCCAAACCACGTGGCCGCCGTAAACCGGAGATGCCCGTGGCCGGCCCTTTGGACATCGTCTCCCTCGACGGCGAAGCGCGCGGCATCGGCCGCTTGACCAATGAAGATGGTACGCCGGGCAAGGTGGTCTTCGTCGAAGGCGCATTGCCGGGTGAGCGCGTCATGTATCGCAGTCATCGCGTGAAGTCGTCGTACGAGCAGGCGAGCGTGGTGGACATTTTGCGCCAGTCCGCCTCGCGCGTGACGCCGCATTGCAAGTTCTTTGGCGTGTGCGGTGGCTGCTCGATGCAGCATCTGGATTCGCGCGCACAGGTCGCGATCAAGCAGCGCGTGCTGGAAGACGACCTGTGGCATCTGGCCAAGCTGCGTCCGGACGTCGTGTTCCGACCGATTGCCGGCCCCGACTGGGGCTACCGCTATCGCGCCCGCTTGACCGTGCGCCATGTTGCGGCCAAAGGTGGTGTGCTGGTGGGCTTCCACGAGCGCAAGAGCAGCTACGTGGCCGACATGACGTCGTGCGAGGTGCTGCCGCCGCACGTATCCGCGCTGCTGGTGCCGTTGCGCGAGTTGGTGGGGCGCCTGTCGATCGTGCAACGTATGCCGCAGATCGAGCTGGCGGTCGGGCAGGACGTGACCGCGCTGGTTTTGCGCAATCTGGAGCCCATCACCGCCGAGGATGAGGCCGAGCTGCGCACTTTTGCCGATCAGCACAACGTTCAGTTCTGGCTGCAACCCAAGGGGCCGGACACCGTCTATCCGTTCTATCCCCTCGACCGTACACTGACGTACACGCTGCCGGAGTTTGGCATCACGATGCCGTTCAAACCGACGGATTTCACGCAGGTCAATCACCAGATCAACCGGGTGCTGATGTCGCGGGCGCTGAAGTTGCTCGATGCCCGGCCCAGCGATCGGCTCCTTGACCTGTTCTGCGGTATCGGCAACTTCACGCTGCCAATGGCGACGCGGGCGCGCGAAGTCATGGGCATCGAAGGCAGCGAGGCGCTGACAACCCGGGCGCTCGCCAACGCCCAGCACAACGGTTTGGACGCGAAAACGACGTTCGCTTGCCGCAATCTCTTCGAAGTGTCGGCCGATGATATTGCCGCTCTGGGCAAGTTCGATCGTTGGCTGATCGATCCGCCGCGCGAAGGTGCGTTGGCTGTGTCCAAGGCACTGGCTGAGTTGTCTCAACGTGGCGGTGAGGCCGCTGATTTGCTGCCTAAGCGTATCGTCTACGTGTCATGCAACCCTGCAACGCTGGCGCGCGATGCGGGTTTGCTCGTGCATGAGGCCGGATACAGGCTGGCGGGCGCAGGGGTGGTCAATATGTTTCCGCACACCTCGCACGTGGAATCGATGGCGGTATTCGAGCGTGACTAAGTACGCATCACGCAATCTGCGTGCAAAAAAAACCGGCGCATGAGGCGCCGGTTTTTTTTGCACCACGCTATTGCTAGCGCACTGCGGGGTAAGGTTCGCTCAGTTGCGATTCCCGCCGAAGATCCCCAGGATGGCCAGCAGGTTCGTAAAAATGTTGTAGACGTCCAGGTAGATGGCCAGGGTAGCCGTCACGTAGTTGGTCTCGCCGCCGTTCACGATGCGCTGCACGTCGAACAGGATGTACGCCGAGAAGATCGCGATAGCCAGTACCGAGATCGTCAGCATCATCGCGGGCAGTTGCAGCCAGATGTTGGCCACCGAGCCAACGATCAGCACCAGCACGCCCATGAACAGCCACTTACCCAGGCCCGAGAAATCGCGCTTGCTGACCGTGGCGACCGTCGCCATCACGCCGAAGATGATCGCTGTTCCTCCGAACGCCGTCATGATGAGTGACGCGCCATTCGAGAAGCCCAGAATCATGCCGATCAACCGGGACAGCATCAGCCCCATGAAGAAGGTGAAGCCAAGCAGCAATGCCACGCCGACGCCGCTGTTCTTGAAGCGCTCAATGGCGTAGAAGAAACCAAAAGCCACTGCCATGAAGATGACGAAACCCATCAGCGGGTTGCGTCCCATCAGGTTGAAGCCGGTGGCGACGCCGATCCAGGCACCGAGGATGGTGGGGATCATGGAAAGCGCGAGCAGCCAATAGGTATTGCGCAGCACGCGATTGCGGACGGCCAACGCGCCGGCGGTGCCGGAAGCGCCAAAACCGTACGTGTTGAGTTGGTTGTCCATGCGAACTCCTTGGGTGAATGACATTGCAGACAATGCGACGACACAGCGAATGTGGCATCCGAGGCGGGCTTTTGCAAGCCACCTCGTCCTTACTTGGAGAGTCAGCATGCCACGCGGTTCCGGCGGCGGGAGGGCAATCGGGACGGAAAATGCCCTTTGGACGTGACTTTTCGTGCTCTCCATAAGGGGATACTAAGCCGTGTTCATCGGGCTGGCGGCGTGCGCTGCGGGAAGTGACTGTGCCGCCTCCCCCCGCGGCCACCGCGCGTCACCATCGGTTGCACCGCTTGACATCCAATCCGGTTCCCTCCCGTGTTAGAATCTAACGTTTATCTTTCACGTAACACCTTCATTTTTTGGAGTTTTTGATGGCGCTCGAACGCACTTTGTCGATTATCAAACCGGATGCCGTGGCCAAGAATGTCATCGGCCAGATCTACGCCCGCTTCGAAGGTGCCGGCCTGAAGATCGTCGCAGCCAAGATGATCCACCTGTCGCGCGCTGAAGCCGAACAGTTCTACGCTGTGCACAAGGAGCGCCCGTTCTTCAAGGACCTGGTGGACTTCATGATCTCGGGCCCGGTGATGGTGCAGGCGCTGGAAGGCGAAAACGCAATCGCCAAGAACCGTGACCTGATGGGCGCAACCGATCCGAAGAAGGCAGAGAAGGGCACCATCCGCGCCGACTTCGCTGACAGCATCGACGCCAACGCCGTGCACGGTTCGGACGCAGCTGAAACGGCTGCCGTGGAAATTGCGTTCTTCTTCCCGGGCCTGAACATTTACAGCCGCTAAGCGTCAACACTAGACTGGGATTGTGGTTTCGGGTTGCAAGTCATGAGCGATGTGGTGAATCTCCTCGATTTCGACGCACAGGGCCTTCTCGCGTACTGCGAGAGCCTGGGTGAGAAGTCGTTTCGCGCCAAGCAGTTGCAGCGCTGGATTCATCAGTCGGGCGCGTCCGATTTTGGCGAGATGACCGATCTCGCCAAGTCGCTGCGCGAAAAGCTTGCGACCCGCGCCAACATCCAGGCGCCGGCGGTCATTACCGATCACCTTTCGTCGGATGGCACGCGCAAGTGGCTGGTCGACGTGGGGCAGGGCAATGCCGTGGAGACGGTCTACATCCCCGAAGAGACGCGCGGCACGTTGTGCGTATCGTCTCAGGCGGGGTGTGCCGTCAACTGCCGGTTCTGTTCGACCGGCAAGCAGGGTTTCTCGCGCAATCTGAGCACTGGCGAGATCATCGGTCAGCTGTGGATGGCGGAATTCGCAATGCGCAAACAGCTCGGCCGTGGTCCGAAAGACGACCGCGTCATCACCAATGTGGTCATGATGGGCATGGGCGAGCCGCTGCTGAATTACGACGCCGTGGTGCCCGCTCTGGCGCTGATGCTGGACGACAACGCGTATGGCCTTTCACGCCGTCGCGTAACGGTATCCACCTCCGGCGTCGTGCCGATGATGGACCGTCTTGCGCGCGATGTGCCTGTGGCACTTGCCGTGTCGCTGCATGCATCCAATGATGCGCTGCGGGACGTGCTCGTGCCGCTCAACAAGAAGTACCCGCTGGCCGAACTGATGGCTGCTTGCCGCCGCTATCTCGAGTTCGCGCCGCGCGATTTCATCACCTTTGAATACTGCATGCTGGATGGTGTCAACGACACCGTCGAGCATGCCCGTGAACTGCTGCGCGTCGTGGCCGACGTGCCGTGCAAGTTCAACCTGATCCCCTTCAACCCTTTCCCGGAGTCGGGGTTGAAGCGCTCGAACAATGAGCAGATCCGCCGCTTCTCGCAGGTGCTGTTGGATGCTGGCATTGTCACCACCATCCGCAAGACGCGGGGCGATGACATCGATGCCGCTTGCGGTCAGCTCGCTGGCGAGGTCAAAGATCGCACACGCCTGGCCGAGCGCGGGAAGTTCGGCAAGATCGTCGAGATCCCGGTGATCGGGGCCGACTCCACTCACCGCATGGGTACCGCATGAAGCGTTGGTCGACTGCTGTCAGTCTGGTATTCACGCTGGCAGCCGCCGGGTGCGCATTGTCGCCGTCGGTCCAGACACAGACACGAGAAGTCGCGACCGCCCCCGATCAAAAGGCCGACACCGGCCGTCGGGCTGCGATCCGATTACAGCTTGCGACGCAATACTTGGAAGCCGGACAGAACG